>NZ_JBCPSP010000002.1:0-338642 GCF_051129895.1 Pseudomonas sp. Je.1.5.c
ACAACCCAAGCCTTGGTCATCTTGGCTCGAAAGCTTGCCCGCGTGGCTTTCGCCCTGATGAAAAATCAGGGCGAATACATCACCAGAGCTATGAAATTGGCTTGCCCATAACCATAGAATCTCCCACAGGGCCCCGTACAAACCGTGGGGATTGAGTTGTGTCAGGCAAAGCCGCCGGGCACTCAGCGGGCGTTGCGGCCCATGCGACAGGCAATTTCGAAGGCCTGGCGGGTGGCACCGACATTGGCCTTGCCCTGCCCTGCGATGTCGAAGGCAGTACCGTGGGCTGGGGTGGTGATGGCGATCGGCAGGCCGCCCTGTACGGTGACGCCGCGCGAGAAGCCCATCAGCTTGATGGCGATCTGGCCTTGGTCGTGATACATGGTCACCACCGCATCGAACGCCTTGGCATCGCCCTGCACCTTGAGGAAGATGGTGTCGCCAGGATACGGGCCATCGGCATCGATGCCCTGCTCACGCGCCCGCTGCACAGCCGGGCCGATAATGTCCAACTCTTCACGGCCAAAGCTGCCGTTGTCGCCATTGTGCGGGTTCAGGCCGCACACCCCGATACGCGGGCGGACGAGACCGCTGCGTTTGAGCGCGGTGTCGATCAAGCCAATCGCTTCGAGCACTCGCTGCTGGCTGAGCAGGCCCGGCACCTCGGCCAGGGCCACGTGCGAGGTAACCCGCGAGGTCCACAACGCATCGAGCACGTTGAACTCGCAGAACGGCCCGGTGAAGTCCAGGTGCTCGGCAAACCAGTGCAGCTCGTCACTGTGGCCCATGCCTGCCAGGTGCAGCGAGGTCTTGTTCAGTGGCCCGAACAGTATCGCGTCGGTATTGCCTGACTGGGTTAGCTCGAGCGCCACGGCCAAGGTATCCAGGCTGTAGCGCCCGCCAATCACACTGGCTTCGCTGCGCGCAAAGGCGCCCTGGGCCTGGCCGCGATACGGGTAGAGCAACGGCGTGTCATCGGCGAAGTCCAGGGTCTGCAACGAGTCGACCCGCCGATAGGGGAACTCGCAACCGGCGATCTGCATACCGCGGCGCACTTCGTCCTCATCGGCGATCAACACCACATGCGCCTGGCTGCGTACCTGCGCTTCGGCCAGCAGCCGGGCGATCAGCTCGGGGCCGATACCGGCCGGGTCGCCGAGCACCATGGCCAGGCGTGGAAGGGTTTGCTTGCTCATACGGGAGTCCTCATGTCGGGCGATAGCTGGGCATGGCGCAGGGTGTCGGGCACAGTGCGGTAGATCCGCCGTGCATTGCGCAGAAAAAGTTGTTCCTGGGTGGTAGACGGCAAGTCGGCAACGATGCGCTTGAAGCCGCGGTAGATATCATCGAAGCTGCCGCACAGGCCATCGACCGGGAAGTTGCTGGCGAACATCGCCCGTTCGCTGCCGAACAGGGCGATGACCTGGCGCACGATCCAGGCGTTGTCCTCGACGCGCCACGGCTTGCCGGCCTGGCCAATGCCGGAGATCTTCACCGCGACGTTGTCGCAACGGGCGAAGCGCGCCATGGCCGCCTGCCAGTCGGCCAGGCCCTGGGCGCTGCGATCGGACGGCAGCCCGGCATGATTGAGAATCAGCAAGGTATTGGGGAAATCCCGCGCCAGGCGCGCCGCCTCGTCGAGGTTCCACCACGGCGTCTGCAGGTCGAAGTGCAGACCATGGCGACCCAGCTCGGCGTAGCCACGGCGCCACTGCTCATCGCTCATCAAGCTGTGCGAACGGCCGACCTGGTCGGGCTGGGTGGGCCCACCCGGTTTGTGCCGAACGCTGCGTACCCGCGCAAAGCCCGCTTGGGCTGCCAGCACCTGCGGGGCATCGTCGGCATCCAGCCAGGCCTGGGCAACCACCGCATTGGGCGTGCCGTAGCGGGCAGCCAGAGCATGGATGAAGCGGGACTCGCCGATGGGGTCGTTTGGGTCCCACTCCGTTTCCACGTACACCGTCTCGACCACCTGGTGCTCGCCCGCATCGGCAAAATAATCCTGCGGGAAGTAACGGCGCTTGAGCGCGCTGTAGTCGCCGTAGCGAAACGGGATATTGGCACTCGCCGCCAACCACGGATGCGGGTTGTTCACGGGGTCCCAGAAATGATGGTGGGCATCGACGATTGGCCCGTCGTACAACTCAGCCATGGTTAACCTCGGTCTTGTCCAGAGCGATCAACAACGTGCCGACGATGAACAGCGCCGAACACAGGGCAAAGAAGCCGAGCACCGCCGGGTAACCGCCCAGGTGCTGCAGCAGAACGCCAACCAGAATCGGCACGACGATGCCGCCCAGGCTGCCGGCGAGGTTCATCACGCCGCCGATCAGGCCTACCCGCGAGGGCGCGGCGAGCAACGCTGGGAAGCTCCAGTAGAGGCTGCCCCACATGAGGAAGAACGCCGTCAGCGACAGCAGCGCTACAGCGGCATAGGCATTGCTCAGGCCAGGCAGCAGGAGTAACGCGCACAGCGCCACCAGGCCGGAAAAGGTCAGTAGCCCCTTGGCCGCCAGGCCTCGGCGCACGCCCTTGCGGATCAGCATGTCGCACAGGAAGCCGCCGACCAGCGAACCCAGCGCACCGCACAGGAAGATGATGAAGGTGGCAGCGCCGATGCCTTTGATATCAAAACCGCGGGCATGGGCCAGATAGCTCGGCCCCCAGGTCAACAGGCCGAAGAACACCATGGCCCAACTGGCGCGCCCGAGCAGGATGCCGGTCAGCGAACGTGGCGCGATGCCCAGGCCTTTAGCCTGTTGCTGCGCCGCTTCAGCGGCTGGTACGGCGCGCCCACCATTGATTTGCTCAAGCTCGGCGGCATTGACCGAGGCATGTTCGGCGGGGTTGTCGCGCAAGTAGTGCCAAGCCAGCCAGGCCATGGCCAGGGTGGCGATGCCGGCGACGAAAAAGGCGATGCGCCAGGAGCCGAGCACAACAATCAGGTAGGCAATGATCAGCCCGCCAAGCGCAGCCCCCAGCGGGCCGCCGCAGTCCATCAGCACGGCGCCGCGGCTGCGCTCGCTGGGGCCGAGCCAGAGCGAATTGAGTTTGCCGCCGGAGGGAAACAACGGCGCCTCCGCAGCGCCCAGCGCCACCCGCGCGAACATCAGTGACAACCCGCCCGTGGCGAATGCCGCGAGGGTCTGGAAAGCCCCCCATAAACCCGTTGACCAGCCGATCACCCGGCGCGGACCAAAGCGGTCGATCAACCAGCCGCCAGGGATCTGCAACAACGCATAGGCCCAGAAGAAACTGCTCAGAATCAGCCCTTGCATGCTCGGCGAAAGTTCGAATTCGGCGGCAATGGTGGGCATGGCGATCGACAGCGAAACACGGTCGATCAAGTTGATCACCGTCAGTGCAAAGATGATGGCGAAGATGCGCCAGCGCACGTTGCTGGCCTTCAGCGCGACTGCTTTATCGGCTGAACGCGCAGCTTGCAGCACAGCCGTTTGTGCCTGAGCCATAGGAGCTACCTCTGCTTGTTATTGTTGTGATCCGGTCGTTGCCGGCACAGCGACTATGGCCGGCGCAACGATAACCGTCTAATCAAAGCTGCTCATACAGCCATTGCCTGAGGTTATCGCTCAGCTATAACCCAGGGCTATCGATGTATGCCTAACTTTGAATAGACGCTTATCGGTTCCCTTCGCACACTGCGGCTACCCATAACAAAGACAACAAGAGGTCACCCATGCGATACGCCTACGCGCGTCACCTGTCGTCGTTCCTGGCCACCTGCGCCCTGCTCAGCGCCCCCGCCCTGCCCGCCCTCGCCGAGGCCTGGAAACCCCAGAAGAACGTGGAGATCGTGGTCGCCGGCGGCCCGGGCGGCGGCACCGATCAACTGGCCCGGCTGATCCAGTCGGCGATCAGCCAGCATCAGCTGCTGGACGTCAATACCGTGGTGCTCAACAAAGGTGGCGGCAACGGCGCCGAAGCCTTTCTCGACATGAAGCTGGCCCAGGGCGATGCGCACAAACTGGTGATCGGCACCAACAATGTGTACCTGTTGCCGCTGGTGGCCAAGCTCGGCTACCAGTGGACCGACCTCACGCCAGTGGCAGCGGTGGCCGAGGACGACTTCATTCTCTGGACCTATCAGGATGCACCCTGGGCCGATGCCGCAGCGTTCAAAGGCGCGTTGGCTGATGGCGGCAAGCTGCGCTTTGGTGGCAGCCAGTCGAAAGATGTCGACCAGACCCTGGCCCTGCTGATCGGCAAGCAGGTCGGCAGCAAGCTCACCTACATCCCGTTCAAGAGCGGCAGCGAGGCTTCGATCCAGTTGGCCGGCAAGCACATCGCGGCCAACCTCAACAACCCCGCCGAAAGCCTCAGCCAATGGCGTGGCGGCCAGGTCAGGCCGCTGTGCGTGTTCAGCCACGAACGCATGATCTACCAGGAAAAGGTCACCGCCGAGCAGTCCTGGGCCGACATCCCCACCTGCCATGAGCAGGGCCTGGGCATCGATCAGTACCGCTTCCCGCGCACGGTGTTCCTGCCGGGAGCGATCAGCGAGGCGCAACGCAGTTTCTATGTCGAACTGCTGCGCAAGGTCAGCCAGACCCCGGAGTTCAAGGCCTATATCGAGCGTTCGGCCCTGGCACCGACCTTCCTTGAGGGGCAGGCGTTGGTCAGCTACATCGAACAGGACCGTGAGCGGGTCATCCCGCTGTTCCAGGATGCCGGCTGGCTGCGCCAGTGAACCTTGCAAGGGAGAGCACCATGTCCAGCCCCTCAGACACACCGCTGGTTGCCACCCGCTGGGTGGAAACCGGCCTTGCCCTGTTCACCGGCGCATTGGGCGCCATCCTCATGCACGGCAGCCTGGCGATCGGCATCGGCTGGGGCGATGCCGGCCCCGAGGCCGGCTACTTCCCCTTCTACATCGGCCTGCTGCTGAGCTGCGCCAGCCTCGGCAATCTGCTGCTGGCATTGCTGCGCCGCCCAGCGGTTGCTGAATCCTTCGTCGGCCGCCAGGCGTTTCGCCAGGTGCTGGCGGTGTTCCTGCCGATCGTGGGCTTTGTCGCCGCCATACCGTTCACCGGTATCTACCTGGCCTCGATCCTGTTCATCGCCTGGTTCATGTGGCGCGCACGGCGCGCAGGTCAGGGCCATCGCTGGCTGACCATGGTGCTGGTGTCCTGCGGCGCCGCACTGGCCAGCTACCTGATCTTCGCGTTGTGGTTCAAGGTGCCGCTGCCAGCTGGCCTGCTGGGTGACGTGGCCAATGTGCTGGGAGGGCTGCGACCATGAGTGAAATCGACTCGTTGATGCAAGGCATGAGCCTGATCCTCAGCGCACATCACCTAGGCCTGATGGTGGTCGGCGTGCTGCTGGGGATTCTGGTCGGCGTGCTGCCTGGGCTGGGCGCACCGAATGGCGTGGCGCTGCTGCTGCCGCTGACCTTCACCATGGAGCCGGTGTCGGCGATCATCCTGCTGTCGTGCATGTACTGGGGGGCGTTGTTCGGCGGCTCGATCACCTCGATCCTGTTCAACATACCCGGCGAACCGTCGTCGGTGGCGACCACCTTCGACGGCTACCCGATGGCGCGCAACGGCCAGGCCGGCGAAGCGCTGACCGCCGCGTTCACCTCGGCGCTGCTCGGCGCGCTGGTCGGGGTGTTGCTGCTGACCTTCCTGTCGACCCATATCGCCCGCTTCGCCTTGCAGTTCAGCTCACCGGAGTTCTTTGCCGTCTATCTGCTGGCGTTCTGCACTTTCATCGGCCTGAGCAAGAACCCACCGCTCAAGACCCTGGTAGCGATGATGATCGGCTTCGGCATGGCCGCCGTCGGCATGGACACCGTGTCCGGCGAACTGCGCCTGACCTTCGAGCAACCCTGGCTGCTCTCGGGGCTCAGCTTCGAGGTGGCGGTGATCGGCCTGTTCGGCATCGGCGAAATCCTCTGCACGGTGGAGGAAGGGCTGGTGTTTCGTGGTGAGCGGGCGCGCATCACGCCGATGGTGATCCTGCGCACCTGGGCCAAGCTGCCGCGCTACTGGCTGACCTGGCTGCGCAGTGCGCTGGTCGGTTGCTGGATGGGCGTCACCCCAGGCGGGCCGACCGCCGCCTCGTTCATGAGCTACAGCCTGGCGCGGCGCTTCTCGAAAAACCGCGAGCGCTTTGGCAGTGGCGAGGTGGAAGGGGTGATCGCCCCGGAAACCGCCGACCACAGCGCCGGCACCAGCGCCTTGCTACCGATGTTGACGCTGGGCATCCCCGGCTCGGCAACCGCCGCGGTGATGCTCGGTGGCCTGATGATCTGGGGGCTGCATCCAGGGCCGACACTGTTCGTCGAACAGCACGACTTCGTCTGGGGGCTGATCGCCAGCATGTACCTGGGCAACGTCGTCAGCCTGATCGTGGTGCTGGCCACGGTGCCATTGTTCGCCTCGATCCTGCGCATCCCGTTCTCGATCATCGCGCCGATCATCATCATGGTCTGCGCCATCGGTGCCTACTCGGTGCACAACTCGATGACCGACGTCGGCCTGATGCTGATCTTCGGTGCGCTGGGCTACCTGTTCAAGAAACTCGGCTATCCGATCGCCCCGCTGGTGCTGGCAGCGGTGCTGGGTGACAAGGCCGAGGACGCCTTCCGCCAGTCGATGCTGTTCTCCGACGGGCAGTTGGCGATCTTCTGGTCCAACCCGCTGGTGGCCAGCCTGACCAGCGCGGCTCTGGTGATGCTGTTCTGGCCGCTGCTGGCCAAGGCCATCGCCAGTCTACGCAGCGTGCTCGGGCGCAAGCTGGCCCGGCGCCCGGCATAACCTTGCAGTCACCACCGCCTTGAGGGCGCGCCTGCCCCGCGGCGGTGGCGCCCTCCTCCATTTCTTGTCAATCTTGGCCTCCCCTATGCCCACGAGCCAGACCATGTCCCGCATCCCCGACGCCAACATCATCCACAGCCGGCTGCGCCTGCGGCAACTGCGCCTGATGCTGGCCCTGGACGAACTCGGCTCGCTGCGCCGCGCCGCCGAAGAGATCGGCATGACCCAACCGGCCGCCACCAAGATGCTCCACGAAGCCGAGGACCTGCTCGGCGTCGAGTTGTTCGAACGCCTGGCCCGCGGCATGCGCGCAACGCCGTTCGGCGAAACACTGATCTACTACGCGCGGATGATCTTCGCCGAGCTGTCGGGCATGCGCGAGGAAATGGTCGCGCTGGAATCGGGCAACCTCGGCCGGGTCACCATCGGCGCCATTCCAGCGCTGGCCTCAGGCTTGCTGACGCGCACCATCGCCACCCTCAAGCAGAGCCACCCACGGCTGTCGATGAGCCTGCAGGTGGACACCAGCGATGTCTTGGTCCAGGCCCTGCAACAGGACCAGCTGGATGTGGTGCTGGGGCGCATCCCGAGCAATGCGCGTACCGACGACTTGCAGTTCGACAGCCTCGGCGAAGAGGAGCTGTGCGTGATCACCGGCGCCCAGCACCCGCTGGCCAAGGTGAAAAAGATCGCCTGGACCGAGCTGCAGGAAATGACCTGGGTGCTGCAACAGCATCCAAGCCCGATGCGCACCATCGTCAACCAGGCGTTCCACAATGCCCGGATCGACTTGCCTAGCAGCATCGTCGAGACCACCTCGATCATGACCTTGCTGTCGTTGCTGCAGCAGACCGACATGATTGGCATCACCCCGCGCTCGGTGGTCGACGACTACCCAGGGCGGCACTTGCTGGCGGTGCTGCCGATCCAGCTTGAGCCGCGCCTGCCGCCTTATGGGTTGATTACCCGGCGCAATCGCGTGCAGTCGTCAGCGATGCAGACGTTCATGGCGGCGGTGCGGGCTGAGCAAGGGCGTTCGACCTGATCTTGGTTCAGGCCAGGCACCACTTAGGGTCATCTTCACAGGCAACGTCCGCCGCGCTCTGTTTTGAGGCATTTTCAATAATGCCCAAGGCGTGGCAAAGCCGGCGACGCCCGGCCATTGGCCAGTAATCCACTCAATAGGTCCGCTTTTTTGATAGCAAACAGCGCACATCGGCTGTTTGTTGCACGTTCTGCACTTATCACCCCTGCCCCAAGCGTTTCGGCATCGTCATTGCAGTGCTGACTTGCAGCGCCCTGCAATAGCGCCGCCGACGATAAGAATGCCGACTAGACGTGGCAAGGAGTGGGTATGTCCCGAGCGTTTTTCAATGAAATGTATGAGGCTAACGGAAGTTGCCGCCCACATTATCAAGCCTTCGCCCGCTGGCTGGCGAACACCCCACTGGAGCTGCTGGAGCAACGTCGGCGCGAGGCCGACTTGCTGTTTCATCGTGCCGGTATCACTTTCACGCTGTACGGCGACAAGCAAGACACCGAACGCCTGATCCCGTTCGACATCATCCCCCGCAGCATCCGCGCCAGCGAGTGGCGCACCGTTGAGCGCGGCTGCATCCAGCGGGTACAGGCGCTGAACCTGTTCCTGCAGGACATCTACCACGACCAGCGCATCCTCAAGGCCGGCATCATCCCGCCTGAGCAGGTGCTGGCCAACGAGGGCTACCAGGTCGCCATGCAGGGCCTGCATCTGCATCGCGGCCTCTATGCGCATATCACCGGGGTCGACCTGGTTCGCGACAGCGATGGCACCTACTACGTGCTGGAGGACAACCTGCGCACCCCCAGCGGGGTCAGCTACATGCTCGAAGACCGCAAGATGATGATGCGCCTGTTCCCCGAGCTGTTCGCCGCCCAGCGCATCGCGCCCATCGACCACTACCCCAACCTGCTGCTCGACACACTCAAGAGCGCCAGCCCGCTGGACAACCCTACCGCAGTAGTGCTCACCCCGGGGCGCTTCAACAGCGCCTACTTCGAGCATGCGTTCCTGGCCCGCGAGATGGGCATCGAGCTGGTCGAAGGCGCCGACCTGTTCGTGCGCGACGACCATGTCTACATGCGCACCACAGCCGGGCCCCAGCAAGTGGACGTGATCTATCGGCGACTGGACGATGAGTACCTCGACCCCTTGTCGTTCAACCCCGACTCGATGCTCGGCGTACCCGGGCTGATTGCCGTGTACCGGGCAGGCAACGTGATCCTGGCCAATGCCGCCGGCACCGGGGTCGCCGACGACAAGTCGATCTATCCCTATGTCGACGAGATGATCCGCTTCTACCTCAGCGAGGAGCCGATTCTGCGCAACGTGCCCACCTGGCAATGCCGCAAGCCGCAGGACCTGTCCCACGTGCTGGCGCACTTGCCGCAGTTGGTGGTCAAGGAGACGCAGGGCTCCGGTGGCTATGGCATGTTGGTCGGGCCGGCGGCGAGCGCTGCGCAGATCGAGGATTTTCGGGCCCGCATCAAGGCCCGCCCGCACGCCTACATCGCCCAGCCCACGCTGTGCTTGTCGACCTGCCCGACCTTCGTCGAAAACGGCATCGCGCCACGCCACATCGACCTGCGCCCGTTCGTCCTGTCGGGCAGCGAAACCCGCCTGGTGCCGGGCGGCCTGACCCGGGTCGCCTTGCAAGAAGGCTCGCTGGTGGTCAACTCGTCGCAGGGCGGCGGCACCAAGGACACCTGGGTGGTGGAGGACTGACCGATGCTCTCAAGAACCGCTTCCGATCTGTACTGGATGTCCCGTTACCTGGAACGCGCCGAGAACCTTGCGCGCATGCTCGAGGTCAGCTATTCGCTGTCGCTGATGCCCCAGGCCGGGCGTAGCGATGGCCACGCCGAGCTGGCCATGTCGCTGCTAGCCTCCGGCACCCTGGACGACTACATCCGGCGGCATACCGAGCTCGACACCGAGCGCATGCTGCACTTCTTCGCGCTCGATGCGACCAACCCCAGCAGCATCTACTGCTGCCTGCAGGCCGCCCGAACCAACGCCCATGCCGTGCGTGGCCGGATCACCGCCGACATGTGGGAAAACATCAACGCCACCTGGATCGAAATGCGCAATATTGCCAGCAATGGCCTGGGGCGCTACGGCATCAGCCAGTTCTGCGATTGGGTCAAGGAACGCTCGCACCTGTTCCGTGGCGCGACCTCCGGCACCATCATGCGCAACGACGCCTACAGCTTCATCCGCCTGGGCACCTTCCTCGAACGGGCGGACAACACCCTGCGCCTGCTCGATGCGCGCTACGAGATGTTCGGGGAAGCCTCCGAGGAAGTCAGCGACGACTCCGCCCGCGGCTACTACCAATGGAGCGCCTTGTTGCGCGCGCTGACCTCGTATGAAGCCTTCAATGAAATCTACCGCGCCCCACCCAGCGCCCGTCCGGTGTCCGAACTGCTGTTGCTGCGGGTGGACGTGCCCCGTTCGTTGCACGCCTGTATCGAAGAGCTCGACCTGATCCTCGCAGGGTTGCCTGGCAGCACCGGGCGCGCCGCCCAGCGCATGGCCGCCGAACTCAATGCCCGCCTGCGCTACACCGCAATCGATGAAATCCTCGAAGCCGGCCTGCACCTGTGGCTGAGCGATTTCATCGAGCGCATCAACCGGCTCGGCCAAAGCGTGCATAACTCCTATCTGGAGGTCGTATGAAACTGTCCATTCGCCACGACACCACCTACAGCTACGCCAGCGACGTGCGCAACAGCATCCAGTTTCTGCGCCTGACCCCGCGCAGCAGTGAGCGCCAGCGCATTCTCGAATGGCAGCTGGACCTGCCCTGCAAGGTCAACAGCCAGATCGACCCCTATGGCAACATCCTGCATGTGCTGACCCTGGACAAACCCCATGGCCACCTCGCCCTCACGGCCAGTGGCCGGGTGGAGATCGACCCGGATTGCGAATGGGAGGCTGGCAGTCAGTCGCCCTTGCCGTTTCTGCGCAGCAGCCACCTGACCCAAGCCTGCGATGCCCTCAAAGCCTTCGCGGTGCAGCACTGCGGCGAGCAGCGCGACCGGGCCGCACTGACCGCGCTGATGCAGGCCTTGGCCGAGCACATGCCGTATAGCCCGGGGGCGACTTCGGTGGGCACTACGGCCATCGAGGCCTTTGCTGGCGCTGCCGGGGTCTGCCAGGACCATACCCATGCGTTTCTGGCCTGCGCACGCAGCCTGGGTATCCCGGCACGCTATGTCTCCGGTTATCTGTGCACCGAGGACCAAGACCACCTGGCCAGCCACGCCTGGGCCGAAGCCTGGGTTGACCAGGCCTGGTACAGCTTCGACATCACCAACCGGCTGACCCGACCGGAACGGCACCTGAAGCTGGCGATTGGCCTGGACTATCTCGATGCCTGCCCGGTCAGGGGCGTACGCCGTGGTGGCGGGGTCGAATCGATGATGGCCAACGTCCAGGTGCAGCGCCAATAACCCTCTGTCGCTGCACAAACAGATCCCGTCGCATCGAGCGCGGCGGGATCATCCAATCCAGATAACAAGGGAAACAGCATGACGTACTGCGTCGCTATGCACTTGGCGGACGGGCTGGTTTTCATCAGCGACTCACGCACCAATGCAGGCATCGACCAGATCTCCACCTTTGGCAAACTGTTCGTGTTCAGCGTGCCGGGCGATCGGCTGATCGTGCTACAAACCGCTGGCAATCTGGCCACCTCGCAATCGGTGATCAACCTGCTCGAACAACGGACCCGCGCCACTGGCAGTCACCTGCTGAATGTCGCCACGCTCTATGACGCCACGGTACTGGTCGCCGAAACCCTGCGTGAAGTTGTGCTGCGCGATCGCAGCGTACTGACCGAGGAGATCGAGCTGAGCAGCTCGTTCATCGTCGGCGGGCAGATCGCAGGCGCGCCGATGGGCATCTACAACGTCTACGCGCAGGGCAATTTTTTCCAGGCCACGCCAGACACGCCGTTCCTGCAACTGGGCGAGAGCAAGTACGGCAGGCCGATTCTCGATCGTAACCTCAGCTATTGCACACCGCTGGATGAGGCGCTTCGCTGCGGCCTGATCTCGTTTGACTCCACTATCCGCAGCAACCTCTCGGTGGGCATGCCACTGGATCTGCTGGTGTATCGCAAAGACCGCTTGCAGGTAATGGAGCGCTTGCGCATTACCAGCGACGACCCTTACTACCGGCAAATTCGCCAGCAATGGAGCGATGGCTTGAAACAGCTGCTAGCCGAGCTGCCCCCTCCGCCACGCGACTACCTGGCAGAGTGATGCGTTCAAGGCTGCGCCTTGAACGCGGTCATGTCCTGCAAAAGCATGCTCAATAAACGACTGGCGCCGACGCTCAACTGCCGGCCCAGGCGGCTGATCAAGTGGGTTTCCGGGGAGCTGAACACTTCGCTTTGCAGCGCCAGGGCGACCAGATGGCCGCTGCGAATCTCTTCTTCCATGACGAAAGTTGGCATCAAGGTCACCCCGCCGTACATCGAAAAGCGCTTGAGCATGGCGAAGGTGCCGCAGGTCAGCGTTGGCTTGAGGGTGATGCCCAGGCGATGCTCGGCCAGGGTGACGATCTGGCGAATGCCGTAGGACACCTCTGGCAGCGCCAAACGATAGTTGTCCAGGCCCTTGAGCGGTAGCGGCGCGGTTTCCTTGGCCAGCGGGTGATCGGGGCTGACGGCCACGCACACCGGTTGCTGGGTGTGGGCATGGGAGCGAATCTTCGGATCGCCTGGCGGGTTGAACACCAGGCCCAGATGCGCTTCGTCCTCGACCACCTGGCGAATCACTTCATTGGTGCCGCACACGTTCACCTGCAGGTCGATGCGCGGATATAGCTCGGAAAACCGGCTAAGCGGCGCCGCCAAGCCATCGATGAAGCCCTCGCCCGCCGCCAGCACCACAGAACCGCTCTGCAAGCCGCGCAGCGCCTGCAGCGAATCGAGCAACACTTCCTGCTGCGACAGGCGCTGACGGTAGTAATGCAGCACCCGATCGCCCGCCTCCGTGGGCTTGACCCCACGCCGATGCCGTTCCAGCAGCGGGCTACCGAGTTCCTGTTCGAGCTGGGCGATCTGCCGGCTGACCGCCGACGGCGCCACGTCCAGGTAATCGGCGGCGGCGCGCACGCTGCCCAGCTTGACGGCCTCGAAGAAGTAAAGAATGCGGCGATCCTGGACGACGCTCATAAGGCTCCTGTGTGTTGCGCTAAAGGCAACAGAATTTCATTTCAGTGATTATTGCTGCGATCACAGAGGGCTGTCCATACTCGACCCATCAGCCCAGGGCGACGTCGGCAGCGCTTGCACACCGGCCCGACGGGGTTGCTTCACCCAATGCGGGCACATATTCGAGGATGAGTATCTCCATGACTTTGAAAGTAGGTGTGATCGGGCTTGGCAACATGGGCCGTGGCATGGCCGCGACCCTGGCGGGGAAAGGCTTTGACGTGAGTGGTTTCGACCTGTCGGGCGCAGCCCTGGCCCAGGCGGAAAACCTCGGGGTGAAATCGGTCGGCGTATGCGCCGAGCTGATCCCGGCGGTCGATGTGCTGATCCTGTCGCTGCCTAAAGCGGAACACGTCGAAGCCGTGTGCCTGGGTTATGACGGCATCCTCGAGCTGGGCCGTGCCGGCCTGGTGGTGATCGACACCACCACTTCTACCCCCGAGACCAGCCGCAAGGTGGCCGCGGCCCTGCGCGAGCAGCGCATCGGTTTTATCGACGCACCGGTCTCCGGCGGCCCCAAAGGCGCTGCCACTGGCACCATGTCGATGGTGATCGGGGCCGAACCTGGCGACCTCGCCAAGGCCACGCCGGTGCTTGAAGCCATGAGCGGCACCCGCGTGCATATCGGCAGTGTCGGCGCCGGCAACGTTGCCAAGATCGCCAACAACATGCTCGCCGCCGCGCACCTGATCAGCACCGCCGAAGCCGTCAGCATGGCGGCCAAGGCCGGCGTCGATCCCGAGAAACTGCTGCAAGGCCTGAACGCCGGCTCCGGCCGTAGCGGCGCCAGCCAGGTGATGTTCCCGACCTGGGTACTGAACAAGGCCTATGACTCAGGCTTCACCATGGGCCTGATGCGCAAGGACGTCGGCTTGGCCAGCGACCTGACCGCCAGCCTGGACCTTGACCTGCCACTGTCGCGCCTGGTCGCGCAACTGTGGCAACAGAGCAGCCAGACCCTGCCTGATTCCGACGATTTCTGCTGCATCGTGCAGCGCACCGACAACGCTTTGTTTGGCCGTGGGGAATAACCGATGAGCACTGAAACAATCAGCCAACTGATGCGCCCGTTCTGGGGCGATCGGCAAGTGATCGCCAGCTACGTGGGCGGTGAGTTCATCGAAGGTCATGGCCAAGCGGTAGAGGTGCGCAACGCCCACGACGATAGCCTCATGCTGAGCTTCCCTGACGCTGACGAGGCCTTGGTAGCGCAGGCAGACAGCGCCGCCAAGGCCGCCCAGCAACAATGGTGGGGCATGACCGGCCAGGCGCGCGGGCGCGCCATGTACCAGATCGGCGCACTGATTCGCCAACACGCCGACAACCTGGCACTGATCGAATCGCTGACCGCCAACAAGCCGATACGCGACGCCAAGGTCGAAGTGGCCAAAGTCGCCGAGATGTTCGAATACTACGCCGGCTGGGCCGACAAGCTGCATGGCGAAGTGATCCCGGTGCCAACCTCGCACCTCAACTACGTGACCTACGAACCACTGGGCACCGTGCTGCAGATCACCCCGTGGAACGCACCGATCTTCACCTGCGGCTGGCAGATCGCCCCGGCGATTGCCGCCGGTAACGCAGTCATCCTCAAGCCATCGGAACTGACCCCGCTGTCCTCGCTGGTGGTCGCAGTGCTGATCGAACGTGCTGGCGTGCCCAAGGGCCTGGTCAACGTGGTGGCCGGCTACGGCCACAGCATCGGCCAGCAATTGATCGCCAAGGCCGATATTCGCAAGGTGGTGTTCGTCGGCTCGCCTGCTACTGGCCGCCACATCGCCGTCGCGGCGGCGCAGCGCTGCATCCCTGCGGTACTGGAGTTGGGCGGCAAGTCGGCCAATATCGTCTTCGCCGACGCTGACCTTGAGGTCGCCCTGCGCGGCGCCCAGGCGGCGATTTTCTCCGGTGCCGGGCAAAGCTGCGTATCTGGGTCGCGCCTGCTGGTACAAGCGTCGATCTTCGACAAGTTCACCCAGGCCCTGGCCAAGGCGGCCCAGCAGTTCACCGTTGGCGACCCGAGCGACCCACACACCCAGATCGGCCCGATCAACAACGCCAAGCAGTACAACCATGTGAAAAACATGGTCGAACGTGCCTTGGAAGATGGCGCCCGCCTGGTTGGCGAAGGCGCCGAGCCGATCCCGGCCAAGCCTGGCTACTACATCAACCCGACCGTACTGGCGGGCAACAACGCGCTGTACTGCGCCCAGGAAGAAATCTTCGGCCCGGTGGTGGTTGCCATCCCGTTCGAAGACGAAGCCGATGCCATTCGCATCGCCAACGACAGCCGCTTCGGCTTGGCCGGTGGTGTCTGGACCCGCGACGTAGGCCGTGCCCACCGCGTGGCCAAACAGGTGCGCGCCGGTACCTTCTGGATCAACGGCTACAAGACCATCCATGTCAGCTCGCCCTTTGGCGGCTACGGTGAAAGCGGTTATGGCCGCTCTTCGGGCCTGGACGCGCTGCGCGAGTACAGCGAAGTGAAAAGCGTCTGGGTGGAAACCGCTGCGGTTCCCGCCGCAAGCTTTGGCTACGGCGCGAGCCTGGAGTAACTAACATGAGCATTTCAGCCAACTTGATCAAAGACGCCACCAGCTGGCGGCGTCAGTTCCACTCGGCGCCGGAGCTGGGCTTTCAGGAAGTGCAGACCAGCGACAAGGTCGCCGAGCTGTTGACCAGCTTCGGCATCGAGGTGCATCGCGGCCTGGGCGGTACCGGCGTGGTCGGTACCCTGCGCAACGGCGAAGGCCCCAGTATCGGCATCCGCGCCGATATGGACGCGCTGCCGATCCAGGAGCTGGGCCAGTGCAGCCACAGCTCCAACCACAAAGGTTGTATGCATGCCTGTGGCCACGATGGGCACACGGCGATCCTGCTGGCCACGGCACGCCACCTGAGCGAAACGCGCAACTTCAGCGGCACCGTGTATTTCGTGTTCCAGCCGGCCGAAGAAAACCTCGGTGGCGCGCAGAAGATGATCGAGGACGGCTTGTTCGAGCGGTTCCCGATGCAGTCGATCTACGGCCTGCACAACTGGCCAGGCGTCCCGGCCGGCAAGGTGCTGGTCAATCCCGGGCCGATGATGGCTTCGCTGGATACCTTCGAGATCACCCTGACCGGCAAAGGCTCCCACGCCGCCATGCCCGACCGCGGCTTTGACCCGATCGTCGCCGCCGCAGAGCTGATCCTGGGCTTGCAGACCATCACCTCGCGGCGCCTGTCGCCACTGGACAGCGCGGTGATCAGCGTGACCCAGGTCAATGCCGGCGAAGCGATCAACGTCATCCCCGAGACCGCCACCCTGCGCGGCACCGTGCGCTGCCTGCAAACGCCGGTACGCGAGAAGGTACAGCAGCTGATTGGCGAGTTCGTCGCACAGATGCCGAGCGCCTTCGGCGTCCACGGCGCGCTGACCTACAATGTCGGCTACCCGGTGACTGAAAACCACGTGCAGCAGGCGCAGATCATCAGCCAGGCCGCGCAGTTGGCGCTGGGTGAAGACAAGGTGCAGTTCGGCTGCCAACCGTCGATGGCCTCGGAAGACTTCGCCTTCATGCTCCAAGCGTGCCCGGGTGCCTATATCTGGATGGGCGTGGACGGCGAGCAGCCATCGGCGGCCCTGCATAACCCGTACTACGATTTCAACGATCAGGTCATCGAGCCAGGCGTTGCCGTGTGGACCGCTTTGGTCGAACAGAACCTGCCGGCTCGCTGAGCCTTCTGCATCAGGGCATGCGGCGCATGCCCTGATGACATCTTCACTATCCCTCCTTGAAGCAACCGAAATTGCTGCGTAGATGCCTGTGCTTTTCGCAGCGTCGGCTGGACCTGCACGTACTCAGATCAACAGCCAGCAAATCACCGAGATCTGGCGCAAGCTAAAGCCAACTTTTGATTGTCTATTTAGTGTTGCTTGACCCGGCCTCTTCGCGGGCAAGCCCGCTCCCACAGGTAGCGCGCTGGCTTCGAGGTCAACGGGGTGCCTGTGGGAGCGGGCTTGCCCGCGAAGAGGCCAGAACATCCACCCTCACACTTTCAACAGATAACACCAGCCCAGGCGCCGCCACCCACTGCGCGACTTCAGCAGGGAAAGCGTGGCAACCTTCTAACCATTAACACGCAACACTTCTGGCCGCAGACCTTGGTATCGAGCATCGCCAGCAATTGGCAAATGGCAGATAGCAAAACGGCCGACAAAAGTCGGCCGTTAAGGTAGCCCGCGCACGTGGGCTAGCGGTTAACGCGCTGTCAGTGGAAGAACTCAGCAATCAGCACCGCGCCAATGAAGGTGCCGAAGTTGGCCAGGAACGATACCAGCACAATGCGCCAGCCCAGGCGGCGGAACGCTGGCAGGTCCTTGGCAATCGACAGACCGGCGAACGTCAGCATCGGCGTGATCACCGCCAACATGTTGATCGAGTTGGTCAGGCGGGTCACTTCAGCGGCCCATGGGCACAGCGGCGAAGTCAGGAACATGGCAACCACCGAGACCGTGCACACCGCGGGGATTTTCCGGCCCAGCAGGCTGCACAGCATTTCACCGGCAAACACGGCACCGATCATGATCGCCATGCCGGCGAAAGCTTCTGGCGACAACACCTGGTAGCCGACGTAGTTGGCGATCAGCGCCAGGGCACCTGCGGCAAACCAGGCGCTGACGCGACCGACCCAGCCCAGCTCGTGGCTTTCCAGCGACACGTCGCTGCTGCTTGGACCCTGGTCGATCACCGAGGCCTTGGTGGTGCGGCCGATCAGCGGCTCCAGCACACGGTAGCCCCACACCGCCAGCGGCAGCGAGATGAACAGGGTGAAGTAGGTGCCCAAGGTGGTGGTGATCAGGTTGGCAGCGGCGGCCAGGGCCATGACTTCCTTGGCCACTTCCGGCGTTTGCTGGGCGGCGATGGCACCTGCCGCGGCAGCCATCATGCTGCCCGAACCGATGCCCGAACCCATGGCCAGCGAATTGGGGTGGAAGATCCCCAGGCTGGTGATGAAGCCGGCAACGATAGCGATGAACAGCGCGCCGAACAGGGTACCGGTGAGGTACTCGGCCAGCACGCCACGGCCCTCTGGGGAGTCCATGCCGTAGCGCTCGCCGATGATGGCCAAGCTTGGCTCGCGGCCGACCGAGAAGGTCGCGCCCACTGCTTCACGCTTGATCCCCAGCAGCAATGCGACCGGCAACCCGAGAATCACCGTGCCGACGAAGTGCCCAAATTCCTGAAACACCAGCGCCCAGCCCGAGGCGAATACCACCGGCAGCGAACCGCCGACGACCAGGCCGAGTTTGGCGATGAACACCAGCAGTGCAGGCTGCAAGATGGAGGCAGCGCGCACTTGCGCACCGGTGTCGACGCCGATGGTGCCTGGCATGCGTCGGCTCATGATGCCGATACCGGCGCCGATCAGCAGCGCCCAGACCATCGGCAACAACACCACTTTGCCGGGCCCCAGGGGAATACTGATAGCGCCGATCAGTTCAGCCGCGATCAAGATGATCGCGGCCCAGATGTACAGCTTGACCGTGGCGGAAGTCGCGCTGTTTTCGCGCATGGCGAGTGTGTCGGTGTGTTGCATGTGAGTCCCCTTGCCTGCTGAGCCCCCGGCGACGGCGGCCCAATAGTTGTGTTGTTGTCAGGGAGCACCTTTCGGTGCCCAGGGCAGATCGCAAATCCATGGCAGGCATGGAGGTTGGTTGCTGACGAGCACTTTGTTTTTATCCGACTGTCCGCAGCGATCCCCAGTAAAACCGGGGGCCGCACCGCTGCGAGCGGTACGCAGCCAGTATGGCCAGCAGGTGAACCCACTCCAATATTCTGAAATGCATTTGTTGTTGCCTAAATCAGAACACACAACACTCGTTTATCGCAGGGCAGCTTCCTTCACACCGGCAACTCGGTGGTCAGCTTGATCTTCTCCATGGGCACCTCGGTCTTGACGTTCTGCACCACGCTCAAGCTGGTCAGGTGGGCGATCTGGAACCTGCGATAGGCCTCCAGATCCGCCGCCACTACCCGCAGCAGCAGATCGCAGTCACCGGCCATTACATGGCACTCGACCACTTCCGGCAGTTGCCGCACGGCTTCGACGAACTCATCAGTGGTCTCCTGATCCTGGCGCTTGAGCCAGACGCGGACGAACAAGGTCAGGCCCAGCGCTACCTTGGCCGGGTCCACCAGCGCCACATAGCGCTCGATTACCCCCGCCTCTTCCAGCAAACGCACCCGCCGCAGGCACGGCGAGGCGGAGAGGCCGACTTGTTTGGCCAGTTCCTGGTTTTGCAACCTGCCGTCGCGTTGCAGCGCGCGCAGGATGCGTCGATCGATGGCGTCGAGCTTGATTGACATATAAAACCCATGAATACGATTTAGTGGTAGCAGCTGCCAAATACTCACGTTCTAGGCACTACTACGCAACCCGATTTCAGTGATTCATTGGAATAATTTTCCTCCCTTGGAGGTGACCATGAATACCCTTGAATCCGTACTGAACGATCCCCCCGCAAGTACGCCGCACAGCGAACTGCGCCGTGGTGCGCTGGCTGCCCTGCCCGTCCTGCTGGGTTTCATACCCCTGGCGCTGGTGCTCGGCGCGCAAGCTTCGCAGCATCAGCTCAAGGCCGGCGAAGTGGCGCTGATGACCGGGCTCAATTTCGGCGGTGGCTCGGAGTTCGCCGCCATCGAGCTGTGGACGTCGCCGCCAGCGCTGCTGGTGATTGTCGCCATGACCCTGCTGGTCAACAGCCGCCACCTGCTGATGGGCGCGACCTTGGCGCCACACCTGCGTCACCTGCCCCTGAAGAAGGCGCTCGGCGCGCTGTTCTTCATGTGCGACGAGAGCTGGGCAATGGGCTTGGCCGACGCCCGCCAGCGCGGCGGCTTCAGCCTGCCTTACTTCATGGGCGTGTCGCTGTGCCTGTGGACCACCTGGGTCAGTTTCAGCACCCTCGGCGTACTGCTCGGGCCGCTGCTGGGTGACCTGCACAGCTACGGCTTGGACATGGCCTTCGCGGCGATCTTCCTGGTGCTGCTCAAGGGCATGTGGAAAGGCGTACACGCCGCCCTGCCCTGGTTGTTCAGCCTGATCACGGCGGGGCTGTTCTTCCTGATGATTCCCGGCGGCTGGTATGTGCTCGCGGGCACCCTGGCGGGTTTGCTCAGCGCCTACTTGTGGGCCAAGCCATGATCGATATGACCACCTTGGTGACCATCCTGGGCATGGCCGTGGTGACCTACCTGACCCGCGCACTGGGCTTTGTGCTGTTGCGCAAGCGCACCTTGGGGCCGCAACTGAGCCAGGTGCTCAACGCCGCTCCCGGCTGCGTGCTGATCGCCGTGATCGCGCCCAAATTCGTCTCTGGCCACCCAGCGGACCTGATTGCCCTGGCCCTCACCGGCTACGCCGCTTCACGGTATTCGATCCTGCCGGTGGTGCTGTTCGCCATCGTCGTGACCGCTGCGTTGCGGGCGGCGCTGCCTACCTGAGCAGGTGAGTTGGCTCGCGTGCCAAAACAACCAGGGGATACTCCTCTGGTCAGCGCAACCGGGGCGGCTGCAGCGCCCCGAGCCGTTGCGCACAGTTTGGTCTGCGGCAGCTAGATGTAAAACCTCATGACGGGAAGCCCAAGCCTGAGGAAAGGTCGCTATCCCCTGTTCTGGGCGTTGCATTGGGTACGTCCTTGGCTGTGGCTTCTCTGACGGTCTCCTGGACAGCCTCCTTGGCTTGAGCACCCTTGGCCTTCAAGGTCTCGGTCAAGCGGTCACTGCTGGCGCCAAATAACTGATCCTCTTTTCGCGTGCCGGGTAGCGCCGCTCCCAATGCTGCCCCCAGCGCGATCCCTAGCGCGGCCAGGACCAACGGCTGTTCCTTGAGCAGATGATCGAATTGCCCCTTCAAGGCCGTGGCCTGGTCGCCGAGCTGATGTGCGCTACCGCGCAGACTGTCTGCCGAATCCTGCATCGAGTCGCGCGCGTCTTGGCCCAGTTCGCCGACCCGGTCACGCAGATCATGGGCCTTGCTACGCATGCTGTGGCTGGCATCGTGCAAGGCCTCGCCTGCGTGGGCAAAGGCGCCTTTTACACTGTCGACCGCCTCGCCGAGCTTCTCGCCCAATCCAGGTCCGCTCTGTGCAGGGCCGGGGTTGAACGGGCGATTCTGATTAACGCCTAGCCAAGCCAGCCCTAGGACCGTAAGGGCGGTTGGCACCGGGTTGTTCTTCAGCGTGGTGCCCAGGTTATGGAAAAATTCCCCGCCATTGCCCTTGCTGTAGGCAAGCACCTGATCCATCAGTTGCCCGGGGCTCAGACGCTGCTCCAAGGCATCGACCAGATCGCTGATGTGTTCGCGCTTGGCATTGATTTCCTGCTCAAGCACGTCAGGGTCTTTTTGCGTGTCCTGTTCGAATGAGCTACTCATGGCAGTTTCCTCTTCAACGCATCCTTGTCCTGCTGCATGGCATGCAGCGTGCGATCAGGTGTCAGCTGCGAAGGCTCGAACTGTTTCTTGCCCGATTGCAGCATGATGAAGCCGATAATCACGGTCACGGCGCCGACGATGAGCGCCGCCAGCCAAGGCTCTACCACCATGGCCAGGGCATACACTGCGGCCAGCAGCAGGATGATCAGCCCTGCCAATAACACCATCGCACCTGCAGCGACCGCCGCAGTGCCGGCCTTCAAGGTACTGAGGTTGTGCTGCAACTCCGCCTTGGCCAGGGCCAGTTCCTTGCTGAACAGCTCGGGGACTTCGCGCATAAGCTGGCGCAGCAAGCCGCCTACGCCGACCGGATCGTCAGCGGTTGTGTGCAACCCTGGGGTCGCCTGTAGAGGGTCCTTGTTCATCATTCACCTCCTTTGAGCGGATCACGCTCCAGTGGTCCGCCGCTCACCGGCGTACCGGCGCCCATCCCGACTGGATCGACTGGGGTATAGGGTTTGTGGGTAGACACATCGCTGGCGCGGTCCGGGTGCGCAGCCGTGCTTTGATAGGGCTCGCTGGCACCATAGGCGGGAGTCGGCGCAGCGTTGGTTGTGGCAGGGTTGGCGCTGGCCCGGAGAAACCGCGACAAGGCAAAGCCGATCGCCACGCTGCCGGCGAGAAACAGCGCCGGATTATCCCGCGCCAACCGAGATCCTCGGTGGAGCAGGTCTTCGGCGCTCTCATGACGGATTTGTTCGGCGAAACTGCCAATGCACTCGGCGGCCTGACCCAAGTACTGGGAGAGCCCCAGGCTATCACCGCCTTGCAACGCCGACGCTGCCGAGCGTGCACCTTGCTTGAGTGAGTCGAGCTGGTCAGCGGCGGTGTCGCGGTAGTGCTCGAACTGCTCATTGCCTTGAGTCTTCGCCTCATTGAGCAGGGCCCCTGCTTCATCGGTAATGGCGTGCAGGTGATCCTGGGTGCTGCTCGGCGGTGCAGCCGAGCCTTGATCGCGTTCCATGGTCATGTCCCTCGCAAATGATCAGCCGGCGGCTGCCGGATGAAGTGCCTTCATTCGGGGGACGCAGCGCTGGTTCATGGAGTTCAGTCAGAGTGATCGGTAACCCTTAGCCCCAGCGCTAAGGGCTTGCGCGGGGTTTACTGGCGAGCAATACACTGGGTAGATACGCGGTTGCCGATACGCGGTTGCCGTCGATTGGCGTGAACCAAATCAGGGCGGCTACCGTCCACCGCTAAACAACCGGCGAGTACCTCAGATGCCTAAAGACACCGTCGTGGCCGCACTCGACTACCTCAGGCATAACGCGCTGCTATTGACCACGGCCGAATCCTGTACGGCCGGCTTCATGGTGGCCCTGCTGGCCGAGATTCCCGGGACCGGCGAAGTGCTCGAGAGCGGCTATGTGGTGTATTCGCCCAGCGCCAAGCAACGCCTGCTGGGGGTCAGCCCACAAACCATCGAGCGCTACGGACTGACCAGCGAAGCCGTTGCCTGGGAGATGGCGATCGGTGCCTTGAAAGACAGCACTGCCAATGTCGCTATCGCCACCACAGGGGTAGCCGGCCCGGAGCCTGAAGCCGGCATAGCGCCGGGAACGCTGTGTTTCGCTTGGGCATTTGCCGGTGAGCCGTTCGCAGTGTTCACCCGCAGCCGGCGTTTTTTCGGTGAGCGTGCCGAGGTGATGCACCAGGGGGCGGTGTTTGGTCTGACCCAATTGGCCCACTATCACCAACGCTGGCTGCGCGGCGAGCGCGCGTGAGGGCGTGGCAATGGACAACGATGAGCTCGTTTGCCGCCGACATGTGCGTGACACAACGCCAACCGTCAATGCTATTGAACGCTGTCGCTCAGTGCGGACTCCATCGAAGGTAATGCCTATTATCCCGCCTGCGATGAGGTCTTCGAATGAACGCTATCGAATTGCTGACGCAAGATCACAAGCTCGTGAAAAAGCTCCTGGAGGAGCTATCTACCACTACCGAGCGCGCGGTCAAGAAGCGCGGCGAACTGCTCCAACGCATCGAGCAGGAGCTGCAGATCCATACCGCGCTTGAAGAGCAGATTCTTTATCCGGCCATCAAGCAAGCCGGCGGCAGAGAAGAAGAGAAGTTGTATTACGAGGCCAAGGAAGAACACCGCACCGTCGATTCACTGGTACTCCCCGACCTGCTCCACACCGCCACCGACACCGTCGAGTTTGCTGGCCGGGTGAAGGTCATGAAGGAGCTGCTGGAGCACCACATCGAGGAAGAAGAGAGCGAGCTTTTCCCAACCGCGAAAAAGCTACTGGGCAAAGATGCATTGGAGAGCATGGGCCAGGCGATGCTGGCGCAGAAAAAGTTGCTCAAGAACGAGCAACGCGCAGCTTGAGCGACGGCTTTAAGGTTGTGCGTGCGACTGATGCATAGGCGCACGCACAACCTGCGCTTCACCCACGCAATCTCGGCAGTTCGCGGTCTACAAGCGCTGCAGCAGTGGGTTTGCGCTAAGCGTGCTGCCTGTCAGCCATGCCGTCCTGCGTTTGGCCAATAATCCGCTCCAGCGATGGCAAGCAGGTAGTGTTGATCGGCCTCGATGCGCAAGTCGCGCCACTCTTGCCAACTCACCAGCCCGCATCGATCCATTTCGTCCGCGTGCCTGAGCAGTTGGTCGTGGTAGTCGTTCGGACACTCCATGCGCAGCTGCAAGTCTTCGAGCATTTGATACCAGGCAGCCAGCGCACGCAGTCGTGACTCGTCGTGTGCTGTGAATGATGCGCAGAAGACCTTCATTTGGACAGACCCTCAGAGTCAGTACATGCACTGTAGGCTGCGGGGCGTGTGAGCCGCACTTGCCTACATCCCCTTCTCAAGGCCGGTTTTTCTTCTCTGCTTCAGCCAGGCGCCGCTCGATTTCAAGTGTCTGCTGCTGTTGCTGCTTGATCGAAGTCGGCGTGATCACCTTGTCTACCGCTTCGGTATCTGGATCTGGCTGTTCCAGCACCGGATCGGGCGAAGGCTCGCCCTTTTGCGCCTGGTCTGAAGATATCGGCCGAGGCACTTTGTCTGCCAATTCACGATCAGCCAGATTGGGATCAGTGTGCTTCATGGCGGTTGTCCTTCAATGGGGTGTGTTATTCAGCAGAGCCCGACAGCGTGGAAAAGTTTGATTCAATTGCATCAGGTCCAGTAGCGTTCTGAGGTTTAAGCCCTTCCCGCGATCTGCCAGTGCCCGCTCCCGTGCTCGATAGTCGGCAACAGGAGCGGTGCGCTGGCATTGAACTGGGCCAGCGCATCGCCGCAGCAGCTTGACGCCCCAACAAGCACTTAGTAAATTCACCACCCCCTTCTTTTTCGGCCACCTCTTCAGTGCACCGCCCAGGCGTTAATTCGCGAAGCGGGCATACACGATGCCGAGTCCCCCACGGTCGCCAGGCACTGGCGCACCACGCTTCCGACATCCAGTGAATGAGGATGATTGCATGATCATTCGTCAGGCTAATGCTGCGGACCATCCGCTGCTGCTTAGCATTTGGCTGCGCGCTGTGCGCGCAACCCACCATTTTTTGCAAGCGTCCGACATAGACGCCCTGCTCCCACAGCTGCGCGATATCTACCTACCGGCAGTCGAACTGTGGGTTGCGGTTGATAGCGAAGATTCGCCACAGGGCTTCATTGGGCTCAACCAAGGCCACGTGGAAATGCTCTTCATCGATCCGCATCTGCACGGTCAAGGTACTGGCCGTGCCCTGCTCGATTTTATGCGTGAGTCGCACAAAACACTGAGCGTCGATGTCAACGAGCAAAACCCGCAAGCAGTGGGTTTTTACCTGCATTACGGCTTCGTTCAGACCGGTCGCTCACCCCTCGATGGTGAAGGCCGGCCATTCCCGTTGCTGCACATGAAGCTGCCCGGTTGACGCCGTGACAGCCAATCGCCCCTAGCGTTACCCGTGCAAGCGACTGCTTGACGCACGCCTGCGGGCGCTCTGCGCGGGGCGGTTCATCGATTGCGCTGATTATTACTATCGAGCCGCCGGCCTAATGGGCTGAGAAGCCGGCTCCTATAATCGCCGTCAATTTTCTGCGTTTTCTCGCCTGTTGCAGGCGACCTTGCACCTTGGAACTCTACACAATGCCAAGCGTCAACCAGGCCTCTGAAGGCCTTCTGGAACATAATCAACAGAGCGTCAGCCAGCAGTGGCTGGCGATTCTCTCGGTCGCGGTGGGCGCCTTTGCCCTGGTCACCAGCGAGTTTCTCCCGGTGGGGGTGCTCAACGATGTCGCCAGCGACCTGGGCATCAGCGCCGGCCAAGCCGGCCTGATGGTTACCCTGCCCGGCATCATGGCCGCCCTCGCCGCGCCCTTGCTGTCGGTAGGCATTGGCGCGTTGGATCGGCGCTACCTGCTGATCGGCCTGACGTTGATCATGATCATCGCCAACGCGGTCGTGGCCTATGCCAGCGACTTCGGCCTGCTGCTGTTTGGCCGGGTACTACTGGGCATCAGCATCGGCGGTTTCTGGGCAACGGCAATTGCCCTTAGCGGCCGATTGGCGCCCAAGGGGGTCGGCGTAGCCCAGGCCACTTCGATCATCATGGTCGGGGTGACCTTGGCCACCGTGCTGGGTGTGCCGGTGGGCACCTGGCTCAGTGGCTTGATGGGCTGGCGCATGACCTTCCTGGTCACCGCGTTGGTCGGTATACCGGTGCTGTTGGCGCAGATCTTCCTGCTGCCGCGGCTCAACCCCGACAAGGCGATCCGCATCAGTGACCTGCCAGCATTGTTCATCAACCCACAAGCGCGGGTTGGCTTGATCGCCGTGCTGCTGATTGGCCTGGCGCACTTTGCCGCGTACACCTATGTCGCGCCGTTCTTCAAACAAAGTGCCGGCTTCGATGGGCCGACCATTGGCTCGCTACTGTTGCTGTATGGCGTGGCCGGGGTGCTGGGCAATATCTTCGCCGGTTTTGCCGCCAACCGCAGCGTGCGCCACACCTTGTTGCTGGTCGCGTTGCTGATCGGCGTGAGCACCGCGCTGTTCCCGTATTTCGCTACCGGCATGACTGGCGCTGCGATGCTGATCGCTTTGTGGGGCTTCGCCTTCGGCGCGTTCCCGGCCTGCGCCAGCATTTGGATGTTCGTCGTAGCGCCCAAGGACGTCGAACGCGGTATGCCGCTGTTCGTGGCCATGTTCCAGGTGATTATCGCGCTGGGCTCGTTCTTCGGCGGACAGATCGTCGACCAGCTGGGCAGCTCGGTGCTGTTGAGTTTGGCCACGGCGCTGGTCGGCTGCGGGTTTGTCACGGTGCTGGTGCTGGGGCGCAAGGTCAGTAACAGTCTGGCGGCCCAGCCCTGCTAGCAGCGACACCTCATTAGGCTGCTGCGGCCCAATTCGCGGGACAGGTCGCAGCGGCTCCCCGGGCGCTGGCTTGCGCGTCGCGCTGACCACTCAGCCAACCCATGACCTGAAGCAGCTTTACCGCGCGCAACCCGCGCTATGCTGGCTAGCACCTTTATTGCAGCCAGTGAGCGAACCATGACGGACCATGCCTCACAGCAGCCCTCGCCTGTTGCTGTGCGCTTTCCACCCGGGCTGATCATCGCCTGCCTGGCGTTGGCCGGGGTCTTGTTCCTGCCGTTCCCCGACACCTTGCCTGTAGCAGGCCAGCGCATGCTGGCGATCCTGGTATTTGCCGTGATCGTGTGGATCACCGAGGCGGTTTCCTACGAAGCCAGCGCGATCATGATCACCTCGCTGATGGCCGTGCTGCTGGGCACCGCGCCGACCCTGGCCGACCCTTCGCTGAGCTACGGCTCTTCAGCGGGCGTGTCGATGGCGTTGTCGGGCTTTGCCAACCCGGCGTTGGCGCTGGTGGTCGGCGCATTGTTCATCGCCGCGGCGATGACCCATACCGGGCTGGACAAACGCATCGCCCTGGTCACCCTGACCAAGGTCGGTGCCAGCACCCGACGGGTATTGCTCGGGGCGATGATCGTCATCGTCCTGCTCAGCCTGGTGGTGCCCAGCGCAACGGCGCGCAGTGCCTGCGTGGTGCCGATCATGATGGGGGTGATCGCCGCATTCGGGGTGCCGGCGCGCTCCAACATCGCTGCCGGAATCATGATCATCGTCGCCCAGGGCACCAGCATCTGGAACGTCGGTATCCAGACCGCAGCGGCGCAGAACCTGCTGACTATCGGCTTCATGGACAAGATGCTGGGCGCGCGGGTGTCGTGGCTCGACTGGCTGATCGCCGGCGCGCCTTGGGCGCTGATCATGTCGGTGGTGCTGATCGTGCTGGTGTTGAAGCTGCTGCCGCCGGAAAGCGACAGCGTGCCCGGCGGCATGGCCGGGGTCAGCCAGAGCCTGGCCCAGCTGGGGCCGATGAGCGCCGCGCAAAAACGCCTGGGTGTGGTCTCGCTGCTATTGCTGTTGGCCTGGGCCACTGAAGGCCGCCTGCACCCGTTCGATACCACGACCACCACCTACGCCGGTCTGGTGGTGCTGTTGCTGCCACGCTTTGGCGTGATGACCTGGAAGGATGTGCAAGCGCGCATCCCGTGGGGCACGGTGATCGTGTTCGGCGTCGGCATCAGCCTGGGTACCACCTTGCTCACCACCCAGGCCGGGCAGTGGCTGGGCGCGCAAGTGGTGCAGCACACAGGTCTGGATCAGCTCAGCTCGCTGGGCGTGCTCGCGGTGCTCGGCGCGTTTTTGATCGTCATCCACCTGGGGTTCGCCAGCGCCACCGCGCTGACCTCGGCGCTGCTGCCGATCTTGATCGCCGTGCTGCAAACCCTGCCGGGCGAGTTCAGCCGCATCGGCATGACCATGTTGCTCGGCTTTGTGGTCAGCTTTGGCTTCATCTTGCCGATCAACGCCCCGCAGAACATGGTCTGCCTGGGCACCGACACGTTCACCCCGCGCCAGTTTGCCCGGGTCGGCCTGTGGGTCACGGCGATCGGCTATGCGCTGCTGCTGGTGTTCGCCAGCACCTACTGGTCCTGGCTGGGGTGGATGTAAACCCGAGCAGGGTCATGCGCGCAGCCGACGCTTCACGGGTATTGGCTATGCTGACCCTGCAATAACTCAAGCTCACTCAGCATTACACGGAGGCATGTATGAAAGCTGCTGTTGTTGCCCAAGGGCGTCGCGTCGAGGTCGTGGACAAAACCCTGCGCCCGCTCAAACACGGTGAAGCGCTGCTGAAAATGCAGTGCTGCGGCGTTTGCCACACCGACCTGCACGTCAAGAACGGCGATTTCGGTGACAAGACCGGGGTAATCCTCGGCCATGAAGGCATCGGTATCGTTCAGGAAGTTGGCCCCGGCGTGACCTCACTCAAGCCAGGCGACCGCGCCAGCGTGGCCTGGTTCTTCCAAGGCTGCGGCCACTGCGAGTACTGCAATAGCGGTAACGAGACGCTGTGCCGCGAGGTGAAGAACTCCGGCTATACCGTCGACGGGGGGATGGCCGAGTCGTGCATCGTGGTCGCCGATTACTCGGTCAAAGTGCCGGATGGGCTCGACTCTGCCGCCGCCAGCAGCATCACTTGCGCAGGTGTCACCACCTATAAGGCGGTGAAGATCTCCAACATCCGCCCCGGTCAATGGATCGCCATCTACGGCCTCGGCGGACTGGGTAACCTGGCCCTGCAGTACGCCAAGAACGTGTTCAACGCCAAGGTCATTGCCATCGATGTCAACGATGAGCAACTGCGCTTTGCCAGCGAGATGGGCGCGGATCTGGTGATCAACTCACGGAGCGAGGATGCCGCGAAAATCATCCAGGAGAAGACCGGCGGCGCCCACGCTGCGGTGGTCACGGCGGTGGCCAAAGCGGCGTTCAACTCGGCGGTCGATGCCCTGCGTGCCGGTGGCCGCCTGGTCGCGGTAGGCTTGCCGCCAGAAGCCATGAGCCTGGACATTCCACGGCTGGTGCTCGATGGCATCGAAGTGGTCGGCTCGTTGGTTGGCACCCGGCAAGACTTGCTCGAGGCGTTCGAATTCGCCGCGCAAGGCAAGGTCGTGCCCAAGGTGACCCTGCGCCCGGTCGAAGACATCAATCAGATTTTCGACGAGATGCAAGAAGGCAAGATCAAAGGCCGCATGGTGATCGACTTCAGTCGCTGAACATGCCCTCGCCTCGGCATGGGTCAGCCAGCCTATGCCGGGGTATCGCTCGCTGCCTTACATGAACGAATCTTCATCTGGCCGGTAAAGCTACTGATAGCGGGCCGGACAGGCCAAACCTGCGCCCCGCCAGGCGGCGCGCGCCTTGAGCCTGGCGTATCGGTTGCGTAGCATCGCCGCCCCGGTCAACGTACCTGCCCTTTTGGTGGCGGTACTCAAGCTCAAGAGCGCGCATGCCCCAACCCATCCCCCTCAAAGACCACGACAAAGAAAAGCACCTGGTCAACCGCCGGTTGCTGGTCTGTGCCGGGCTAACCCTGGGCCTGGTGGCAGTGCTGGTCGGGCGGTTGTATGTGCTGCAAGTCCTGCAACACGACCAGCAGAGCGCGGTATCGGAAAACAACCGCGTGCACGTGCTGCCTATCGCCCCCGAACGCGGGCTGATCTACGACCGCAATGGCGTGGTGCTGGCCGACAACAAACCCAGCTTCAATCTGACCATGACCCGCGAACGCGCCGGTGATTCGGCCAGGGTGCTCGACGCCCTGGCGCAGATACTCGGGCTGGGCGAGGATGATCGTGTGCAATTCGACAAGGACCTGCGCCGTGGCCGCAAGCCGTTCGAGCCGGTGACGTTGATGGTCGGGTTGTCCGAGGAGCAGATCGCGCTGATCGCCGTCAATCAGTTCCGCTTGCCGGGGCTGGAGGTCCAAGCGCAGTTCATCCGCGAGTACCCGCTAAATGAGCACTTTGCCCACTCGGTCGGCTATGTCGGGCGGATCAACGAGAAGGAGGCCAAGAGCCTCGACGCCACCGAGTACCGCGGCACCCAGTCGATCGGCAAGACCGGTATCGAGCGCTTCTACGAGCGCGAACTGCATGGTCAGGTCGGCTACGAGGAAGTCGAGACCAACGCCCAGGGCCGGGTCATGCGCGTACTGCGTCACCAGGACCCGACCCCCGGCAAGGACATCATCCTGACCCTCGACGCGCACTTGCAGCAGGCCGCTGAAAAGGCCCTGGGCGACCGACGCGGGTCAGTGGTAGCGCTCGACCCTGCCAGCGGCGATGTGCTGGCGATGGTCAGCAAGCCAAGCTTTGATCCCAACCTGTTCGTCAAAGGCATCAGCTTCAAGCAGTACGCCGCCCTGCGCGACTCGATCGACCGCCCGCTGTTCAACCGGGTGCTGCGCGGGCTGTATGCGCCAGGCTCGACGGTCAAGCCAGAGGTGGCCATCGCAGGCCTGGACAGCGGCGTCATCACCCCGGCCAGCCGGGTGTTCGACCCCGGCTACTACGAGCTGCCCAACTATGCGCACAAATACCGCAACTGGAACCGCAGCGGCGATGGCTGGGTGGACATGTACAGCGCGATCATGCGCTCCAACGACACCTACTTCTACGACCTGGCGCACAAGCTGGGCATCGATCGCCTGCATGACTACATGGCCGAATTTGGCCTGGGCCAGAAGGTCTCGCTGGACATGTTCGAGGAAGCCGCAGGCTTGATGCCTTCAGCCCAGTGGAAACGTGCCACCCGCCGTCAGGCCTGGTTCCCAGGCGAAACGCTGATCCTCGGCATCGGCCAGGGCTACATGCAGGTCACCCCGTTGCAGCTGGCCCAGGCCACCAGCCTGCTCGCCAGCAAGGGTGTGTGGCACCGGCCGCACCTGGCAATGACCGTCGCCGGTGAGCAGCCGGTCGATCCGCATCCGATGCCGGATATCGTCCTGCGCGACAAGCGCGCCTGGGATCAGGTCAGCCAAGGCATGCAGATGGTCATGCACGACCCACGCGGTATTGCCCGGGCGTCCGCCGCCGGCGCGCAGTACCGGATTGCCGGCAAGAGCGGTACTGCACAGGTTGTCGCAATCCGCCAGGGTGAACGCTACAACCGCAACAAGACCCTGGAGCGCCATCGCGATAACGCGCTGTTCGTAGGTTTTGCCCCGGCTGATCATCCCTCGATCGTGGTGGCGGTGATGATCGAGAACGGTGAAGCCGGGGGCCGGGTTGCCGGGCCTGTGGTGCGCGAGGTGATGGATGCCTATCTGCTCGATGAGCAGGGGCATCTGAAGGCGCAGTATGCCGGTGGCGATCATACCTCGCCGCATAGCTGAAGACCTGGGTCGTCTATGCCGGACGGTCAACCTGGCGTGGGAGCGGGCTTGCCCCGCGAAGAGGCCGGTACATCTCAGCGCAAAATCCCTCACTGTTAAATCGCATAAACGAATAAGAATATGAATTCTTATTCTTTTTTATCCTGACGCAAATCCTCTATAACTCTCTGCACTGCACAGCCGCCAACACCAGGCCAACTGTTCGCAGCGCAACAGTTGATCAACATCCAGGCCCACAAGGCAACACCGGCTGCACAACAAAACGATGCAACCTGTTGATCTATATGGACATTTAAAATAGGCACGACGATTGCTCAAGCAAAGTCCCGCTCAACCTGACCTGGAGACTTGCCATGAGCACCCCGTTGAACGTCGTCGCTTTGTCCGGTGGCACCGGCCGCCCCTCGCGCACCTTGGCCCTGACCGAGGCCATCCTCGCTGAACTGAGCCAGCACCTGCACATCAAGGCGCAGCTAATCGAACTGGGCGATATCGCCCGCCCACTGGGCGCGGCGTTGTGGCGCAGCGAGCTGCCCGAGAGCGTCGAGCAACAACTGCGCCTGGTGGAAAAGGCCGACCTGCTGGTGGTGACCACGCCGGTCTATCGCGGCAGCTTCCCTGGCCACTTCAAGCACCTGTTCGACTTGATCGGCCAGGATGCGCTGGTCGACACGCCAGTACTGCTGGCAGCCACCGGCGGCAGCGAACGCCATGCGCTGGTCCTCGATCATCAGCTGCGGCCACTGTTCAGCTTCCTGCAAGCGCTGACCTTGCCCATCGGCGTATACGCCAGCCAGAACGAGCTGGCCGACTACCGGGTGACCAGCGAAGCTTTGGCTGCGCGCATCCGACTGGCCGCCGAGCGCGCCGTGCCGTTGTTCGCGGCTCACCATGCGCTGCGCAAAAGCGCCTGAGGAGCGGCCATGAATGCACCCGTGAAACCTGCCCAACGCCCTGCCCTGGCCATCGCCCAAGAACTGGCCGGGCAGTTTGCCCAGACCGCCGTCGAGCGTGACGAGCGCGGCGGCACGCCCAAAGCCGAGCGCGATGCCCTGCGCAGCAGCGGCCTGTTGTCGCTGGCCATCCCGAGCGCCTACGGCGGCCAAGGGGCCAACTGGCGCGACACCTTTGAAGTGGTACGCGAGTTTGCCCGCGTCGACAGCTCGATCGCCCACGTGTTTGGCTTTCATCACCTGATGCTGGCCACCGTGCGGCTGTTCTCCCGCCCTGATCAGTGGCAACCGTGGTTCGAACAGACCGCGCGCAAGCACTGGTTCTGGGGCAACGCACTGAACCCGTTGGATACCCGCACCCAGGTCAAGCACTTCGACGGCTGGTGTGAGTTTTCCGGGCAGAAGAGCTTTTGCTCAGGGGCCAGCGACTCGGAAATGCTCATCGCCTCGGCGGTGGACGAGCGTGCGGGCGGCAAGCTGCTGATTGCCGCGATCCCCAGCGGGCGTACCGGCATCACCCTGCACAACGACTGGAACAATATCGGCCAGCGCCAGACCGACAGCGGCAGCGCCACGTTCGAGCGTGTGCGCGTCGAGCATGACGAACTGCTGCTCGACCCCGGCCCGCTGAGCACACCATTCGCGGCCTTGCGGCCACTGATCGCCCAGTTGCATTTTGCCAACCTGTTCCTCGGCATCGCCGAGGGCGCCTTCGCCGAAGCACGCCAGTACAGCCTCAAGGAGAGCCGGCCGTGGTTCCGCTCCGAGGCCACCAGCAGCAGCGAAGACCCGTACATCCTGCGCCATTACGGCGAGTTCTGGGTCGGTCTGGAAAGCGTGCGCCTGTTGATCGAGCGCGCCGCCGAACAGCTCGACCGCGCCTGGGCCAAGGAGCATGCCCTGACTGCCGAGGAGCGCGGTGACCTGGCCGTGGCCATTGGCACCGCCAAGGTCGCCGCCACCCGCCATGGCCTGGATATCTGCAACCGCCTGTTCGAAGTCACCGGAGCCCGCGCGACCCATGCCTCGCTGCGCTTCGACCGCCATTGGCGCAACCTGAGGACGCAAACCTTGCACGACCCTGTGGACTATCGCATCCATGAGCTCGGCGAGTGGGCCCTCAACGGCAAGCGTCCCGTCCCGTCTTTCTATTCATAAGGCACGCTCATGCAATTGCTGACCCTCCCCCCGTCACCGTCATTGGCTACCTCGATCAGGGCGACCGCACAGGTCTTCGAAGACCCCAGGTCGCAGGCGCTGCTCGCCCACTTGCAACAGGTCGCCCCCAGTGAGGCCAGCGTCCTGATCATCGGCGAGACCGGCACGGGCAAGGAGCTGGTCGCGCGCCACATCCACAACCTCAGTGGCCGGCGCAACGGGCCGTTCGTCGCGGTCAACTGCGGCGCGTTCTCCGAGTCGCTGGTGGAAGCGGAGCTATTCGGCCACGACAAGGGCGCCTTCACCGGCGCCTTGGCAGCGAAGGCTGGCTGGTTCGAGGAAGCCAACGGCGGCACGCTGTTTCTCGATGAGATCGGCGACCTGCCGCTGCCGATCCAGGTCAAGTTGCTGCGCGTGCTACAGGAGCGAGAAGTCGTGCGCCTGGGCTCGCGCAAAAGTATCCCGATCAACGTGCGAGTGCTGGCAGCGACCAACGTACAACTGGAAAAGGCCATCAACGCCGGGCACTTTCGCGAAGACCTGTATTACCGCCTGAACGTGGTGACCTTGTCGCTGCATCCGCTGCGCGAGCGGCCGGGCGACATCCTGCCATTGGCGCGGCACTTCATCCGCAGCTACAGCGAACGCCTGAGCTATGGCCAAGTGGAGCTCAGCCCACGCGCCCAGGCCAAGCTGGTCGAATACAGCTGGCCGGGCAACATTCGCGAGCTGGAAAACGTCATTCACCACAGCCTGCTGACCTGCGGCAATGGCGAGATCCAGGCGCAAGACCTGCGTCTGTCGAACCTGCGCCTGGAACGTCAGGACGAGAGCACCGCGCGTGCATCCAGCGGCGATGCGGTCGAAGATCTGTTGCAACTGGCCTTCAGTCGGCTCTATGAAGAGCAGCCAGGCGAGCTTTACGAGAAAGTCGAGAACGCCCTGCTGCGCTCGGCCTATCGCTTCTGCCATTACAACCAGGTGCACACCGCGCAGTTGCTCGGCTTATCGCGCAACGTTACCCGCACCCGGCTGATCGCCATTGGCGAGCTGGTGGTCAACAAACGCCGCAATCAGGAGCAACCACTGGATAACCGCCTGGTGCGCTTGTCGATCTGACCGCTACCCCGGTGACTGGACACGTTGCACACTCACCGCGCTACGCGAAGCGCTTGTTGTTAGCGCTGGTGCAACACGCGATAAGCGCAAGGCCCGGCAGCCCGAGCCTGGAGTAACATAGGCACTCAACCTGATAGCCGCTCCGGACACCTGAGCATGACCCACGCAGCCAACGTTCCCGACACTGTCGCCACGTCCGTCAGCCAACCTCGCCTGGTGCTGTTCCTGGCCTATGCGCACATGGGCCTGCTCGACCTGACCGGCGCGCAAACGGTGTTCTGGGCCGCCAACAAGGCCTGCGCAGAACGTGGCCTGGCCGGTTATCGGGTGTGTACGGCCAGCGTGCCGGGTGGATTGATTGCAAGCGCCGAAGGTCTGCGGGTGCACACCGAGCCCCTTGAGCCACTACTGCTCGAACAGATCGACACCCTGGTAGTGCCCGGTGCGCCGGAGATCGTGCGCACCCTGCCTGAGCACGTCGAACTGGTCAGTTGCTTGCGTCAGGTCGCCGCCAAGGCACGGCGCACCGCCTCGGTGTGCAGCGGCACCTTCCTGCTGGCCGCCGCCGGTCTACTCGACGGACGCCGGGCCGCCACCCATTGGGCCATGTGCGATGCCCTGCGCCAGCGCTTTCCTGCCATCGAGGTGGATGCCGAGGCGATCTTCGTGCAGCAAGAGCAGGTCTGGACCTCGGCCGGGGTCAGCGCTGGCATCGACTTGGCGTTGGCCCTGGTCGAGGCTGATTGCGGCCGTGAGGTGGCGATGCAGGTGGCCCGCGAGCTGGTGGTTTTCCTCAAGCGCCCTGGTGGCCAGGCGCAGTTCAGCGAGTTGCTCAAGGCCCAGGGCGAGCACAGCGCCGCCTTCGATGAACTGCACCTGTGGCTCAATGAGCATTTGCACGATCCACAGCTGAGTGTCGAGCGCCTGGCTGGGCAAGCGTGCATGAGCCTGCGTAACTTCACGCGGGTGTACAAACAAAAAACCGGACGCACTCCGGCCAAGGCCATTGAAGTGTTTCGTCTGGAAGCGGCCCGGCGCCTGCTGGAAAACACTGACCTGCAGATCGAGCAAATCGCCCGTCAGTGCGGGTTCGGCAGCGAAGAACGCTTGCGCCTGGCGTTCCAGCGCCACTTGGCAGTGACCCCGCGCGACTACCGCGCACGTTTCGCCCGCAGCGTGCCCCTGGCCGAAATCCAGGGTTCTTTGGCCTAGGGCCAAACGCCCTGCGCGCCTAGCATCCAGCGCAACAAACTCAACACCTGCGTGGGCTGCTGCGTTTGTCGGAGCACGGCACGCACCTGCCAGGAAGGCCTATCATTTCCATCGGCCAGCCAACTGGAAAGGCGCCCCCTCTGCGTTTCGAGCGAGCTTTATGCGCGCCGTTCACGTGCCGTGCCCGAACTGATAATTCCAATAATCACCTGGAGCACAACGATGAAACAGATTCTTGTCATTGGCGCAGGCTTCGCCGGCCTATGGAGCGCCTTGGGTGCCGCGCGCCTGCTTGACCTGCAGGGCCGCGACGATGTGCAGATCAGCGTACTTGCGCCCAAAGCCGAGTTGCACGTGCGCCCGCGGTTTTATGAGCCCGACGTGCACACCATGGCCGCCCCCCTGCAAGCGCTGTTCGACGCGGTCAACGTGCGCTTTATCAAAGGCACCGCCTACCGCATCGATGAGGGCCGCCAGTCGGTGGCCTATCGTGATCCTTCCGGGGCTGAGCTGAGCATTGGTTATGACCGGCTGATCATGGCCTGCGGCAGTCTGCTTAACCGCCCCGCGCTGGAGGGTTTCGATCAACACGCCTTCGACGTCGACAAGATCGACTCGGCGACGCGCCTGGAAGAGCACCTCAAGTCGCTCGCCTCCCAGCCTGACAGCCCAGCGCGCAATACCGTGGTAGTCGCCGGCGGCGGCTTTACCGGCATCGAGACCGCGACCGAACTGCCGACCCGGCTGCGCGCCATTTTCGGTGAGCAGGTGACCCCGCGCATTGTCGTGGTCGATCGCGGCGCGAAAATTGGCGCAGCGCTGGGCGCGGGGATCAGCCCGGCCATCGAGGCGGCTTCAACCGAGCTGGGCATCGAATGGATCTGCGGCGCCACCGTGGCCTCAGTCGATGGCGATGGGGTGCTGCTGGACAATGGCCAGCGCATCCCGGCCAAGACAGTGATCTGGACCGTGGGCTTCAAGGCCAACCCACTCACCGAGCAGATCCGTGGCGAACGCGACCGCCAGGGCCGCCTGCATGTCGACGGCAACCTAAAGGTCAAGGGCAATGGCGCGGTCTATGCCGCCGGTGATGTGGCCTATGCGGCGTGCGACGAGGTCGGCAACTATGCGGTGATGTCCTGCCAGCACGCGATTCCGCTGGGGCGTTATGCCGGCAACAACGCCGCCGCCGAATTGATCGGCGAGGCGCCGATGACCTACAGCCAGCCCAAGTACGTGACCTGTCTGGACCTGGGCGCCTGGGGCGCGGTGTATACCGAGGGCTGGGATCGCCAGGTGGCGCCGCCTGAGGACCGATTCGAGGCCAAACAACTCAAGCAGCAGATCAACTCGGTGTGGATCTATCCGCCAGCGGCAGACAAGGTTGCGGCGTTGGCGGCGGCGGATCCGTTGATTCCGGTGGCGTGATCGATCCTGGGACCGCTGCGCGCTCCATCGCAGGCAAGCCCGCTCCTACAAAAGCCTGTGTTGGAGCGCGCAGCGGTCCCAGGGGCCTAACTACGCTCATTGACGCCCCACCATCGCCACAATGGTCGCCTGCAGCTCCTGCCTGGCCTGCTCCGCCGTCAACTCGCCCGCCGCTGCCGCCAGCGCCAACGCATCTGCCGCACCGACCAACACCCGCAACCCCGCCACGCCAACATCCCCACCTGGGGCAAACGGCGCCAGGGCCAGGCGACACTTCTCCAGAAACGGCCCTTCATAGACTCGCTTGAACGCTTCCATTTCCGGCGAACCCGCCAAGGCCGCGCTGACGCCCGGAATCTCTCGCCCTTGGCTCAGCACACAATCGACATAGGCCTGGGCAATCACCGCCGCTCGACTGTGCACGTTCGGCTCGCAGTGCGCCAATGCCGCATCGAGCATGGCCGTCTGGCGCGCGTCGTACTCCTGATACAGCGCCGCCAACAAGCCGGTGCGGGTTTCGAAATGGTCATACACCACCGGCTTGGTGACCCCCGCCTGCTCGGCCAGGCGGCCCAGGCTCAGCGCATCGGTGCCCTCCTCGCGGACCAACTGCCAGGCCACCTCCAGCAACTGGCGGCGACGTTCGTCACGCGACAGGCGTTTACGCGGCGAGGTTTTTTCGGCGCTTGACATCGCTTACCTACCAAAAGTAACTTACTAATCGTAACTTACCTTGAGTATATAGCCCGTGTGGCTAGCGCGCACCCCTATCCTGGAGAATCGAGCATGAAAGCCTTGATCGTCATCGGCCACCACGACCCCGCCTCGCTGACCCACGCCCTCGCCGGGCAGATCGCCGAAGGCCTGGCCCGCGCCGGACACAGCAGCGAAATCGCCGACCTGGCCAGGGAAGGTTTCGATCCACGCTTCGGCCTGGTTGACCATACGGTGCACCGCCGCTTGGCTGGGCCACCGGCCGATGTGCTGCTCGAGCAAGCGCGGATCGAGCGCGCCGATGCCCTGGTGCTGGTGTACCCGATCTACTGGTGGTCGCTACCCGCGCTGCTCAAGGGCTGGGTTGAACGGGTGTTCAGCAATGGCTGGGCGTTCGACTATCACCCCGACGGCAAATTGATCAAGAAACTGGGCGGGCTGCCGGTGCAACTGGTTGGGGTCGCCGGGGCCGATGCGGGGACCTTCGAACGCCATGGTTATGGGCAGGCGATGGTTACCCAGATCGAGCACGGAATTTTCGATTACTGCGGCGCGCGGGTGCTGGGTTCGACGCTGTTGGCGGACAGTGAGAGCGGGGACAATGCGGGCAATCTGCAGCGGGCGCGTCAGTTGGGGCTGCGGTTGTTCGAGGGGGTCGAGGCAGCAGCTTGAACGCAGGATCGCTGGGGCCGCTTTGCGGCCCCTATTGATTCCCCATTGCGAGAGCACAACCTACCCAGCTACCATTGAGAACGATTCACACTCACGATCGGATATCAATCGTTGGACAGCTCCTCGACCCGCAAGCTGGGCTTCTTTTTCAGCGACCATCACCGCTGGCTGCTCCAACACATCCACAAGCGCCTGCGCAATCGCGCCGATGCCGAAGACACTGCGGCCGAAGCGTTCTGCCAGATGCTCGGGGCGCGGGTCGATCCAGACAGCATCGAGCAACCACGCGCCTACCTCTCGACCATCGCCCGGCGGCTGATCTTCGACCGCCACCGCCGCCGTCAACTGGAACAGGCCTACCTCGAACGCCTGGCCCTGCTGCCCGAGCAGGTCGCCCCTTCGGCCGAAGAGCAGCTGCTCTTGATCGAAGCCTTGCTGACCATCGACCAAGTGCTCGATGGCCTGCCTGCGATCGTCAAGACCGCCTTCCTCTACAGCCAGCTCGATGGCATGAGCTATGTCGAGATCGCCAGCAAGCTGCAGCTGTCAGAGCGCACCGTCAGCCGCTACATGAAACAGGCCCTGCGCCAGTGCTACCTGTGCGAGCTGCAATCATGAGCGCGCGCACGCTGGACAGCATCAGCGAACAAGCCATCGACTGGATGGTCGAGCTCAATGCGCGCAGCCCCGATGCCGCCCTGTTGCAGCGCCTGCAGCAGTGGCTGGAGCAGGACCCACGCCACCAGCAGGCCTGGGATCGCCTGCAACAACGCCTGGCTCGCCCGTGCGCGGCGCTGCGCACGCTCGATCAACGCGCGCCGGGCCAAGCCAGTGCCGCGCGTAACCTGCTGCTGCAGCCCACCCAGTCGCGGCGCGAAGTACTGCGCGGCCTGGCCGGCCTTGGCCTGCTGGGTGGCGGCCTGTGGGCCGGCTGGCGCAGTGACACTGCCCAGGACTGGATGGCCGATCTGCATACCGGCGCCGGCGAGCGGCGCAGCTTCACCCTGGACGATGGCAGCCACCTGAGCCTGAACAGCGCCAGTGCCGTCGACCTGTTGTTCGACGCCGAACAACGTCTGCTGGTGCTGCGCCACGGTGAACTGGTGATCCAGGTGGCGCCCGATCCTAAGCGGCCGCTGCGCGTGCGCACTGCGCAAGGCCAGCTGCAGGCCCTTGGCACACGCTTTTTGGTCAGCCAGGAGCTCGACGCCACGCGGGTGGTAGTGCTTGAACACAGCGTGCGCGCCAGCCTTGTCGATGGCCGTCAGCTGGACGTGCAACAGGGCCAGGCTGCGCTGCTGCGCGCCACCGGCATCGAACCTCTGGCCAGCGAGCAACAGCAGCGCGCGGCCTGGCTCGATGGCCGCCTGGAAGTGCTCGACGAGCCGCTGCAGGCGGTGGTCGATGCGCTGCGCCCCTATCAGCGTGGCTACATCCGCGTGGCCCCGGATATCGCCACCTTGCGCGTACAAGGGGTATTCACCCTGGACCAGCCGCAACACGCCTTGGCCGCACTCAGCGAGGCCCTGCCGATCGAGGTCAAGCGCTATGGTGCGTGGCTGACCTTGATCGGGCCAAAACGCCAATAATGAAAATATTTTTGCAAATCATTCGTAATGGTGTCCGGTTTTCAATTCTCGTCCCACCTATCTCCTGACAGCCAACCTCTAAATCGGGAGAACACCGTGCACAACAACTGGCCCCGCGCCCTGCCCCTCGTCGTCGCTCTGAGCAGCTTCAGTGCCTTGGTCCAGGCGCAGACCCTGTCGTTCAACCTGCCGCCCGCGAGCCTGGCCACCACGCTCAATCGCATCGCCAGCCAGAGCGGCCACATCATTGCCCTGGAACCGGCGCTGGTGCGCGGCAAGCAGGCCCCGGCCGTGGTCGGCCAGATGAGCGCCGAACAGGCCATGCAGGCCGCCCTGGCCGGTAGCGGCTTGCAGTTGCGGGTGAGCGCCAGTGGCCACTTCAGCGTGGCCCCGGCCAGCGCTGGCGAGGACGTGATGGAGCTGGGCGCGACCAGTGTCACCGACAACTATCTCGACGCCACCAGCGAAGGCAGTGGCTCTTATGCGGCCCGCGCAGTGACCCTGGGCAAAGGCACGCACACCCTTAAAGAAATCCCCCAGTCGGTGACGGTGATCACCCGCAAGCAGCTCGACGATCAGGGCATCACCGACCTCAAAGACGCGCTCAACCACACCACCGGCCTGGTCGGTGCCCAGGGCATCGGCCCGGGCATGGTCATCACCTCGCGCGGCTTCCAGATCGATGACTGGCAGTACGACGGCGTACCCATCCCGCGCAACAACTACTCGCTGGGCAACTGGGCGACCCAGGACCTGGTGTTCTTCGACCGCGTCGAAGTCCTGCGCGGCGCCTCCGGCCTGTTGCAAGGCACCGGCAGCCCAGGTGGCGCGATCAACCTGGTGCGCAAGCGCGGCCAGGCCAAACCCACCGTGGCGATTACCGGCAAGGCCGGCTCCTGGGATCACTATGGCCTGCAGCTGGACGCTGGCGGTCCGTTGACCAGCGACGGCAAGGTGCGCGGGCGGATGGTGCTCGATGAAGACCAGAGCGACAGCTTCATCGATTACCAGTGGGGCAAGACCCACTCGCTGTATGGCGCCCTGGACATCGACCTGAGCGATGCCACCACCATCGGCGGCGGCATCAGCTACAGCCGCGAGCAATCCCGGCCGATGCTGCGTGGTATTCCCCGCTACGCCGACGGCAAGCCGGCCAACGTGTCGCGTTCGACCTACACCGGCGCCCGCTGGAGCCGCGCCGAGACCGACGTCACCACCTATTACCTGGACCTTGAGCACCGCTTCAACGACGACTGGACCTACAAGGCCGCGGCCATTCGCATGGACGAGACCAACACTTCGACCCACCAGCGCGTACAGACCACCGGCCAGGGCCTGAAGCCCGATGGTACTGGCATCACCTATGCCGACTGGATCACCGACTTCCACAACACCAAGATCGGCCTGGACATGAACCTGGTCGGGCACTTTGACACAGGCTCCGTGGCACACGAAGTGACCGTCGGTGGCAACTACTCCAAGCTGACCTCGGACGATGCCTACTGGCGCAACTTTGCCGCCGACCCCGATGACAGCATCTTCGACATCGACCATGGCCGCCCGGAACCCAGCCGTGACAGCTTGCTGGCAAGCAACATGGGCCGCGCCAACAAGGCCAGTTACGACATCCGCCAGAAGGGCCTGTACGGCGCCTGGCGCGTCAAGCCAGTCGAGGACCTGACCTTGGTACTGGGTACCCGCGTGAGCTGGTTCGACTACAGCTGGGACTCGATCGACTTCAATGGCCCGAACGATCCGGGCAATCGTTATCCCACCAGCCGCATGACCGAAACCGGGCAAGTCACCCCGTACGCGGGCTTTGTCTACGACCTGACTCGCGAGTGGGCCTGGTACGCCAGCTACACCGACGTGTTTATCCCGCAAACCGAACGCGCGGTCGGCAATACCCCGCTCAAGCCTGTGATCGGCAGTAACTATGAAACCGGCCTGAAGGCCGAGCTGCTCGACGGACGGATCAACACATCGATCGCGCTGTTCCGTTACGATCAGGAAAACCGCGCAGTCACCGATACCGCCTCGGGTTTTGCCTGTGACGACTGGTACTGCTCCACGGCCGCCGGCAAGGTCCGCAGCCAGGGCGTGGAAGCCGAGATCAGCGGCGAAGTGCTCAGCGGCCTGCAGTTGTTTGCCGGCTACACCTACAACACCACCAAATTTCTTGACGACCCGGACGAAGAAGGCCGCGTGTTCAGCCAGTGGACGCCCAAGCACATGCTGCGCGCCTGGGCCGACTATCAGCTACCGGTGGACGACCAGCGCTGGAGCACCGGCCTGGGCTTCACCACGCAAAGCCACACCCTCGGTTACGAACGTACCTACAGCGTGCCCGGCTACACCGTGTGGAGCGCACGCGTTGCCTATCAGCTGACCCCGGAAGTCAACCTGGCGGTCAACGCCAACAACCTGTTCGACAAGAAGTACTGGGTAGCGGGCTTCAACCAGCTCAATGGCAGCAACAACTACGGCGAGCCGCGCAACTTCATGCTGACGGTCAAGTACACGCCGCAGTTCTGAGGCCTGGGTCAGTCCAGCAAGGGCCACTGCGCCAGTGGCCAGTAGCGGCCCTTGCGTGACTCGTACAAGGTGAAGTGGCGCGCACTGAGGAAAAACTCCGGCGCGCTGCCGGCCTCTGGCAGCTGGCCGCGGAACTCCCGTGCCAAGGTCAGGTGCGGGCGGTAATCGCGCGACTCGCGGGCAATCCCCAACGCTAGCGCCGCCTGCTCCAGCGCATAGACCAGTTGGCGCAGCGCTGGGGGAGTTTGCTCAGCTTCGAGCACCAACACGCCCGGGCGCGGCCACACCTGCAATCGGTCCAGCACCAGGCGCAGCGGCGCCTGGGGACGGCTAATACTATCGACTGCCGCACACAACGCCGGCAGCTGCGCCGCGTCGACATCCCCCAGAAACAGCAAGGTCAGGTGAAAGTTTTCTGCCGGCACCGGTTTACCGCTGCGTAAACCCAGCTCACGTCGCCATTGCGCGATCGCGCGATGCTGTGCCTCGCTCAGTGACAGGGCGAAAAACAGACGTTTGAAAGGGCTGCCAGTGGGGCGTGCTTCCTTGGCCATGGGCATTCCTGATGGGTGAAGGCGAACCTGAGTGTACCGCTTCCCTAGTCTATAAATCGGCAAAAAACCAGTTGAAACGTTTGCGCAATCGGTAGGCCATTGCACCAAAGTCACCCCGATTGGATGTAACAAGAGGTACAAAGTCCTACGACGATTGTTTATGCTGGCGCGCTTACGCCATGGCGCATGGCCATTTTCGACAAGTATCCGTTCATGAAAATTGCACTCGTACTGATCTTCGTTCTCTCGATCGCCTATGTTCACCTACGCGGTCGGGTACGACACAAGTTGACTCGCCAACTGGGCGATCACTCAAGTTTCCTGGCTCCGGTCAACAGCTTCCTGTACCTGTTCTCCAAGCACCCGGCCAAGCCTTACCTGCCGGTGGAAGCGTTCCCCGAGCTGCAACCGCTCAAGGACCATTGGCAGGAAATCCGCGAGGAAGCCCAGCAGTTGCTGCACGTGGGCGAGATCAAGAAGTCCGATAACTATGACGATGTCGGTTTCAACTCGTTCTTCAAGACCGGTTGGAAGCGCTTCTACCTGAAGTGGTATGGCGAGAGCCACCCCTCGGCTATGAACCTGTGCCCACGGACCACCGAGCTGCTGCAGGGTATCGGCACGGTTAAAGCGGCGATGTTCGCCACCCTGCCGCCCGGCGCCAAGCTGGTGCGCCACCGCGACCCGTATGCCGGCTCGTACCGCTACCACCTGGGCCTGGACACGCCGAACGACGATGGCTGCTACATCGACGTGGACGGCGAGAAGTATTCCTGGCGCGATGGCGAGGCAGTAGTGTTCGACGAGACCTACATCCATTACGCCGCCAACACCACCGAGCACAACCGGATCATCCTGTTCTGCGACGTCGAGCGGCCGCTCAAGTACCGTTGGGCGACCGCGTTCAATCGCTGGTTCAGCCGCAACGTCATGGCCGCTGCTGCGGCGCCCAACAATGCCAATGACAAGACTGGCGGCATCAACCGCCTGTTCACCCGCATCTACAAGATCCGTGAACGCGGCAAGGCGCTGAAAAAGCGTAATCGCATGCGCTACTACCTGGAGAAATGGGCAGTGGTGGCAGCATTGCTGTTGCTGTTCATCTACATCTGAACCCTGCTGGGCAACGTGGGAGCCAACTCAGACGCTCCCACGGTGTCGACAGGTTCGTAAGTCGTAGTTTTTTCCGACCATCTTCCCCCCTCCTCGCCGCGCACATTCGACTAGCCTGAAAGCTCCTGCCGTAAACCCCACAAGGTGAAGACAATGAGCATGATGGACTGGGACGCCTACCGTAAGCAGCTGATGGCCGGCATCGGCGATCTCAAGCAACTGTCGCCCGATACCGTGGCCGGCTACATGACCGCCAGCGGTGCCGGGGCCAAGACCAACCACCTGGACGCCAAGACCCGCGAACTGATCTCCCTGGCCGTGGCCGTGACTACCCGCTGCGACGGCTGTATCGCGGTGCATTCGCAACAGGCCGTCAAGCACGGCGCCAGCCGCGAGGAGATCGCCGAGGCGCTGGGCGTGGCGGTGGCGATGAACGCAGGGGCGGCGCTGGTCTACTCGGCGCGCGCGCTGGATGCGGTGGGCAAGCTCAGCGAGTAAACCCCAGCCAGCGTCGCCGCCCTTGCGCGGCGACGCTGCGCCCACCAGACTTGGCGGCCAAGCCTGCGCAGGAACCGCCATGATTCACATCCGCCCCATGACCCCGGAAGACTTCGAGCGCTTCTGGCCGACTTTCCAGAGCATCGTCCAAGCCCGCGAGACCTATGCCTACGACCCGCAGCTGAGCGCCGAACAGGCACGCCAGTTGTGGCTGGAGCTGCCCCTGCGCACGTTGGTGGCAGAACAGGACGGTGAGTTGCTCGGGTCGTACTTTCTCAAGGCCAACGCCGCTGGCCCCGGCGCGCACGTGGGCAATTGCGGCTACATGGTCTGCCCGGCAGCACGCGGGCGCGGGGTGGCCAAGCTGATGTGCGAGCACTCGCAGAAGTTGGCGCGCCAAGAAGGTTTTCTCGCCCTGCAGTTCAACTCGGTGGTGGCCACTAACGAGGTGGCCGTGGCGCTCTGGCACACGCTGGGGTTCGAAACGGTCGGGCGCCTGCCCAAGGCCTATCGGCATGCCCGGCTGGGGTTGGTGGATTGTTTGGTGATGTACAAATGGCTGGCCGACGAGCCGGTGGTGGAGAAGCCTGCGCTGTTGATCGGGCGCAAGAATATCGAGGCGCGGGTGTCGCGGCGGCGCGGACGCTAACAGCAGCATTTTGCGCTGTCTGTACCGGCCTCTTCGCGGGCAAGCCCGCTCCCACAGGGTTGGTGGTGAACCTTGTGGGTCTGGCCTCTTCTCGGGTTAGCCCACTTCCACAGGGCTTGTGAACCTTGTGGGTCTGGCTTCTTCTCGGGTTAGCCCACTTCCACAGGGCTTGCGGTGAACCCTGTGGGAGCGGGCTTGCCCGCGAAGAGGCCGGTACAGGCAACAGCTACCTGACGCCTAACTCAGAACGCCAGACCTACCTTGACACCAAACTCATCGCGCTTGAGCTTGGTGTTATCGGCTACCGGCGAATCCTCATCGAGCTTGTACTCGGTGCGGGTGTAGTAAACCCCGGCATAGATCGGCATGCCGCCTTGCTGGTTCATCAGCAGGCTGACCTCGGCATACGGATTGGTGCGGTCCTTCATGTCGACGGTGTCGCTGCCAAAATCATCCACCTTGAGCTTGGCGCGGCCATCGATCGTGTGCCGTGCGCCCACTTCAACGCGCAGGGTCGCGGCATCAAACTGATGGTTGTAGCCCAGCGCAGCCTTGGCGAACGGCGACTTGTAGGTCAGCTCGGTGTCCAGGTCGTTGAGCTCAGGCTCAAAGCGCGACCAGTCATAGCCACCGCCGACGGTGATGTCTACGAAGTTGCGCGCATCCAGCGCGGCGCGCCAACCCAGGTCGAGGTCGATCTGGGCTTCCTTGAGCTTGTTGTCGTTCTTCTTGCCATATTTGGCCTCGGCGCCAACCTGATAGATCAAGCCGGATTCAGCGGTCATCTTGTTGCCGAAGTTGGCGAACACACCGCCCTGGCCCAGGTGATCGGTCTCGGACTGCGAGCCGCCCTCATACTTGAACTTGTCGTAGCTACCCAGCACACCGAAGGTGAACAGTGGATCGGTGCTTGGCGCGGCAGAGGCCGCCAGGGGAGCGCCCAACAGGGCAAGCAGGCAAGAGTGACGCAGCAGATTACGGGTGGACATTCGCGGAAGTCTCCATGACGTGAATGTTGATGGGAATCGCTCGCTTCGAGGCACGCTGAATGTGAAAAGTTCGAAAAAAAATCAGTAAAAACTCATAAGCCTGCGTCCCATCACAGAAATTTCCTACTGCGCTGCGTTGACGCCCCCTGCATTCGGTGGTCAGATGCGCGCCAGTTTCAGGTGTCCTGCGCCGCCGTGCGCAGGGTGAAACGGGAAGCCGGTGCGTCGTGTTCACGACAAGTCCGGCGCTGCCCCCGCAACGGTAAGCGAGCGAAATCTTCGACAGACCACTGTGCGCATGCATGGGAAGGTGAAGGTTTCTTGATCCTCGCAAGCCCGGAGACCGGCCTGAAGCTTCAGTTGGCAAACCCGCGGTGGGCGGGCGCAGGCCGGTTTGCGCGTGCGCGCCTGCGCCCGTGCGTGCTCGTCTTTGCGTTGTTTCCACCGGGAACCATTTCTTCCTGCAGCAGTGGAACGACATGTCCCGTACAAGCAAGCTTCACACCCTGGCGGCCTGCCTGGCCGTTTCCCTTCCGGCCCTGGCCGATGAACCTCAACGCGCAGTGCTGGCCCTGCCTTCGACAGCGATCACCGACGTGCACGACGAACCGCGCGTCGACCTGGCCACGCCGACCCAAGCAGGCTCACGCCTGGGCCTGAGCGCCCTGGAAACCCCGGCCAGCACCAGCAGCATCAGCGCCGAACAGATCCAGCAACACAGCAACCTCACCGTGCAAGACGCCGTCAGCCGTTCGCCCGGCATCACCTTCATCGGCAACCCAGGCGATGGCGGCACCGCGCTCTCGGCACGCGGCTTTACCGGCCACGGCTCGGTAATGACCCTGTTCGACGGTGCCCGGCTGTATACCGGCGCAGGCACCCAGACCTTCCCGGTCGATCCGTGGATGGTCGAGCGTATCGACGTGATTCGTGGCCCTGCCTCGGTGCTCTACGGTGAAGGCGCCACCGGTGCGGTGGTCAACGTGATGCCGAAAAAACCCTTCGCAGGCGAGATCCGCAATCACCTGCGCCTGGGCTATGGCTCCTGGGACCGCACCCAGCTTGGCCTGGACAGCGGCGGCAGCCTGAGCCAACGCCTGAGCTATCGGATGACCCTGAACCAACAGCAGGGCAACGGTTACGTCGACCGCGGCGACTCGCGCAACCTGGCCCTGAGCGCCGCGCTGCGCTTCGATGCCACGGACGATTTGAGCTTCACCCTCGCCCACGAGCGCGGCGATGCCGAGCCGATGAACTACTTCGGCACGCCCTTGATCGACGGTCATTACCGCGACAGCCTGCGCAAGAAAAACTACAACGTGCGCAACGATGTGCTGCGCTACCACGATGAGTGGACCCGCCTGAACACCGAGTGGACCCTCAGCGACAACGTCAGCGCCAGCAACCAGCTGTACTACATCAAGAGCCGTCGACACTGGCGCAATGCCGAGAACTACAACTGGGACGCAGCCCAAGGCCAGCTGCTGCGCAATGGTTTTCTTGAGATCAAGCACAATCAGGAGCAGATCGGCGATCGCCAGAGCTTCACCTTCGACCACTCGCTGTTCGGCCTGGCCAGCAAGACCGTGGTCGGCGCCGAGTACAACAAGATCCGCTTCAAGCTCACCAACAATGCCCCCTACAACGACATCGGCGGCGACTACATCGACCCATGGGACCCAGCGCCCGGCTGGTTCGACAGCCAAAGCCCGCTGCGCCCGCGCACTCACAGCACCACCCACACCTTCGCCCTGTTCGCCGAGAACCGCACCCAGCTGACCGAGCGCCTGTCGTTGGTCAGCGGGATTCGCCGCGACCAGAACCACATCGACCGCGACAACCTGCTCGATGGCAGCCGCAGCGACCGCAGCCTCAATGGCGGCAACTGGCGCGCAGGCTTGGTGTTCGCCGTCACCGACGACCTGTCGCTGTATGGCCAGTACTCCACCAGCGAGGACGGCGTGAACAACCTGGTGAGCCTCAGCCCGACGCAGATGGACTACGACCTGACCGAGTCCAAGCAAACCGAGCTGGGCCTCAAGCAGCGCTTCTGGGACGGCCGCGGTGAGTGGACCTTGGCGGCGTATCACATCGTCAAGAAGAAGCTGTTGGTCGACAACCCGATCACCCACGAGCCACAACAGGCTGGCCAACAAAGTTCGAACGGTCTGGAAGCCAGCGTGGAACTGGCCTTGGCCAACCAATGGCATGTCTCGGCCAACGCCTCGCTGGTACGCGCCAAGTTCGATGACTTCGATGAAGTGGTCGCAGGGGTGGCGGTGGACCGCAGTGGCAACCGCCCGGACAACGTGCCACGGCGCAGCGCCAATGTGTGGTTGAGCAAAGGCTTTGGGCAGGCGCTGGATGCCGGTGTTGGCCTGCGTTATGTCGATGCGCGGTATGCCGACACGGCCAATAGCAAGCGCATCCCGGGGTATACCGTGGTCGATGCCAACCTGGGCTGGCAGGTGCTGCCGGATGTGCGCCTGGGGTTGCAGCTGAACAACCTGTTCAACCGCGATTATGTGGTGTCGGCGTACAGTGGCGAGCAGTGGTTGCTGGGGGCGCCGCGCTCGTACTTTGCGACGGTGGATTACAGCTTCTGATCGATTGAGGCAGTGCTGACGTCATCGCGGGCAAGCCTGCTCCTGCAGAGGGCGCCGTTGGCCCTGTAGGAGCAGGCTTGCCCGCGATAGCGCCTGTCGCATCTCACCAACACCAGGCCCGCACAAAAATCCCTATCACTCGCAAATCGAATAGTTATAAGATAACGTTTCATTTGATATCCATTCCTGCCTGCGACCCCTCCCATGACAAGCGCCAGCGCCACCCCCACCCTGCTCACCCAGCGCCTGCAAAGCATCGATGCCCTGCGCGGCCTGGTAATCGTGTTCATGCTCCTGGATCACGTGCGTGAAACCTTCTTCCTACATCGCCAGGTCAGCGACCCCATGGCCATCGACGCCACCGACCCATCGCTGTTCTTCAGCCGGACCCTGGCTCATCTGTGCGCGCCGGTGTTCGTCCTGCTGACCGGTCTTTCCGCCTGGCTGTATGGCGAAAAATACCAGGGCCGGGGCGATGTCTCGGCGTTCCTGTTCAAGCGCGGGCTGTTCCTGGTGGTGCTGGAGTTCACCCTGGTCAACTTCGCCTGGACCTTCCAGCTGCCACCCAGCGTGATCTACATGCAGGTGATCTGGGCCATTGGTGTGAGCATGATCGCCCTGTCGCTGCTGGTCTGGCTGCCACGCCCTGCCCTGATCGCCCTGGGCGCGGCGATCGTCGCCGGGCACAACCTGCTCGACGGCCTGCACTTCGCGCCAGGGTCGTGGATGCATGTGCCGTGGGCGATCCTGCATGACCGCGGCTGGCTGGAGTTCTCTGACAGCCTGCGCCTGCGCACCTCGTACCCGGTTCTGCCGTGGATCGGGGTAATCGCCCTCGGCTATGGCCTGGGCCCATGGTTCACCCGCGCCAGCGATGCTGGCGAGCGTCAGCACCGGTTGTTGCTGGCCGGTGCGTTGGCCCTGCTGGGCTTTCTCGTGCTGCGCATGCTCAACGGCTATGGCGAAGCGCCGTGGAGCAGCTACCCGACGCTGACGCAAACGCTGATGAGCTTCTTCAACATCACCAAGTACCCACCGTCGCTGTTGTTCCTGACCCTGACCCTGGGCGCCGGCCTGCTGCTGTTGCGTGGTTTCGAGCGCGCCGGGCAGGCACGCTGGATCAGTGTCCTGGCGGTGTTCGGCGCCGCACCGATGTTCTTCTACCTGCTGCACCTGTACGTGCTCAAGCTGCTGTACCTGGCCAGCGTGGCCCTGTTTGGCCTGAACCACGGCGACTACTTCGGCTTCGACAGCATCGGCGCGGTGTGGCTGGCAGCGCTGCTGCTGGCGGTCTCGCTGTACTTGCCAGTGCGCTGGTTCGCCCGGCTCAAGGCGCGCCGGCGCGACATCGCCTGGCTCAAGTACCTGTGAAAAGCGTTTCACCCGGCGGCCTGATGGTCTACCATGCCGCCCGCCGGTTTCCACCACGGAAATAATAGGGAATCCCCGGCCTGCCCTGATGCAGGCCAACTGGAACTGCCCCCGCAACTGTAGGTGCCGAGCCCGCTCCATCGATGCCACTGGATCCGCTGATCCGGGAAGGCTGGAGCGGGGCGCAGACGCACCAGTCAGGAGACCTGCCGGCCTACATATTCCAACCGGCGGGGTGTCCGGGATGGTCATCTCCACCCTTGCCAGGGTGTGGCCTGTTGCCTTGCGCAACGGGCTCGGCGATGCCTGTCCGTGCGTTCATTCCGTGAACTGTTCGATAGGAGATCGCCCCATCATGCTGCCTCGTTTCGCCGCCCTGCTCGCCGGCCTGAGTCTGACCGGTCTGGCCCAAGCCGCCGCCACCCACTACCCGTTGACGGTCGACAACTGTGGCGCGCCGCAGACCTTTGCCCAGGCCCCCGAGCGTGCCGTGACCATCGGCCAGGCGGGCACCGAGATGCTCTACGCATTGGGCTTGGGCGAAAAATTGGCCGGCACTTCGCTGTGGTTCAACAATGTCCTGCCTGAGTACAAAGCGCAGAACGACAAGGTCGAGCGCCTGGCTGACAACGACCCAAGCTTCGAGGCCGTGGTCGGCAAGCGCCCGCAACTGGTGGCGGTACAATTCGAGTGGATGGTCGGCGCCCAGGGCGTGGTCGGCACCCGTGAGCAATTTGCTGAGCTGAACATTCCCACCTACCTGTTGCCCTCCGATTGCGAAGGCAAGGACAACCTGGTCGGCGCCGACGGCACCCGCCTGCAACCGTTCCAGATCGACAGCATCTACAAGAGCGTCAGCCAGCTGGCCGAGATCTTCGACGTGCAAGCGCGCGGCAGCGCACTGAATGCCGAACTCAAGGCGCGCCTGGACAACGCCAAGCAGCAGTTGGCCGGCAAGGACCTGTCGCACACCTCGGCGCTGTTCTGGTTCTCCAGTGCCGACCTGGATATCGACCCGTACGTCGCCGGTCGCCAAGGCGTGGCCGACTTCATGCTGCAAACCCTGGGTGTGCGCAATGTGGTCGAGTCCACCGAAGAGTGGCCCACGGTCGGCTGGGAAACCCTGGCCAAGGCCAACCCGACCTGGCTGATCATCGCGCGCATGGACCGTCGCCGCTTCCCAGCCGATGACTACCAGAAAAAACTGGAGTTCTTGCGCAACGACCCGGTCACGCAGAACATGGATGCGGTCAAGCAAGGGCGGATCGTCGTTCTCGACGCCGACGCCATGCAGGCCGGTATTCGCCTGTTCCGTGGCCTGGAAACCCTGTCTAGCGCCTTCGCCTCCGGTAAAGCCGCGCAACCATGATCCGCCTGCTGCCCTACACCGCCCTGGCCCTGGCCGCGCTGGTCGCGGCCCTGTTGGCGGGCATCGCCATCGGTGAGACGCCATTGTCGCCAAGCGTGGTCTATCAGGTGCTGGCCAACCAGTTGTGGAGCGCGGGCTACCCGGTCGACCCGATCGATGCCGGCATCATCTGGAACTATCGCCTCACCCGCACCCTGGTCGCCGCGGCGTGCGGCGCCGGGCTGGCAACCTGCGGGGTGATTCTCCAGGCATTGCTGCGCAACCCGCTGGCCGAACCCTATTTGCTGGGTCTGTCGGCCGGGGCCTCGACCGGCGCGGTGGCAGTCGGCCTGCTCGGTCTGGGCGGTGCGGCGCTGACGATGTCCGGTGGCGCCTTTATCGGCGCCCTCGCCGCCTTTGGCCTGGTCTTGCTGCTGTCGCGTGCCAGTGGCCCCACTAGCAGCAACGCCCAGGTGATTCTTGCCGGTATCGCAGGCTCGCAGCTGTTCAGCGCGCTGACGGCATTTCTCATTACCAAGTCGGCAACCGCTGAACAGGCGCGGGGCATTCTGTTCTGGCTGCTGGGCAACTTAAGCGGTGTGCGCTGGCCTTCGGTGTGGCTGGCGTTGCCAGTCGCCCTGCTGGGGCTGGCGGTGTGCTTGTGGCATCGGCGCGCCTTGGACGCGTTCACCTTCGGCGCCGACTCGGCTGCCTCGCTGGGCGTCCCGGTCCGGCGCACGCAATTGCTGCTGATCAGCTGCGCAGCACTGGTGACCGCAGTGATGGTGTCGATCGTCGGCGCCATCGGCTTTGTCGGGCTGGTCATCCCGCATGCCCTGCGCCTGCTGCTTGGCCCCGGGCATAGCCGCCTGCTGCCAGCCAGTGCCCTGGGCGGGGCGCTGTTTCTGATCAGCGCCGATATCCTTTCGCGCACGCTGATCAGCGGCCAGGTGATCCCGGTGGGCGTGGTCACGGCGCTGATTGGCGCGCCGGTGTTCGCGTTGATTCTGGTCAGCCGCAGGGGGCGCCCATGACGATAATGACAGCCTTGCAGGTGGCGCCGTTGTCCTGCCTGGGCCTCAGTTTGCGCCTGGGCGGGCGCACGGTGCTGCAAGACATCGACCTGGCAGTGATCCCTGGCGAAACCCTGGGCGTGGTCGGCCCCAACGGTTCGGGCAAGTCGACCCTGCTCAAACTTCTGGCCGGCTTGCTCAAACCCAGTAGCGGCACGGTGCAATTGCTTGGCGAGCCCCTGGCGCAGATGCCCCGGCGCCGGGTTGCACAGGGCCTGGCCCTGGTCGAGCAACAAGCCGACACCAGCGACGCCATCAGCGTCTACGATGCCGTGGCCCTCGGCCGCACGCCGTGGTTGTCGGCCCTCGCGCCGTTCTCTAAAGACGACCGCAGCATCGTCGAACAGGCCTTGCTCAACCTCGATGCGCTGCACTTGCGCGAGCGGCTCTGGCATAGCCTGTCGGGTGGTGAGCGTCAGCGCGTGCACATCGCCCGCGCCTTGGCGCAACGACCGCAGGTGCTTTTGCTCGACGAGCCGACCAACCACCTGGATATCCAGCACCAGTTGAGCCTGTTGCAACAGGTGCAGGCGCTGCAGGTAACGACCCTGGTCGCGCTGCACGATCTCAACCAGGCACTGACTTGCGACCGTCTGGCAGTGCTCGACCAGGGCCGTCTGGTCGCGCTTGGCAAGCCACTTGAGGTGCTCACCCCTGAGCGTCTGCTGAGCACCTTTGGCGTGCACGCCCACTACCTCACCGACCCTTACGACGGCGCGCGCATCCTGCGCTTTCGCGCCCCCTGAACCTGGAAGTTCTCGCTATGCTGTTGCGCCCGTTTGCCCTGCTGCTTTCTAGCGCCCTGCTCGCCCCGCAGGCCTTGGCTGAAGTCCATGAAGTGAAAATGCTCAACCGTGGCGCCGACGGCGCAATGGTCTACGAGCCGGACCATCTGCGCATCGCGCCGGGCGACAGCGTGCGCTTCTTGCCTACGCAGAACGGGCACAACGCAGCCAGCATCGCCACCCTGCTGCCCACCGGTGCCGAGCCGTTCAAGAGCAAGCTCAACCAGCCCGTCGAGCAGACCTTCAGGGTACCGGGGCTGTACGGCATCCAGTGCATTCCACACCTGGCCATGGGCATGGTCATGCTGATCCAGGTCGGCGAGCCGACCGGGCATACTCAGTCGCTGCCAGACAACCTCCCCGCCCGCGCCAAAGCCCGCCTGCAGGTGCAACTGGAGAAACTGGAGGCTGGTCAATGAGCCCTTTGCTACGCATGACCCTGGCGCTGCCCTGGCTGGGCATCAGCGCCCTGGCCGCGGCTGAGTCTGCCCAGTCGCAGTCCAACGGCTTTGTCCAAGACAGCACCTGGAGCCTGCTCAACCGCAGCGTGTTCGACCAGCGCGACTACCGTCATGGGGGCAGCAACAGCAGCGCGCGCAACGCCTACAAGCCGCGCAGCGAACGCAACGGTAAAGCCGAGGAATGGGCCTACGGCCTGATGGGCAGCGTGCAGTCCGGCTTCACCCAAGGCCTGATCGGCGTCGGCGTCGATGCCCATGCCTACCTCGGCGTGCAGCTCGACAGCGGCGGCGGCCGCGCCGGCAAAGCGCGCCTGCTGGGCGTGGACAATCAGGGCCACCCGAAGAACGAGTACAGCCGTGGCGGCGCGGCGCTCAAGCTGCGCCTGTCCAACACAGTGCTGTCCTATGGCGAGCAGCGAGTCAAGACGCCCGTTTTCAGCTCCTCGGACAGTCGCCTGCTGCCCGAGACCGCGACCGGACTGTTCCTTACCAGCAACGAGATCGACACCCTCAAGCTGGTCGCCGGGCATTTCACCGAAAGTACCGACCGCAACGCCTCCAGTCACAATCAAGGCTTCGTGGTGAATTATTCCAATGCACGCAAGGGCAACAGCTTCGACCTGGCCGGTGCGGTGTGGAACCCGAGCAGCGCAGTCAGCGCCAGTCTCTACACTTCGCGCTATGAGGACAGCTGGAACCAACACTACCTGGGCAGCACCCTCAGCCATGCCCTGGATGATCGGCGCAGCCTGAGCCTGGATCTCAACCTGTACCGCACCAGCGACACCGGCAAAGCCCTCTCCGGGCAGATTGACAACACCACCTGGAGCCTGGTCTCGCGCTACAACCACGGGCCGCACGGCTTCAGCCTCGGTTGGCAGCAGGTCGATGGCAACACCCCGTTCGACTATGTCACCCGCGGCGCGATCTTCATCAGCAACGCCGTGCAGCTGTCCGACTTCAACGCCCCCAACGAGAAGTCGTGGCAGGCGCGGTATGACCTGAACATGGGCGCCTATGGCGTGCCCGGGCTGAACCTGACCGCGCTGTATGTACGCGGCTTCGATATCGATGGCAGCCATGTCGATCAGCATGGCGGCTATGCGTACCTGGGCTATGGCAAGGGCGGCAAGCACTGGGAGCGTGATCTGGAAGCGCGCTACGTAGTGCAAAGCGGCAAGGTCAAAGGCACTGCCTTCTCGCTGCGTCACAACATGCATCGGGGCAATACCGCGCAAGCCGAGCTGGATGCCGATCAGATTCGCTTGGCGGTCGAGTTCCCTTTGACGGGTGGGTTCTGAAGCGCAGCGCTAGCTTAGTGACAACTGCATATGGGTGGTACGCCAAAGCGGATCCTGTTCGACATCGATTATCTCGAACCCCTGGCGCTCCCAGAAGCTGATCGCCCCCGGCAAAAACGGATGAGTATGCAGGTACAGTAGCTCGACCCCGGCGTTTACCGCGCGTTCGCGCAACGCCTGGAACAGCGCCTGAGCCAGACCACAGCGGCGATAGTCCGGCAGGACGAACAACCTGACGATCTCAACCGTGTTCACCCCGCGATAATCGAGTTGGGCAAAGCGCTGGTCGTAAGGCAGATAGCCAATGGCTGCGACCAAGCGAGCTTGGTCACGAGCGATCAGAAAGTGGCCGTCGCCGTCCAGGTAAGTTGCGGCAAAACGCCCGAGGTCAGCAGGCAGTGGTGCTCCCGCCAGCATGGGAAAAAGCGCACGGCGGGCGCTATCGACAAAGGACACTACCTCATCGATGGCATCAGGGTTTACCGAGGTGATCGTCCAGCTTTTCATTGCACTCTAGGCCGTGGGCAAAGGCGGTTTTCTACGCGATTGGCAGGGCCTTGGCAAATCACTTGATTCCAGGCAGCACCGCGGCCCTGGTTGGCGCCTACTTGAAGTAATAACCATCAAGGCTGCCCTTGCCGAAATACCGCTCGTATTCCTGCATGGCGTAAAGGTCCATCATGCCGGCGATATAGTCAGTCACCAGACGTTTGCGGTCCCCTTCGACCGAGCGCAGCTCTGGCGGCAGGAGCATGTTGTCCTTGTTGTAGCGTTCATCGGTATAGACCTCGAACAGCCTGCGAATAACCTGCTCGCCGCGCTTTTCGTAGAGTTGCACGTCCTTCTTGCGCAAGATGGCCTTGAACAGCAGTTTCTTCAGGCCCTCGGCCAGTTTACCGTGCTGCTTGTAGCCAAGTTTGCCGCCGACCAGTCCGATATCTTCACACAGGGTATTGACGATCTTGGAGGTCAATTCCTTCTTCAACACCATGGCGTATTCCTCTGACGACCCGGAACGGCGAGCCTGCATGGCATCGTTCTGGACCTCCTTGGCCAGGCGCTCGATCGTGTCGTAGGCGTCGGAAAACTTTTCACTGATCTTGAACTCGTGCAGGATCTCGCCAAGGCTGATCAACCCGAAACTCAAGGCGTCTTCCAGATCATGCGCGGCGTAGGCGATCTCGTCGGCCAGGTCCATGATTTCGGCATCGATGCTTTTGACGATCTGCACATCGTGCTTGGCCAGCTCGCCAGTTAAAAACGCATGATCGTCGTCATAGAGAAATTTCTTCGGGTCGTCTTGGCGCAGATGGAAGTACTTGGTCACCCCCATCAAGGTGCGGACATTGAGGTTCAGCCCGTCATAGGCATGGTGCTTGCGCTCCAGCGTGCGCAGAATGCGAAACGCCTGGGCGTTGCCTTCATAGCCGCCACAGCTCTGGCACAGCTCATTGAGCACGGTTTCACCGTGATGGCCAAACGGCGGGTTGCCGATATCGTGGGCAAGTGCTGCGGCTTCGGCGACCACCGTGTCCTTGAGCTCCAGGTCGCTGGCGATCGAGCGGGCGATCTGCGCGACTTCAAGGCTGTGGGTCAAGCGATTGCGATTGAAGCGCCCGGCATCGATCCACAGCAGCTGCATTTTGCCTTGCAGGCGACGGAACGACGAAGAATAGAGAATCCTTGCATAGTCGCGCATCAAACCCTGGCGGCCGCCAGAACGGCCGTCGTTGTGCGAAACCACGCGGTATTCCAGCCGCGATACTCGCTGTTCCTGCTCGCGGGCATAGTCTTTGACATCTTTCTCGTACATGGGCTCATCCTTAGCTAATCAATCAAACCGTCGCGTGCCAATCACGCCGGCAGGCGAAAAGGCAGCCGCGATACATCACAAGCGGCCACATCACGTTCGAACTGCGCATGGCTGTAATCGCGTGGGTAATAGGAAAAACACTTCAGATCAAAGTAGTCGCTTTGCGTCATGTAGCGCCTGGACAATGCCAGGCTCTCAAGCTCGGCCTGCTCGGAACTGAGCTCAGCGCTCAGGTGCATCTGGGTCACGCCACCGGCCTGGGCACTGGCAGGGTCAACCGGCGATGCGCCGAGCGAACGCAGCTCTTGTAGAAAATCTGCGCAATGGCTGTTCGGCCCATAGACCACCACCGGCCCCACCGACAGGCCTTTGAAGTACTGGGCGTGGGCATCCAGCCAGCGCCGGGTTTCATCCAGCGTGCGCGTCGTTTCCCCGGCATACAGCAGCACGTTGAGCTTGACCCAGATGCCGTGGCTGGCGCAGGTTTCGAGCAGCTCGCTGGCCGCGTCGAGATAGCGCCTTGGCTCAGGCGCCTTGTTCATGTGCCTGAGCTGCTGCAGCGAGGCCGACTCAAGCCCCAGGTCGATCACTTTCATGCCGGCCGCCGCCAGAGCAGCCACCGCATTGGGCTTGACGCTGTCGACCCGACTTTCGCAGCGCCAGGCGACGTCGATGCCCGCGCGCTGGACCTGATCGGCAAGCTGCTCGGCCCAGCGTCGCTTCGGCACCAGGTAGGATGATTGAAAGTACGGACGCACCGTTTGATCACCATAGTCGGCGATGATGCGTTGCAGCTCCTTGACGATCAGCGTTGGCGCCTTGAGGTCTTCCAGTGGTATCGCTCGTTCTTCGCAGAACGCACAGCCGCGGCCACAGCCGCGAGAGGTTTCAATGCTTGGCTGATAGCGTGCAAAGCCTTCGACCAGGCGATGATTCAGACCGCAATCAGCGGGTGCCTGCCATTGCCCCTGGAAATCCAGCAGGCCGGGCAGGAGCTGCTCGCCTACCCCCTGAACGATCAGATCCGCGTGCGGCAGCACTCCCTGCAGCCAAGCCTTGTCCGGACCTGTGACCCAACGCCCACCGACCACAATCCGTGCCCCCCGGTCGGCACGCTTGACTGCCTCACAGAACAGACGCGACCACTCCAGGGCATAGAAACTTGGGATCGACAGCAGCACCTGGGTATCGGCACTGATCCGCCCCTGCTGGTGCAGGCGCTGCACCAGCGCCGAGGGGTGTTCATGCTCGCCATGCACCATCAGCGTATCCAGGCCATTGACCTCACACAGCGTGGCCAGGCCCAGGGCACCGTAGTTCAAGTACAGTTGCTGCCGCGCCAGCGGGTGATCGCGTTTTTTCGGCTGCAGCAGGCCTGCAGAAACGAACAGCACCGAGCGCTGGCGGCCCTGCCTGGCGATCAGCCGCGCACCGTCAGCGCCACCGAAAATGGTTGGGCTCATGCTGGGTGGCCGCACCATTCACAGGTGTCATCGAGCGCGCCGTCGCTGGCGCCTTCGACTACAAGAATTTGCCGGTTTGGCCCTGACTGCTCGTCCTCGCGAATGCACGCCTCGCACAACGTAACCGTCGGATACTGCTCGCACGTGCGATCTGCAAGCATGTCGCCCTGCACCATGCACCTTTTCATAACGTTTCTCCCCGATTGCCAGACAAGGGCCTAAGCCCCTGATTGCTGGTCTATTCAGGTGGATGCGGGCAGGTCGTGTCAAAAACCATGCGTTTAATCCAAGCCGGGAAAAAGGCCTGATTCCGACAGGCTGGCGTGTGCTGCTAGCGAGGGAAAAACCGGTAAACTGGCCGCCTCTACCGCGCCCAAGGCCTGCCTGTCGATGATCCGCCTGCCCAAACTGCTGCTGCCCCTGCTCCTGCTCGGCGCCCTCGCCGCTTGCGACCAGAAACCGACTCGTGAAGAGCAGATCCTTGCCAACCTGCCCCTGCAGGATGCCTATGAGCACAACATCGGCCGCATGGCCGCGTTGCTCGCCATGACCCATCCGCAGGTGCCGCAAGAGCAGATCAAGGTCGTGCTGCGCAAACACCTGACCGTCGAAGACCAGCGCAACGACCTGTTCAAGCTGTACAGCGAACAGAACTTCAGCGATGCCGAGTTCGACACCATCGTCCAGGCCACCCAGGATCCAGCCAAGGCCAAGGCACTGGGGGAAACTGCCGAGGGCAAGCGGCTGAGCGAGAAGCTCACCGGGCTGATGCGCGAAAGTGCCCGGGATGAAAAGGTCCAAGCACTGGCGCAGGAGCGCATGCAGCAAGTGGAAGATGAATTGAACCAGAGCCAGTGACGTGGGAGCTTTCTGAAAGCCGCTGTTCACGCGCCCCGTCAGTTTGTTCCCGTTTCACCGTCCACATAGCTGCGATGGCGCAGAGCGAGTAAGGTTATCGCTCGCTCTGCCTGTCAGTGAGGTCAGGATTGCCACACGCCAAAAAAGGACTGCGCCTGGATCTGCGCACACTCATCCTCGTGCTCTCGGCGCTTACCGCCGTGCTCATGTTGCTGACCAGTTACTTCGCCAGCTACCGGGTGCAACGCCAGCTGTTGATCGATCACTCACTGGAGTCCAACCGGGTGTATGCCGCAAAGCTTGCGGCGATTACCGACACTTTCCTGGGCAATGGCCTACAACAGCTGAGTTTCAGCGCCGGGGTTCAAGCGTTGCAACTGAACCACAGCGCAGCGCTGCTGGCAGAAACTGAACGTTTGCTGCGCCAAAGCAGCGCCTTCAACTCAACGTTCGTCATCGACGCCCAAGGCGTGTTGCGCGCAGTGTCGCCCGCCTCACTGCGCCACTTGCTCGGCGCCAAGGTTCATTCTCCAGGCTCGCAAGAGGCATTGCGTGAGCGCCGGGCGCTGGTCTCCACGCCGTTCCTGTCATCAGCCAACAATCTGGTGGTGGCGCTGTCGCAGCCGATGTTCGACAGCCAAGGCACTTACCTGGGCTATGTCGGCGGCAGTCTGTACCTGCGCGAGCACAACATCCTCAATAGCTTGCTCGGCGAGCACTATTACCAGGATGGCTCCTACCTTTATGTGGTCGACCGCAACCGGCGCCTGCTCTATCACCCTGATGCGCAGCGGGTGGGTACGGTAGTCAGTGGCAATGAACTGATCGACCAACTCGCCACCCTCAAGGACGGGACCCGTCAGCTGACCAACAGCGTCGGCGTGCAGATGCTAGCCGGTTTTGCCACGGTGCCCAGCACTGGTTGGGGCGTGGTGGCGCAACAGCCGTTGGCGCAAACCATAGCGCCGCTGCGCCAGCTGATCCTCAATGTGATCTTCATCTCTGTCCCGCTGGCGCTGGTCGGCAGCCTGTTGCTGTGGTGGCTGGCGCTGACTATCACCCGCCCGCTCTGGCAATTGGCCGCCGGCGCGCGGGCACTGGACCGCGCCGAAACCGCAGAGCGGCTGCACCGGGTCAAGGCTTGGTACTTCGAAGCTGCCGAGCTCAAACGCGCCTTATTGTTTGGTCTCAATCTGCTGCAAGAGCGCATCGGCCGGCTCAACCGCGACGCCCAGACCGACCCGCTGACCGGGCTGGGCAACCGCCGTAGCCTGGAGTTCAGCCTGTCGCTGCTGGAGGCTGAGGGGCGTGATTTCTCGGTCATCGTGATGGATGTCGATCACTTCAAACGGATCAACGATGGTTTTGGCCACGATGTTGGCGACCAGGTGCTGCGCCGCTTGGCCGAGCTGATGCGCCGCTGCTGCCGCGAAGGTGATGTGCTGTGCCGTACAGGTGGTGAGGAGTTCCTGATACTGCTGCCCGGCGCGCCGCTGGAAATCGCCAGTACCGTCGCCCAGCGGCTGCGAACCTGCGTACAAGACAGCGCAATTGCTCCGGTTGGCGCGGTGACCGTTTCGCTGGGTGTGGCGCAGTGGCAGGCCAGTGGCGATGAGCAACCGGCGACTACCCTAAGCAAGGCCGATCGGGCGCTGTACGCAGCCAAGCGTGCTGGGCGCAATCAGGTGAGCGTAAGCCAAGCTGACAATTGACCGCCGTGCGGCACAATGTAACAAGGCTTGTCTTAATACTGTCATGTTTCCTTCATAGGATTGTCTCTGATCTGACATTTCAGCGCGCCGCCCGAGCGGCGCATCTCAGGGATGAACTGCACCATGCGTCGTGTCGTATTCAATCAGAAAGGTGGCGTCGGCAAGTCCAGCATCGCCTGCAACCTGGCCGCAGCCAGCGCTGGCGAGGGTTACCGAACGTTGCTGGTCGATCTCGACCCCCAGGCCAATGCCACCTACTACCTGACCGGGCTGGCCAACGACGACATTCCAGCGGGCATTGCCGACTTCTTCCGCCAAACCCTGTGCGCCACGCCAGAAGGCAAGAAGAACCGCGTCGCCATCACCGAGACGCGCTACCCCAACCTGCACCTGATCACCGCTAGCCCTGACCTTGCCGAGCTACAGAGCAAGCTTGAAAGCAAGTTCAAGATCAACAAGCTGCGCAAGTTGCTGGTGGCGCTGTCGGACGACTATGAGCGGATCTACATCGACACCCCGCCTGCGCTTAACTTCTACACCTTCAGCGCCATGCTGGCGGCCGAGCGGCTGCTGATCCCGTTCGACTGCGACAGCTTCTCGCGCCAGGCGCTGCTCAGCGTCATGGCCGAGGTTGAGGAGCTGCGCCAGGACCACAACGCCGCGCTGCACGTCGAAGGGATCGTGGTCAACCAGTTCGCCGCACGCACGGCGTTGCACCAGACGCTGGTCGACCAGCTGCGCGCTGAAGGCCTGCCGGTGCTGCCGGTGTACTTGAGCACTTCGATCAAGATGCGTGAGTCGCACCAGGCCTCAGTGCCGTTGGTGCACCTGGCGCCGGGGCACAAGTTGTCGCGCGAGTTCGTCGATTTGCTGGATGTGCTGGAGCGGGCCGCCTGATGGATTGATCAGCGCTTGTCCCGCGATTGGGCCAGCGCAGGCAGCACAGCAACTGCGACAATCGACCACACCCATTGCAGCGCCCATAGAATCCACCCAAATGGTAGATTCCTCGGCATGAAAACCACCCGCCAGACGCGTTCGCTGACTGCCTGGGCGCTGTATGCCAGCGTTCTGTTCAGCCTATTGCTGTGCGGCCTGCACCACGGCCAGATGAGCGGCTTGCGCCTGGCTGGGCTGGAAGGTGGTTTCTGCTCGATCACAAGCGAACATGGCCCGGCCATCGACCTGGATCATGCCGGCGGCGATCAGCACATGGCCCAGCTCGACTGCCCGGTGTGCTCCTCGTTCGCCCTCGCCGTGCCGCTGACCAGCAGCGGCTGGTCGTTCAGCCGAGTGCAGGGCAATGCCCCTTCACCCATCGTCGTGCGCAGCTGGGCACAACCGCCACCGCGCTACCTACGCCCTGCCATCAATCCCCGCGCCTCCCCCGCCGTATTCCTCGCAGCTGCAACCTTCGTCTGACCCCGTTCGGGTACGCTTGCCCGTGCGCGTGCGGTCAGCCATGACCTTTGCGTGGAACCTACAACAACATGATCCGTAATACCTCCCTGGTGCTTCTGGCAAGCACCTGCACCGTCGCCTGGGCGGACCACTCGCCCGTTGAACTCAGCGCCACCACCATCGATGCCGAGCGCGCCGCGCCTTCCGGGGTGCAACTGGACGAACCGATCCGCACCGGTTCCAAGCTGGGCCTGACCGCCCGGCAAACGCCGGCCTCGGTGAGTGTCTCGGACCGGCGCGTGATCGAAGAGCGTGGTGCCAAGGACACCCAGGACGTGATCAACGCCATGACCGGCGTGAACGCCTCGGCCAACCCCGGTTACGGCGGTTTCGTCGCCTACCGCGGCTTTACCCAAAACCAGGTCACCCAGCTCTACAACGGCATCAACCTGGGCTACAGCAGCGCCACCCGGCCGGTGGACGCCTGGGTGATCGACCGGGTCGAGCTGATCGGCGGGCCGTCATCGTTCCTGCATGGCGCAGGCGCCGTGGGCGGCTCGATCAACTACATCACCAAGCTGGCCAGCCGCGATGAGCAGATCATCGATGGGCGGATTCGCTATGGCAGCTTCGATGACTCGGAAGTCGCTTTTGGCATCAACCAGGCGCTGGCCAGCAACCCGGCAGATGCCCATCACTTCCTGCGCCTGGATTTCAGCCGTGGCCACAGCAACGGCTACATCGACCGCAATGAACGCGACACCGACAGCCTGGCGATATCCCTGCTCAGCGACCTGAACCCTAACCTGACCCACACCCTCGCCTTCGAGTACCAGCAGGACAAGGAACGCAGCCCTTACTGGGGCTCGCCGATTCTGCCAGGTCGCAGCACGATGAAGATCGACAACAGCCGCCGCTTCGAGAACTACAACGTCGCCGACGGGCGCTATGAGCAGCGGGTGCGCTGGCTGCGTTCGATCCTCGACTATCAGATCAGCGACAGCACCAGCGTGCAGAACACCCTCTATCACTACGACGCCCAACGCGACTACCGCAACCTCGAGCGCTACAGCTACAACGCAGACGGCAACGTACTGCGCTCAAGCCCTTACCTGCAGCGCCACGAACAAACCGTGCTGGGCGATCGTATCGAACTGCGGCACAACAACAGCCTGTTCGGCCTGGCCAGTCAATGGGCAGTTGGCCTGGACTACTCACGCATGCGCCAGGACCTCTACCCAACCTCCGGCAGCTGGAATGATGTGGTCGACCCGGACCACTTCGACCCTGGCAGCTTCGAGGATATTCCTGGGGTCAACGCCGGCTTGACCAAGCAGCGTCACCACCAGGTCACCAACCGCGCCCTGTTCGCCGAGAACCGTCTGCAGCTGACCGATCGCCTGGCCCTGCTGACTGGCCTGCGTTACGACTACCTGGATATGCAGGTGACCAACTATGGCGCCGTCACGCCAACCAGCCCGGCCTACTTCGAACGCCGCTGGGAGCCACTGAGCGGGCGCATTGGCCTGACCTACGAACTGACCCCAAGCGCCAGCGTCTACGTGCAGTACAGCACCGCCGCCGACCTGCCGGCCGGTTCACTGGCCGGGGCGACCTACTCCAACGTCGGCCTGTTCGACCTGTCCAAAGGCGAGCAGTGGGAAGCGGGGAGCAAGTTCGACTTCCTCGATGGCCGCGGTGCGGCAACCGTGGCGCTGTACCAGATCGTGCGCAAGGACTTTGCCGTACGCGACTCGAGCAACCCCAACCTGACCGTGCAAGCTGGCCAACAGACCTCGCGTGGCATCGAGTTGTCCGGCCGTTTTCAGGTCACGCCCAAGCTGCTCGCCGAGGCCAACTATGCCTATGTCGATGCGCAGTACGATGAGTTCAACGAAGCGGTCAACGGCGTGTCGGTCTCGCGCAAAGGCAACGCGCCAGTGAACGTGCCGGCCAACGTTGCCAACCTGTGGCTGACCTACAGCTTCAGCCCGGCGTGGTCGGCCGGGGTGGATGGCCGCTATGTCGACTCGGTGTATGCCGACAACGCCAACACCCTCAAGGCGCCGGCCTACACCTTGTTCGGCGCGTTTGCCCGCTACCGCCTGGATGAGCACACGGCGATCACCGCGCGGGTGCGCAACATGACCGATGAGGTGTATGCCAAGCAGGCCTATGGCTTGCAGTACTACATGGGTGCGCCGCGCACATTCGAGGTGGCGATGGATATGCGTTTCTGATTGCTGGTTGTTGGTAGGGTTTCATCTGCCCTCATCGCGGGACCAGCTGTTATGGGGCTGCTGTGCAGCCCTTCGCGGCGGTTCGGCGCCCCGACCAGCCCGCTCCCACAGGTACCGCAGTGGCTTCGAGGTCAACGGGGTGCCTGTAGGAGCGGGCTTGCCCGCGAAGAGGCCCGTGTTGCCACCACCACACCTGCTGCCCGTCATCCGCGCTGGGCTGCAACCAGCAACATCATCGGCCGCTCCAGCTCTTCGGCCAGCACCGGCATGGCCAGGACCTGTTCACTGCTGGGGGCGAATTCCTCTATCCGGCTGATCTGGAACCCCGTTTCGATCAGGGCATTGAGGGTGCTGGCCAGGGTCCTGTGGTACTTCAGCACGCCTTTGGCGAACCAGTCGGTACGCCGCTCGCCCTCTTGCGCGTAGCCATTGACCGGCCAGGTCTTGCGCCCGTCTTGGTCGAGGCTGAAGTGCGGATGCGCGGCAGCCATGTAGATCGGGTGTTCACAGGTAAACACCAGGTGCCCACCCGGGGTGAGGGACTGGTGAAGGGTGCGCAGCAAGCGGGCGAAGTCCTCGATGTAGTGGAAGGTCAACGCGCTGTAGGCCAGCTCGAATGCGGCAGGCGGCAGTTGCAGCGTCTCCAGATCGGCAATGCGGTATTCAATAGCTTGATCCTGGGTGTCACGACGGGCTCGCTCGATCATATTGTTTGAAATGTCCAAGCCCAGCACCGAGGCTGCACCCTGCTCACGCAGCCAGCGCGAGGCCCAGCCGAAGCCGCAGCCCAGGTCGACCACCCGCTTGCCGCCAAGCTCAGGTAACAAAGCGCGGATTGCCGGCCACTCAGGCGCACCGTCCAGGCCGAGCACCTGACGCGGCAATTGACTGTAACCTGCGAAGAAATCGCTGTTGTCGTAGATGTTCTGGGCCATGTTCCTGCTCCGTGCTCGCCTGGAAGGCGAACTCTAGCGTATTCGCGCAGGCCCACAGCAGTTAAACGTAAGCATCGGCGACATCGGCTGAAAAACACTCCCGAACGATCACCCTGCTAAACAGGAATGAATTGCATTATCCTGTCGCGCCCTCACTACTGGCACATGAAAGTCCCAGTGCGCTCATTCAAGGAAGTCTTCGTGTCAAAGCACCACTGCATCGCTCGTCTGCCTGTCATCCTGCTCGGCGTTCTTGCCTTGAGCGCCTGCAAGACCTCTGGCGTGGTCGGCAACAATGTCGACAAAGTCGATGACAAGGTCATGCAGCAGTTCACCGCCGACGTGCAACACAATCTACAGCTCAACATCCTCAGCGCCTCCCGCGGCAAACTGGTCGGCGCGGCCAGGCTGCATGTGACCTTGAACAAACGCTCCGAGCCGGTAGCCTGTAAAGTCACCGCTGCCGCACCCAAGCATTCGGCCATGTTGCCAGCCGATGTGGTGCGCTCGGACTTCGCCACCCTGGCCAAGGTCATCAAGGCGCAGTGCTGGATGACCGTGTACCCACAGGTGCCTGAACCGTTGTTTGGCGAGGACGACAGCGTCGAAATGGTCGCCCCGGTGATCGTCATGCTGCCGGCGCACTGGAAGAATGCCCACGCCAGCTGGGACTTGCGCCAGCAGCAACGCCAGTACTTCTGGCACCAGCTGATGCGCACGCAACCGGTCGACAGCATCGGCACCGCGGTGATCCGTTATCAGGCCAATGCCCAGGGCAAGGTCCAGGGCTGCCTGATCGACTTGCAGCCTACGCGCTTGCGCACTGATGCTTTTCGCCTCGACAGCGCCTTGCAGGCGCGCTTGAACAGCGCGTGCCTGGGGCTTGATCTGCAAGCGATGCCTGGCTTTGCGCCTGATCCACACGGCCGGGTGGAAGGGTATGCGTTGGTCGAATACGCGCCTTGGAAGGTGGGCCGGCCCTAAGCCGGGAGATATTGGGGCTGCTGCGCAGCCCCAATCATAGCGAACCCCCTGCTAACCCACCTGCGCCACCGCACCAATGAAGTTGGCCAACTCCGGCGTCTGCGGCGCGGCGAACACCTCGCGTGGATTGCCCATTTCATGCACCTTGCCCTGGTGCATGAACACCAGTTTGTCCCCTACCTCGCGGGCAAAGCGCATCTCGTGGGTGACCATGATCAAGGTCATGCCCTCCTTGGCCAGCTGGCGCACTACGCCGAGCACTTCGTTGACCAATTCCGGGTCGAGCGCCGAAGTGATCTCGTCGCACAGCAGCACTTTGGGCGACATCGCCAAGGCGCGGGCGATCGCCACGCGCTGCTGCTGGCCGCCTGACAAACGATCCGGATAGGCATCGAACTTCTCGCCCAGTCCGACTCGTTCGAGCATCTGGTGAGCCAGTTGCCGGGCCTCGGCCTTGCTGGTCTTTTTCACCACTTGCGGCGCCAGCATAACGTTCTCGCCAACCGTCAAGTGCGGGAACAGGTTGAACTGCTGGAACACCATGCCGACCTTCTGGCGCAGCGAGCGCAGGTCGGCGCGGGCAGCGTCGAGGTACTCGCCATCAACCTCGATCACCCCGTCACTGATTGACTCCAGGCCATTGAGGGTGCGCAGGAAGGTGCTCTTGCCAGAGCCGCTGCGGCCGATGATGGCGACCACCTCACCTTCCTCGATGCTCAGGTCGACGCCCTTGAGCACATGGTTATCGCCGTAGTACTTGTGCAGCGCGGACACTCTAAGCAGGGGCATGCAGCCTCCTTTCCAGATAACGGGCGCTCAGCGAGAGCGGATAACACAGGATGAAGTAACCCAAGGCCACCAAGCCGTAGGTCAGGAACGGTTCGAAGGTGGCGTTGGCCAGCATGCCGCCCGTCTTGGTCAGCTCGGTGAAGCCAATGATCGAGGTCACCGCCGTGCCCTTGACCACCTGCACCGAGAAGCCCACCGTCGGCGCAATGGCAATGCGCAGGGCCTGCGGCAGAATCACATGACGTAACTGCTCAAGCCGGCTCAACGCCAGGCTGCCGGAAGCTTCCCACTGCCCGCGCGGGATCGACTCGACGCAGCCGCGCCAGATCTCGGCCAGAAACGCACTGGTGAACAAGGTCAGGGCAATGGCTGCCGCCATCCAGGCCGAAACGTCGATACCGAACAGGGCGATGCCAAAGAACACCATGAACAGCTGCATCAGCAGTGGCGTGCCCTGGAACAATTCGATATAGCCCCTGGCCAGAGCGCGCCACAGGCCGCTATCGGAGATCCGCGCCACCAGCAGCAACAGCCCGGCGATCCCGCCGCAGACAAACGCCACCAGCGACAGCAGCACTGTCCACTGCAAGCCGATCAGCAGGTTGCGCACGATGTCCCACAAGGTGAAATCCATTCAGCGTCTCCCCATCAGCAAGCGCTGACCGAGCCAAGCCAGCAACTGGCGCACGACAATCGCCATGACCAGGTACAGCAGCGTGGTCAGCAGGTAAGTCTCGAAGGCGCGAAAGTTGCGCGACTGAATGAAGTTGGCGGCAAACGACAGCTCTTCGGTGGCGATCTGCGAACATACCGCCGAGCCGAGCATGACGATCACGATCTGGCTGCTCAGCGCCGGCCAAACCTTGGCCAGCGCAGGCTGCAGCACCACATGGCGGAACGCTTCGAAGCGGCTCATGGCCAGTGCCGCGGCCGCCTCCAACTGCCCCTTGGGGATTGCCACGATACCTGCGCGGATGATCTCGGTGGAGTAAGCACCCAGGTTGATCACCATCGCCAGCACCGCTGCCTGCCATTCCGTCAGGCGCACCCCCAGCGCCGGCAGACCGAAAAAGATGAAGAACAATTGCACAATGAACGGTGTGTTGCGGATCAGCTCCACATACACCCCAAACAGTGCATCGAACGGCCGCAGCCGCCAGGCGCGCACCACCGCGCCAAGCACCCCGATGGCCAGCCCGAGCACGGTGCCGACCACGGTCAGTTGCAGGGTGAACAGCGCCCCTTTGAGCAACAGGTCGGCCTGGGCCAAGACCGGGGCGAAATCAAATTGGTAAGCCATCGATCAACAACTCCAGGCGCCGCTCAAAGATCGGCCGGCAGTGGCTGCTTGAGCCATTTCTCGGCATTGCGATTGAGGCTGCCATCGGCCTTGGCCGCATCCAGGGTGGCGTTGACCTTGTCCAGCAGCGCCGGCTCTTGTTTGGCCAGGCCGACATACACCGGCGAGTCCTTGAGCTTGACCTTCATCACCGGCACTTTGGCCGGGTTCTTCTCAGCGATCGCCGACATCACCACGCTGCCGCTGGCGATCAGCTCGACCTGGCCGGCCAGGTAAGCGGCAATGGTCGAGTTATTGTCTTCAAAGCGCTTGATGGTGGCGCCCTTGGGGGCCACGGCGGAGAGTTCCATGTCTTCGATCGAGCCACGGGTGACGCTGATGGTCTTGCCAGCGATGGCTTCAATGGTATCGATGCTCGCTTCAGCCGGACCGAACACGGCCAGGTAGAACGGCGCGTACGGCCGGGAGAAATCGATCACTGCAGCGCGCTCGGGGTTCTTGCCCAGGCTTGAGATGACCAGGTCGACCTTGCCGGTGGTGAGAAACGGAATACGGTTGGTGCTGTTGACCGGGGTCAGCGCCAGCTTGACGCCCAGTTTGTCGGCCAGCAGCTGCGCGGTGTCGATGTCCAGGCCGCGCGGCTTGAGGTCTGGGCCTACCGAGCCGAATGGCGGAAAGTCTTGCGGCACGGCCACTTTCAACACGCCACGGGCAGTGATGTCGGCGAGGGCGTCGGCCTGGGCCTGGGTCACAGCCAGGGCACCGGCGCAGAACAGGGAAGCCAGGAACAGGGAGCGGAAGGTAGTCATGCAATAGCCTCGCGTGGGTCCGGGGTGATCAGTCCTGGTGACCAGTGCACGGGGCATGCCAGAGTGAAGAAAAACCTGTTGAAACACGCACAAGGCGCGGCGCTACACGGTCTTACTGGTCTGAACAGTTGCACCTTCATACGCCCTGTCATCGTCAGCGGGCGCCCCGCATTCGTGCAACCGACACACCCTCTGCGCCAGGCCAGGGCAAGGCTTGCCAGCGCGCCTCAGAGCCCGTAAAAGGATCGGACATCGCCCCTACCGGTCTGAACAGCATGCTCGACACCCTCCCCCGCGCCGTCCCGGAGATCGCCCTGCAGGCGATCCGCAAACTGATCGAGGACGGTGGCTACCTGCCTGGCGATGCCCTGCCCTCGCAGCGCGATCTCTCCGAACAGCTGGGGGTGAGCCGCGCCTCCTTGCGCGAGGCGTTGTCATCGCTGAGTGCCTTGGGCGTGGTCAGTGTCCAGCCAGGTAAGGGCGTGTTCGTCCAAGAGCCTGCTGCCCAGACGCCAGCGGGTTTTAGCTGGCCCTATGCCGAGCAGGTCTCGGCGGCCGACACCTTCCAGCTGCGCTATGCCCTGGAAGGCTTCGCTGCCGGGCAGGCAGCGCTCAACCTGACCGCCGCTGACATCGACCGCCTGCAAGACAATGTCGACGCCATGCGCCAGGAGTTACGCGCAGGCAATTTCGAAGCAGCGGCGCGGCTTGATTTCGCCTTTCACCAGGCGCTGCTGCAGGCCAGCGGCAACCGCGCGATGCTGCATGTGATCACCGCCAGCCAGGATATTTTCCTGGAAAGCCAGAAGCTGCCGTTCATACGGCCTGAGCGGGCGATGGAGACCTGGCAGGAGCACAGCAAGATCCTGCGCGCCCTGGCGCGCCGCTCGCAGGTGGGGGCACAGCGAGCGATGCAGGAGCACATACGCAATGCTGCATCACGCACTGGGGTGGTGTTTTGCGTTTAGGACAGCGGTGAGCCTGTCCCGGCCTCTTCGCGGGCAAGCCCGCTCCCACAGTGGCCCGCGTAGACAGGTAGAGCTTTGCTATGCCTAGGCGCATGGCGCATGGCCCTGAATACACAAATGCCTAAGATCACCGCCAACCCTGTAGGAGCGGGCTTGCCCGCGAAGAGGCCGGTGCTGTCGCCACAGCAGCAATGGTTGAAATAGATATCTCCCACAGGGGGCCGCGTGGACAGGTAGAGCTTTGCTATGCCAAGGCATATGGCGCAAGCCTCTGAATACACAAATGCCTAAGATCCGCCAACCCTGTGGGAGCGGGCTTGCCCGCGAAGAGGCCGGTGCTGTCGCCACAGCAGCAATGGTTGAAATAGATATCTCAATGTCGCCCACAACCAAGCGCACCGGGCCACCTCTCGGTCTACTGGCAGCCACAACAACGATGACGCGGCGCGACCGCGGCACTCTCATCCAGGCTGCCAATGGAAACCGGAGCGTATCGGTATGTCCACACCCCATGAGGTCTCCCCCGCCACTTTGCGCCGAGTAATCGCCGCATCGGCCGTCGGCAATTTCGTCGAGTGGTTCGACTTCGCCGTCTATGGCTTTCTCGCCACCCTCATCGCCAGCCAGTTCTTCGACAGCTCCGACCCCAGCGCCGGCCTACTCAAGACCTTTGCCGTGTTCGCCGTGGCATTTGCCCTGCGGCCATTAGGCGGCATCGTGTTCGGCGCACTGGGTGACCGACTAGGCCGCAAGCGCGTATTGTCGATGACCATTTTGCTGATGGCAGGCTCCACCACGCTGATCGGCCTGTTACCCACCTACGCCAGCATTGGCCTGGCGGCGCCGATCTTGCTGACCCTGGCGCGCTGCCTGCAGGGCTTCTCCGCTGGCGGTGAATACGCTGGTGCCTGCGCCTACCTGATGGAGCACGCACCCAACGACAAACGCGCCTTCTATGGCAGCTTCGTGCCAGTCTCGACCTTCTCTGCATTTGCTTGCGCCGCCGTGATCGCCTACTCCCTGGAAGCCAGCCTGAGCGCAGAAGCGATGAATGCCTGGGGTTGGCGTGTGCCGTTTCTGGTCGCAGCGCCGCTGGGCCTGGTCGGCCTCTACCTGCGCTGGCGCATGGAAGAAACCCCAGCCTTTCGCGCGGCCATGGCCGAGGGCAAGGAGCACGCCCATTCGCCACTCAAACAGACGCTGCGCAATCATGGCCGGGCCATTCGCAACCTCGGCGCGTTCATTTCGCTGACGGCGTTGTCGTTCTACATGTTCACCACCTACTTCGCCACCTACCTGCAGATGGTTGGCAACCTGACTCGCGCCCAGTCGCTGCTGGTGTCCACCGTCGCGTTGCTGTTCGCCGCAGCCGGGTGCCCGTTGGCCGGGGCCTTCTCCGACCGCGTGGGGCGGCGCAAGACCATCGGCTTTACCTGCCTGTGGGTAATGATTGCGGTGTTCCCGGCCTACTGGCTGGCCAGTTCCGGGTCGATGACCGGGGCGTTGCTTGGGGTGATTCTGCTGGCCATCGGCGCGCTGATGAGTGGCGTGGTGACCGCCGCACTGCTGTCGGAGAGTTTCCCGACGCGCACGCGCTATACCGCCTCGGCGATCACCTACAACGTGGCCTACACCTTGTTCGGCGGGACCGCACCCCTGGTGGCAACCTGGCTGATCGGCCAGACCGGCAGCAGCCTGGCGCCAGCCTTCTACTTGGTGGTGATTGCCCTGATTGCGTTGCTAGGCGGGTTGGCATTGCCGGAAACATCACGCATCTCGTTGCATGATGAAGTGCCGTGCGCACAGCCCAGCCCTGCGCTGTAGTTGCAAAATGCTTTGGCCTCATCGCAGGACAAGTAGCAGCGACGTGTCCCGCGATGAGGCCAGATCAAACAGCACAAACAGACAGTCTTACTCTTCGCGTCGATGCACCCACTGATACAGCGCTGGCAACACCAGCAGGGTCAACGCGGTGGACGACAGGATCCCGCCGATCACCACGGTCGCCAGCGGTCGCTGCACTTCGGCACCCGTGCCGGTCGCCAAGGCCATCGGAATGAACCCCAACGACGCCACCAGCGCGGTCATCAAGACTGGCCGCAAGCGGGTCAGCGCGCCCTCTTCGATGGCCACGCGCAGGGGTCGGCCTTCCTCGCGCAGGCTGCGGATGAAGGCAATCATCACCAGGCCATTGAGCACTGCCACCCCAGACAGGGCGATAAAACCCACCCCAGCCGAGATCGACAGCGGGATATCCCTAAGCCACAGCGCCAACACCCCACCAGTCAAGGCAAACGGAATCCCGGTGAACACGATCAGGCCGTCCTTGAGGTTGCTGAACATCATCAGCAGCAGTGCCATCACCAGCAGCAGCGCCACCGGTACCACCACTTGCAACCGCTCGGCAGCCGACTGCAGCTGCTCGAACTGCCCGCCCCAGCGGGTCCAGTAGCCGGGCGGGATCTGCACCTTGTCGATCAGGGTCTGCTGGGCTTGCTCGACGAACGAGCCCAGGTCACGCCCACGCACGTTGGCGCTGACCACCACCACCCGCTTGCCGTCTTCGCGGCTGATCTGGTTCGGTCCCAGTTCCAGGTTCAGGCTCGCCACCTGCGACAGTGCAATGAAGCCAATCTGCCCCGCCGCAGCGTTCGCCGGCACTGGAATGAGCAGGTCCTGCAGGCCATCGACATCGGTGCGCAATGTTTCCGATAAGCGCACCACCATGTCGAAACGGCGGTCGCCTTCATACAACGTGCCGGCCGTGCGCCCACCCACGGCGATGGCGATGGCGTCCTGCACATCGCCGACGTTCAAGCCATAACGTGCGGCCTTGTCGCGCTCGATAGCGATGGTCAGCACCGGCAGGCCGGTGGTCTGCTCGGTCTTCACTTCCGATGCGCCGGGCACCTGTTGCAGGGTCGCGGCGATCTGCGCGGCGGTGCGGTTGAGGGTGTCCATGTCGTCGCCGTAGACCTTGACCGCGACATCGCTGCGCACCCCGGAGATCAGCTCGTTGAAGCGCAGCTGGATGGGCTGGGACAGCTCGTAGTTACTCCCCGGGATACCGGCAGCGGCGCGTTGTACCTGGGCGATCAGTTCATCTCGCGGCTTGCCAGGGTCGGCCCACTGCTCACGCGGCTTGAGCATCACATAGGCATCGGAGATGTTCGGCGGCATCGGGTCGGAGGCAATTTCGGCGGTACCGGTACGGGCGAACACGCGCTCAACCTCCGGCACCTGCTGGATGATGGCTTGTTCCAGACGCTGCTGCATCTGCACTGACTCGCTCAAGCTGGTCCCCGGCACGCGCAGGGCTTGCAGGGCGAAGTCGCCCTCGCTAAGGCTGGGGATGAACTCGCTGCCCATGCGGCCAGCCATCACCCCCGACAGCAGCACCAAGGTCGCAGCGCCAGCAAACGCCAGGTTGCGATGGCCCAGTACCCAACTCAGCACCGGGGCATAGCGCAAGCGCGCAGTGCGCATCAGCACGCCCTCTTCTTCCTTGACCTTGCCGGTGACGAACAGCGCGATGGCCGCCGGCACGAAGGTCACCGAGAGGATCATCGCCCCGAGCAGCGCCAATACCACGGTGAACGCCATGGGGTGGAACATCTTGCCCTCGACCCCGGTCAGGGCAAAGATCGGCAGGTACACCACCATGATGATCAACTGGCCGAAGATCAGCGGCCGACGCGCCTCGCGGGCGGCGGCGAACACTTCATGGAAGCGCTCGCTGCGGCTCAGCATGCGGCCATGGCGCTGCTGGGCATGGGCCAGGCGGCGAATGGCGTTCTCGACGATCACCACCGCGCCATCGACGATGATGCCGAAGTCCAGCGCGCCCAGGCTCATCAGGTTGGCACTGACCTTGTTGCTGAACATGCCGGTGAAGGTGAACAGCATCGACAGCGGGATGACCATGGCGGTGATCAGCGCGGCGCGGATGTTGCCCAGGAACAGGAACAGCACGGCGATCACCAGGATCGCGCCTTCGACCAGGTTCTTCTTGACCGTGGCAATCGCCTTCTCGACCAGGTTGGTGCGGTCATAGACCGTCACTGCGACCACGCCCTTGGGCAGGCTACGGTTGATCTCGACCAGCTTGGCTGCCACGGCCTGGGACACCGCCCGGCTGTTTTCGCCGATCAGCATGAACACCGTGCCCAGCACCACTTCGCGGCCATTCTCGGTAGCCGCGCCTGAGCGCAGCTCCTGGCCCAAGCCGACTTCGGCGACGTGACTGACCCGGATGGGCGCGCCATCGGCGCTGGAGATCACCACATTGGCAATGTCCTCGGCCGAGGCCACTTGCCCCGGCGCACGAATCAGCAGTTGCTCGCCGTTGCGCTCGATGTAGCCTGCGCCGACGTTGGCATTGTTGCGCTCCAGGGCGCCGATCAGGTCATTGAGGGTCAGCTTGTAGGTGGCCAGGCGCTTGAGGTCCGGGGCAATCAGGTACTGCTTGGCATGCCCGCCAATGCTGTTGACCTCGGCCACCCCTGGCACGTTGCGCAGTTGCGGCTTGATGATCCAGTCCTGGATCACCCGCAGGTCGGTGGCGCTGTACGGCGTACCGTCGTCCTTGAGCGCGCCCTCCTGGGCCTCGACCGTCCACAGGAAGATCTCACCTAAGCCGGTGGAGATTGGCCCCATGGCTGCCTCGATGCCCTCGGGCAACTGTGCGCGAGCCACTTGCAGGCGCTCGTTGACCAATTGCCGGGCGAAGAAGATATCGGTGTTGTCAGCGAAAATCACCGTCACCTGCGACAGGCCCGAGCGCGACAGCGAACGGGTCTGCTTGAGCCCAGGCAAGCCGGCCATGGCCGTCTCGATGGCAAAGGTGATGCGCTGCTCGGTTTCCAGCGGCGAATAACCGGGGGCAGCGGTATTGATCTGCACCTGGACGTTGGTGATATCGGGTACTGCGTCGATCGGCAGCTTCTGGTAGCTGTGGATGCCCACCGCCGCCATCAGCAGCACAGCGAGCATCACCACCAAGCGCTGCTCGATGGCGAATTGGATGATGCGTTCAAACATGCTGGCGTCCCCGAATCAATGGCTGTGCTCGGCCGAACCCTTGCCGAGTTCGGACTTCAGAACGAAGCTGCCAGCGGCGGCCACTTGGGTCCCTGCGCTCAGCCCCTCGGTGATTTCCACCTGGCCGGCGTCACGTCGGCCGGTCTTCACCGGGCGGGCCTCGAAGCCTTCTTCAGTGCGGGCAAACACCACGGTTTGCTCCTCCCAGGTTTGCAGAGCGCTGTCCGGAACCACCACGGGTGCGTCGAAGCGCTCGACGTTGACCGCGATGTTGACGAACAACCCTGGGCGCCAGGCGCCATTGGGATTGGCCAGGGTGGCGCGGACAGTGGCGGCGCGGTTCTGCTCGCCGAGCAGGCTGCCCACGTAATTGACCGTGCCTTCGACCTGGGCGCCCAGGTCGGGCGCGCTGACCGTGACCGTACGGCCGCTGACGACCTTGTCCAGATCACGCGGCGCCACGGCAAAGGTGGCCCAGACGCGGCTCAGGTCAGACAGGGTGAAGGCATTGCTGGTCTCGTCGACCACCTCGCCCATGGTCAGGTGCTTTTCCACCACCATGGCATCGAAAGGTGCGCGCAGTTCGTAGCGATTACCGGCGCCGGCCGGGGCCACTGCGGCGACTTTCTGCCGGGCATTGGCCAGGGCAATCTGCGCCTCTTGCAGCGCTTGACGCGCTTGCAGGTAGTCCTGCTCGGCGCTGATGCGTTCCTGCCACAGCTGCTGCTCACGCTTGAAGGTCAGCTGCGCCAGCTCCAGTCGGCGCTGTGCGGCCTGCTGTTCGCTACGTAGCTCGGAAATCTGCTGGCTGGCGATCACCGCCAAGACCTGGCCACGCTTGACTGCCTGGCCCAGATTGGCATGCACCGACTGCACCACCCCCGCCACCCTGGGTACCACGTGGGCAGTACGATCTTCATCGAAGCGAATCTCTCCGGGGAAGCTGATCGCCGTGCCCAGCGCGCGTGGGCCAGCGTCAACCAATTGCACGCCGGCTGCGCTGATCTGCGCCGCGCTGAGGTGCAACGTGCCCTCCTCTTCATGCCCTTTGCCGCCTTCCTCGCCGTGGGCATGGCCCGCCTCTTCCTCGTGGCCATGGCCCTGCTGGCCATGCTCATCGTGGCCAGCCTGGCTGCTGGCTGCCGGGCTGAGGTTCCCGGTCCAGGCCAGGCCGCCGATGCCGAGCACAGCGACGGTGGCGACCAGGATGGCGATCTTGCGTGTATTGTCCATTGTCACTCCCAAGGCATTGATTCAATCGTTCAGGGCTGTGCCGATCCGCCAAGCGCATCGAGGTCGCCATAGATGCGCTCGACCTGGGCCCGCGCATCGGTCGCCGCCGCCAGCGCATCCAGGTACAACCCGCGCGCTTCGATCAGCGTGCGCTGGGCATCGAGCACATCGAGGAAGGCGAACTTGCCCATCTCAAAGCCACGGGTCGCGGTGTCTACCGCTTGTTGGGCCGAGGGCAGGATGGTGCGGTCGTAGGCCTGCACTTCGTGCATGGCGGTGGCCCACTGGCTCAGCGCATTGCGCGTGTCGCTGCGCAGGCGCAGCTCGGTGGCGTTGCGTAGGTCGCGGGCTTGGTCGGCACGGCGTGCCGCAGCGAGGACATTGCCTTGGTTGCGGTCGAACAATGGCAGCGGCATCGACAGCCCCACCACATTGACCCGCTCGCGGTCCTCGCGGCTGTATTGGCTGCCGACGCTGACGGTGAGGTTGGGGATGCGCTGGGCCTTTTCCGAGCCGAGCGCGGCATCACCGCGACTGATCTGGGCCTGGGCCTGGCGCCATTCGGCGGTTTGCTCGACTTTTGCGAGCAAGGCTTCGGCCTGGGGTGCCGGCCCCGGCGATAGGCTCGCGGCATCGAGCGTGTCGAAATCAGCCAGTGGACTGCCGATCAAACGTGCCAGCGACTGGTAGGCCACCCGCTGCTCGGACTCGGCGCGGCGTGCCTGGGCCTGCGCCTGGGCGAGCTGAACCTGTGCGCGGGTGGCCTCGACCGGCGATGACTGGCCCGCCTTGACCCGCCCCTCCACTACCCGCAGGCCACGCTCGGTCAGGCGCTGCGATTGCTGCGCCAACTCCAGCGCCGTCTGCGCCCGCAGGGCGGCATGAAACGCCTGCACCACATCGGCGCGCAAGCCGTTGCGCTGGCGTTCGAGCTCCAGTTGGGCAAGGTGTTGCCCGACGCTGGCGACATCGATACGCGCGCCGCGCTTGCCGCCCAATTCCAGGGGTTGGCTAAGGGTGACGGTGGTAGTGCTGGTGTCGCGACGGGTGTCCTCGACTTCCCAGGACAGCTCCGGGTTGGGCAGCAATCCGGCCTGACGGCGCTCGCCCTCGGCGATGCCGATCTCGCGCCCAGCGGCAGCTAAATCCGGGTTCTGCGCAAAGGCAGCATCGAGCGCCTGCGACAGGCTCAGGCTCTGCGCCTGCACCGCTGTGGCGGCAAAGCCGCTAAGCAGCAGGCAGAGCAAAAGGCGCTTGTGGGGGGTGGCACGGATCCACGGCACGGTACAGGTCCTCGTCGGCAAGTGGCGAGGGACTGTAGGGAGGCACGGTTATCGGCGCGGTGGCGGCAGCATTACAATTTTGTAATGCAGTGTTTTATCCGGATGTTGGCGTCATCGACGCAGCGCAGCTGACAACGAATGATCCATTAGAGATGTGGAAGTGGACCTGCCCGGGACGCCGAATCGCCGTGAAGGACCGCAAAGCGGCCCCAACACTGACAGTTCAGGCAGAAGTATTACTCCACCGCCTCAAACGGCAACCCCACATAGTTTTCGGCAATGTTCACCAACCCCGCCGGCGAATTGAGGAAGTACTCGCGATCCGCCTCCTGCATCTTGCGGTCCCAGTCATCCTTGTGCTCGCCAAAATCATGCAGCAGTTGGGTCATGAACCAGCTGAAGCGCTCGCCCTTCCACACCCGGCGCAAGGCCAGCGGCGAGTATTGCTCCAGCAGATCGGTACGCCCCTCGCGGTAGACCTTGAGCAGAATCCGGTACAGGTAATTGACGTCCGAGGCGGCCAGGTTGAGGCCTTTGGCGCCAGTCGGCGGGACGATGTGCGCGGCATCACCGACCAGAAACAAGTGACCATACTGCATGGGCTCAACCACCAGGCTGCGCAGCGGTGCGATGCTTTTTTCCAGGGCAGGCCCCGTGACTAGCCGATCTGCCACATCCTGCGGCAGGCGCGCCTTGAGTTCGCTCCAGAAACGCTCATCGCTCCACGCTTCGACACGCTCATCCAGCGGCACTTGCAGGTAATAGCGGCTGCGGGTTGCCGAGCGCTGGCTGCACAGGGCGAAGCCCCGTTCGTGATGGGCGTAGATCAGTTCATGATTGACCGGCGGGGTATCTGACAACAGCCCCAACCAGCCGAACGGATAGACCCGCTCGTACTGTTTGATGACCTCCTGCGGAATGCTCTGGCGCGAGACGCCGTGAAAACCGTCGCACCCGGCAATGTAGTCGCAGTCGATGCGCTGCACCTGGCCATCCTTCTCGAATGTCAGGTAAGGCTTTTCGCCCTTGAGCTCATGGGGTTGCACATTGTTGGCGCAATAGATGATCGGCGCGCCGCAGTCTTGCCGCGCTTGCATCAGGTCACGGGTGACTTCGGTCTGGCCATAGACCATAACCGTCTTGCCGCCGGTCAGCGCCTTGAGGTCCAGGCGCTGGCGGCGACCGCCCACCAGCAGTTCGACGCCATCGTGCACCAGCCCCTCGCGATCCATGCGCTCGGCGACCCCGGCCTCGCGCAGCAAGTCGACGGTGCCCTGTTCGAGCACGCCGGCGCGAATCCGGCCGAGCACGTAGTGCGGGGTATGGCGCTCGACGATCAGGGTGTCGATGCCGGCGTTGTGCAGCAACTGACCGAGCAGCAAGCCAGACGGACCTGCGCCGATGATTGCAACCTGAGTTTTCATTGTTTTTATCTCGTGATATCGATGCCGACCCGCTAGTGGCAGGGATCGCGCATCTGCTGTTAGGGTATGCCCCTGCATTTTTACTCGCTAAAAACCGGTAAAAAGTGTGCTATCCAATGGATAACCTGCACTTTTACAAAATTAGTTCGATTAACGGACAGGCGTTTCGATGAAAACCAGCCTTGGCGGCGTGCCGCTGTTTCAGCTTTATGGCGAAAACCAGGCCTGGCCCGGCACCGACCTGTTGCACTGCGAGTCGATTCCCGCGCGTAGCCGCCTGCACCACTGGGAAATCAAGCCACACCAGCATGCCGACCTGTTCCAGTTGCTGTACGTCCAGCGCGGTCAGGCGCAGGTCGAGATCGAAGGCCAGCGCCGCCAGATCAGCGAGGCGGCGCTGCAAGTGGTGCCGCCACTCACCGTGCATGGCTTTCGATTCAGTGCCGACATCCAAGGCCACGTGCTGACCTTTGGCCCGGCCCTGGTGGCAGATGTGGAACAGCGCCTGGGGGCGCCACTGGCTGTGCTGACCGCGGCCGGGTGCTACCCGCTGGGCAGGGACCGTCACCACGTGCACGCACTGATCGCCACGCTGCAACAGGAGTACCAGGGCAATGCGCCGGCCCGTGGGGCGATGTTGCAGGCGCTGGTCACCGCGCTGATGGTGTGGATCGGCCGCCGCCAGCAACTGGGCCAGGCACCACGCAATCGTGACGAGCGTGATCAGCAGTTGCTCGGCCAGTATCTGCGCCTGGTCGAGGCGCATTATCGCGAGCATTTGTCGGTAGAGACGTTCGCCACGCGCTTGGGCATTACCAGCCTGCAGCTCAATCAGCTGTGTCGCGAGCTTACTGGCCAGAGCGCCTTGCAAGTGATTCATCAACGCCTGCTGCTCGAGGCGCGGCGCAGCCTGGTGTACACGCGCATGAGCATTGGCCAGCTGTCGGACAGCCTGGGGTTCAGTGACCCGACCTACTTTGCGCGGTTCTTCAAGCGCTTGAGTGGGGAAACGCCCAATGGCTACAGGCGCTCGCTGCAGGGCCACTGAATGGGTGATGGCTTGACGTAAACGTCAACCTGCCTTTAGCTTACTGCTATTCATCTTCCGAGCCCGAGCATGAGCAGCCAGACCTACAGTATCTCCGACCTGTCCCGCGAGCTGGACATCACCACCCGCGCCATCCGCTTCTACGAGGAGCAGGGTTTGCTCAGCCCCGAGCGTCGTGGCCTTGAGCGCATCTACACGGCGCGCGACAAGGTCACCCTCAAGCTCATCCTGCGCGGCAAGCGTATCGGCTTCTCGCTGGCCGAGTGTCGCGAACTGATCGAGCTGTACGACCCCAGCGGCGGCAACTTCAAGCAGCTCAATAGTATGCTTGCCAAGATCGCCGAACGCCGCGCCCAGCTTGAGCAGCAGATGCTCGACATCCAGCAGATGCACCTGGAGCTGGACACCGCTCAAGAGCGCTGCGAACAGGCCCTGGCCGCCACGCTCAATACCCCGCACAACGCCAACCGTTGATCCGCCACAGGAACCTTGCCATGTCATTGCCCAAGAACGTCCGCCTGGTCGAAGTCGGCCCGCGTGACGGCCTGCAAAACGAAGCCCAGCCGATCAGCGTCGCCGACAAGGTGCGCCTGGTCGATGACTTGACCGAGGCTGGCCTTCGCTACATTGAAGTCGGCAGTTTCGTCTCGCCCAAATGGGTGCCGCAAATGGCAGGCTCGGCCGAGGTGTTCGCCGCCATCCGCCAGCATCCAGGTGTTACCTACGCGGCCCTGGCGCCGAACTTGCGCGGTTTTGAAGATGCGCTGGCAGCTGGGGTAAAAGAGGTAGCGGTGTTTGCTGCTGCTTCCGAGGCCTTCTCCCAACGCAATATCAACTGCTCGATCAGCGCAAGCCTGCAGCGTTTCGAACCCATCATGGACGCGGCGCGCAGCCACGGCGTGCGCGTGCGCGGCTATGTTTCCTGCGTACTCGGCTGCCCTTATGAAGGCAAGGTCAGCGCCGAACAGGTCGCGCCGGTGGCCAAGGCGCTGCATGACATGGGCTGCTATGAGGTGTCGCTGGGGGACACTATCGGTACCGGCACCGCCGGTGACACTCGGCGTCTGTTCGAAGTGGTCGCCGCACAGGTGCCGCGTGAGCAACTGGCTGGACACTTCCATGACACCTACGGTCAGGCCCTGGCCAACGTCTACGCCAGCCTGCTCGAAGGCATCCAGGTGTTCGACAGCTCTGTGGCCGGCCTTGGCGGCTGCCCTTATGCCAAGGGTGCGACCGGCAACATCGCCACTGAAGACGTGTTGTACCTGTTGCAGGGCCTGGGCATCGAAACCGGTATCGACCTGGACAAGCTGATCGCCGCCGGTCAACGCATCAGCCAGGTGCTGGGCCGTGCCAACGGCTCGCGGGTGGCCCGGGCACGCAGCGCACAATGAGTCACACTAATGTCATCAATGTGTGGGCCTGGTGTTACCGCCCCCACACTTGCCAGCAATAAATCGGGTAACAGGGAAACATTTCGACAGATTTTCCCGAGCGCCGCTCATCACGAAAAACATCAAGCCTTTGATTTTAAAGGGTTTTACAAAGTTGGCACGGCACCTGCTTTATCTCTGGCATAACAAGAACAAAAACGAGACACCCAATAAAAACAACAGGTAACGGCTCTGACATAACAAGAACAACACGGCAGAGGCGTAGCAAGCAGATTTTTTTGGAGTAGACGTGCCTTCCAGGGGGTTTGCCCCGCGGCCTGACACAGAACAATAAAACTACCTTCAGGTAGCAACGGTCAGGATCGGATCAGTCATGATGAAAGCAGGTCAGCGCTCAAAAAAATACGTTTGCTCTTGACCCCGGATGGGGGTCGGCTCGCAACACCAAGACAGGCTTACAAAAACAACAAAAAGCCAGTCTTCAATAATAAAAAAAGAGCAGGCAGCAACGATTTGAGGGGAGCTTCGGCTCCCCTCAGTGCTTCTCACTGCCCTCCTCCTGCTGCTTCTCGTCGTTCTCGCCCTCGACCTTGTCTACCAACATCGGCATCGTCGCCAACACCAGCAGCGCCAGCACCGTGCTAATCAGCGCCGTCGCTTCACGCCCCATCCCGGCCGCCGTGCCAATCGCTGCGGTCATCCATAAACCCGCTGCGGTGGTCAGCCCTTTGACATGGCTGGTGTCCTTGCCATTGCCCTTGAGAATAGTCCCCGCGCCAAGAAAACCGATCCCCGCAACGATGCCCTGAATCACCCGGCTCAAGGCCTGCTCATCAGCCCCGGCCATGCTCGGTGCCAGCACGAACAACGCCGCGCCCATCGACACCAGCATGTGTGTACGCACCCCTGCCGACTTGCCCTTGTGCTCGCGCTCGAAACCCAGCACCGCGCCGAGCATCGCTGCCATCAGCAAGCGCAGGAGGATCCGCGTCACTTCTTCTTCGTTGGTGACATCGGCGAACTCGGCCTGCACGGTTTGCCAGATCTTTTCCCAGCCACTGTCCATCGAGACTCTCCGCTGCCAATCCACTAGAAGATTGACCTGCGCGCACCTGACTAAGTGCAATGCGCTCCGCTGGGCGGAACGATGCAGCAACCGGCGCGCCGCTGAGGTCACAACCAATGACCCCACCTGGAGGAACTCATCATGCCTGTCGAAGTGAACGAAAGTACCGGCCATTGCACCCTGATTGGCGATCATGTGCGCATTGAGGGCACAGGGCCCGAAGTCGAGATCTTCACCGATGAGCAGTTGCGCATGTCGGTCGCGGTGCTCGCCGGAGAGCGCGTGCCAATCACCGAAGCGGAGGCCGATGCGTTGACGGTGGTAGGTGCGGTGGATAGCCGCAGGCATCTGAAAGCCAGCGAGCCAGGCTCGGTAATCTGAGGGCTGGAGGGCCACTGCCGATAATCTGATACGGTTTTTATCACGCTAGCTGAGTCTGTGCTGAAAACAGACCGAGGGCCATAGTGCCCGGGTCCGATGAAGCCTGATGAGCAACGCGACATGAGCGAGAAAATTGCCTACCGAGTTATCGAAGTGACCCCGCCCGCCGTCAACAAGAGCAAAAGCCACAGCGACGGCGCTATCCACACCCGCAGCTTCACCGGCCTGTACCGCAACTTGCGCATCGGTTTTGCCGGCTTGCTGTTCGCCCTGTTCTTCGGCACAGCCTGGCTGAACTGGAACGGTCGTCAGGCGGTGCTGTGGGACTTGGCTGAAAGCAAGTTCCACATCTTTGGCACCACCTTCTGGCCGCAGGACTTCATCCTGCTGTCGGCGCTGCTGATCATCTGCGCCTTTGGCCTGTTCGCCATCACCGTGTTCGCCGGGCGCGTTTGGTGCGGCTACAGCTGCCCGCAAAGCACCTGGACCTGGCTGTACATGTGGTGTGAAAAGATCAGCGAGGGCGATCGCAACCAACGGATCAAGTTGGCAGCCGCGCCGTGGAGCCTGGAGAAAATCGGCCGACGCACGCTCAAACACACGCTGTGGCTGGCTATTGCGGTGATGACCGGGTTGACCTTCGTCGGCTACTTCACACCGATCCGGCCATTGGCCGCAGAGCTGTTCACCTTGCAGTTGGGCGGCGTCGCGCTGTTCTGGGTGCTGTTTTTCACCGGGGCTACCTACCTCAACGCAGGTTTTCTGCGCGAAGCGGTGTGCATGCACATGTGCCCGTACGCCCGCTTCCAGGCGGTGATGTTCGATAAAGACACCTTGGCCGTAGCCTACGATCCGGCCCGGGGCGAGTCGCGCGGCCCGCGCAAGAAAGGCAGCGACCCTCGCGCACAGAACCTCGGTGACTGCATCGACTGCACCCTGTGCGTGCAAGTCTGCCCTACCGGCATCGATATCCGCGAAGGCCTGCAGATGGCCTGCATTGGCTGCGCCGCCTGCATCGATGCCTGTGACGAGGTGATGGACAAGATGGGCTACGCCCGCGGACTGATCGGCTACAAGTCCGAGCACACCCTGCAAGGGGGTGTCACCCATTGGCTGCGCCCGCGCCTGCTCGGCTATGCCTGCGCGCTGGTGGTGATGATCGGCGCGCTGGGACTGGCCTTGCAGTGGCGACCGATGGTCTCGTTGGACGTGATCAAGGACCGCGGCCTGTTCCGCGAAAACGCCCAGGGGCAGATCGAGAACATCTACCTGCTCAAGGTCATCAACAAGACCCAACAAGCCCAACGCTACCACCTGCGCCTGGTGGATGCCGACGGCTTCGAGCTGCACGGCAAGACCGAGTTCACCATCGCTGCTGGCGAAATGAGTGAGATGCCAGTGTCGGTGGCCCTGCTTGCCGAGCGCCCGACCAGCAGCTCACAAGACCTGGTATTCCAGGTCCAGGACAGCGACCAAGCCGAGGTCAGCAGCACTGCGCGCAGCCGTTTCGTCGCGCCGTTGAACCGCTGATCCCTTACACTGACCCATTACCTTGCCTGCCAAAACATAATGAAACGTTACGAACGATTCGCCGATGACATTGCCGAACTGATCCGCTCCGGGGTGCTCGGCCCCGGCCAACGGGTACCCTCGGTGCGCTACGCCAGCCAGACCCACGGCGTCAGCCCCTCCACGGTGTTCCAGGCCTACTACCTGCTGGAGCGCCGCGGGCTGATCCGCGCCCGGCCGCGCTCAGGGTATTTCGTCAACGCCCATGCCCCACGCCAGTTCAGCGAGCCGCAAGCGTTGCAGCCGGTCAGCGAATCGACTGATGTCGACGTCAGCGGCCTGGTGTTTTCCATTCTCGATTCGATCAAGGATCCGCACACCATCCCGTTCGGCTCGGCTTTCCCCAGCCCCACCCTGTTTCCGCTACAACGCCTGGCGCGCTCGCTGGCCAGTGCCAGCCGCGCCATGGACCCACGCATGGTGGTCACCGACCTGTCGCCGGGCAACCCGCAGCTGCGCCGACAGATTGCCCTGCGCTACATGGTCGGCGGCCTGATGCTACCGATGGACGAGCTGCTGATCACCAATGGCGCCCTGGAGGCGCTGAACCTGTGCTTGCAGGCGGTGACCGAACCCGGCGACCTGGTCGCAATCGAGGCGCCCGCTTTCTATGCCTGCTTGCAGGTGCTGGAACGGCTCAAGCTCAAGGCGGTGGAGATCCCGGTACACCCACGCGAAGGCATGGACCTGGGCGTGCTGGCGCAAACCTTGGACAAGCACCCGGTCAAGGCCGTGTGGTGCATGACCAACTTCCAGAACCCGGTGGGCGCGAGCATGCCTGATGCCAAGAAACAGGAGCTGGTCGAACTGCTGCGCCGCCACCAGGTGCCGCTGATCGAGGACGATGTCTACGCCGAGCTGTACTACGCGCAGCAAGCACCAAAACCTGCCAAGGCCTACGATACCGAGGGGCTGGTGATGCACTGCGGCTCGTTCGCCAAAAGCCTGGCCCCGGGCTACCGCATCGGCTGGGTCGCGGCCGGGCGCTTTGCGCAGAAGATCGAACGGCTCAAGCTGATGACGTCGCTGTGCGCCTCGATGCCGGCCCAGGCGGCCATTGCCGACTACTTGCAACATGGCGGCTATGATCGCCATCTGCGCAAACTGCGCTACGCCCTGGAAGGCCAGCAGGCCAGCATGCTGGCGGCAATCGCCCGGCACTTTCCGGCGCAGACGCGCGTCAGTCAGCCCTCAGGGGGTTATTTCCTATGGCTGGAACTGCCCGAACAGATGGACGCGCTGAAACTGTTCCACCTGGCCCTGGCCCAAGGCATCAGCATCGCCCCCGGGCCGATCTTCTCGCCAACCGGGCGCTTCGCCAACTGCATCCGCCTGAACTATGGCAGCCCATGGGCGGACAGCTCGGAACAGGCCATGGAAACCCTGGGGCGTATCGTAAGGTCGTTCTAGCTTAAGGGGGTCGAGCAGGCTACAGTTGCGCCGTGATGCCTTGCGCAGGATGCCCGCATGCCCGACGCCGAACTGCACGCCTTGCGTCAGCAGCTACAAGCGCTTGAACGCCGCAACAGCGAACTCGAAGCACAACTGGCGCTCAGCCAGAACCTCGACGATGGCCTGTACCGCTTTTTGTTCGACACCATGGACGAAGGCTTTTGCATCATCGAGTTCTTCGATGGCCCCCACGGGCCATTGAGCGACTACGTGCACATCATGGCGAACGCCGCCTATGCCAAACATGCCGGGATTGCCAACGTGGTCGGGCAGAAGTTGCGTGAAATGGTGCCTGATGAGGCTGATGACTGGATTGCACGCTATCGGCCAGTGCTCTACAGCGGAAAACAGCTGCACTTCGAACAGGAGTTGATCGCCACCGGGCGCGTGCTATCGATTACCACGTTTCGTATCGAGCCTGCGCACAAGCGCCAAGTGGCCGTGCTGTTCAAGGATATTACCGAGCGTCACCGCGCCGAACACGCGCTGCAAGCATTGAATGCACAGCTTGAGCATCGCTCCAGCACAGCGCTGGCTGAACGGCGGCTATTCGCCGAGCTGGTCGATCACAGTATCGCCAATGTGCATGTAATCGATATGGGCCTACGCTGGCTGGCCATCAACCGAACAGCCAGGCTCGAGATTCTCCAGCTGTACGGCCGCGTTCCGCAGGTTGGCGACTACATGCCGGATGTCATGCGCGAGCACGCCATCGATAGTCAATTGATCCTACCGATGTGGCAACGGGCGTTGGCGGGTGAGCGCTTCACTGCGATCGAGGCCTTCGGCGAGGGAGCGCACCGACGCCATTTCGAACTGCATTTCCATGCCCTGCGCGATCAGGCCGGCGCTGTGCAAGGTGCCTATCTGTTTGCCTACGACATCAGTGAACGCATGGAAGACCAGCAACGCTTGCTGCAGGCCGAGCAAGCCCTGCGCCAAGCGCAAAAGATGGAAGCTGTGGGCCAACTCAGTGGCGGTATTGCCCATGACTTCAACAATCTGCTGGGAGGCATTCTCGGCGCTCACGAACTGATTCAACAACGCCTTGAAAAGGGCAGCTACGATGATTTGGCCCGTTTGCTGGAGACCGCCAACGGCTCTGCCCACCGCGCATGTGCCCTGGTCCATCGCTTGCTGGCCTTCTCACGCAAGCAAACCTTGCAACCCCAGCCTACCGACGTGGGCCGGTTGATCGATGGCATCGAGGAATTACTGCGCCGCAGCATCGGTCCAGGCATCGAATTGCGCAGCTGTTTCAGTCAAGAGCTGTGGCCAACCTTCATTGATCCGCCACAGCTGGAAAGCGCCTTGCTCAATCTCTGCATCAATGCCCGCGACGCCCTGCCCATGGGTGGGCTGATCACTGTACGAGGTGAGAACATCGCGCTTGATCATGATCGAGCCCGCCCGCTTGATCTGTATGCGGGTGATTATCTGTGCCTGGCAGTCGAAGACAACGGCCACGGGATGTCAACCGAAGTAGCGCAACGGGCCATCGACCCGTTTTTCACCACCAAACCGCTGGGCCAGGGTTCGGGCCTTGGGCTGTCGATGGTCTACGGTTTCGTGCGCCAATCGGGTGGCCAGTTGCGGATCGACTCGCATGCTGAACAAGGCACCTGTGTACGCCTGTTCCTGCCCCGACATGTCGCCCAGATACCACCCTTGCCCTCAACCGTCAGCACTGGCACACGCCCTGCCCCGGCGCAGGTTTCGCAGCAGATCATGCTGGTCGAAGACCAGGCCGCCATGCGCATGTTGCTGTGCGATGTGCTTGAGGAACTTGGTCATCAGGTGTATGTGTTCGAGTCAGGCGCGGCCGCTATCGAAGCACTTGCCCAGGGTATCCGCCCAGATCTGCTGATCAGTGACATAGGCCTGCCCGGTGGAATCAACGGTTACCAGGTGGCGAACGCCTGCAGGGACACGCTCCCGGATACCGCGATTCTGTTCATCACAGGGTATGAGCCGAGCACATTGACCGGCGGCAAGCCGCCAGCTGACGCGCAAATGCTGCTCAAACCTTTCGAGCTTGCCACACTAGCCGAACGGGTAAGCCAACTGTTGCAGGGCTGATTCAGACCTGCCTAGCTCGACCAACATAGGGATGGAGACACGGATGTCGACACAGACGTCTAGCGAACTGAACCACCTGCGCCAACAGCTGATGACCTTGCAGCGCGACAATGCCCGCCTCACCCGCGAAGCTGGGTTGTTTCGCGAGCGCATGCAGGAAGCCGAACGATACCGCTTCTTGTTCGAGACCATGGAAGAAGGCTTTTGCGTCATCCAGTTCATCGACGGCCCCAATGGGCCGATGAGCGACTATGTGCACCTGATGGCCAACCCGGCCTATTCGCGTCACGCTGGCCTGCCTGACGTGGTGGGGCGAACCTTGCGCCAGGTCATCCCGGACGAAGCCGAGGTTTGGCTCAAGCACTTCGGTGAGGTAGCGCGTACTGGTGAGCCGGTCTACTTCGAGCATGACCTGTACGCCACTGATCGCTGCCTGGCCCTCAGCGCGCTGCGCCTTGAACCCGCCGAGCAACGGCTGGTTGCAGTGATCTTTCGCGACGCGACTGCGCGTAAACGTGCCGAAAACGCCCTGCAGAAGCTCAACGAGCAGCTTGAGCAACGCGTCAACCAAGCGATGGCCGAGCGTATAAAAGCTGAAGAGGCCCTGCGCCAGGCACAAAAAATGGAGGCGGTCGGCCAACTCACCGGAGGCGTCGCCCATGACTTCAACAACCTGCTTGGCGGCATCCTCGGCGCACTGGAGCTGGCCCAAGCGCGGCTGGCGGACGAGCGCCCTGATGCCCTGCCTGAGCTATTGCACAGCGCCCACGGCGCGGCCCATCGTGCAGCCGCCCTGGTCCATCGACTGCTTGCCTTCTCCCGACGGCAGACGCTGCTACCGAGCCTGACGTGCGTCGCTGAATTGGTCGCCGGCATGCACGAGCTGATTGGCCGTAGCGTGGGCCCGCACATCCGTCTGCAAAACTGCTGCGCCGCTGACCTCTGGCCGGTACGCATCGATCCACCGCAACTGGAAAGCGCCCTGCTCAACCTCTGTATCAATGCCCGCGATGCCATGCCCGATGGCGGCGACATCGTCATTCGCTGCAACAATATCGAGCTGCTCGAGGCCCAGGCCAAATCACTCGATCTAGCTGCCGGGGCTTATCTTTGCCTAAGCGTGGAAGACAGCGGCCGAGGGATGTCGGCTCAGGTCGTGGCCCGCGCTGTCGAACCCTTTTTCACCACCAAGCCGCTGGGGCGCGGAACCGGGCTGGGCTTATCGATGGTGTATGGCTTCGTACGTCAATCAGGCGGTCAAATCCACATCGACTCCACGCTTGGCCAGGGTACCGTGGTGAAGCTGTTCATACCGCGTCATGTGCCGACGGCAGGGTCGCTTGCAGTGCAGCCTGAGCTTGTCTTGTGCACGACAAAGCCACCTGCCGCAGGTTGCCGGGTGGTTGTGGTAGAGGACGAAGCGGCGATGCGCCTGGTCATGGCCGAAATGCTGGAAGACCTGGGGCATCAAGTTGAGATGTTCGAGGATGGGCCAATTGCACTCAGTGGCCTGCAAGACACATCGCGCCCTGATCTGTTGGTCACTGACGTTGGCCTGCCGGGTGGGCTCAACGGCCGCCAGGTAGCTGACGCACTGCGGGCGCGCTATCCAGGGCTGAAAGTGCTGTTCGTCACCGGCTACGACGAAACCGCCGTGTTGAGCAATGGCGAGCTGGAGCCAGGCATGAGCGTACTGACCAAGCCATTCACCCTCCAAGCCCTGGCCGAACGGGTCGGCCAGATGCTTGAGCAGTGAGATAGCGTGCGCTCAGCGTCCGCCGCTGAGGTCGATAAAGCTGCCAGTGGAATAGGAAGCTTTGTCCGACAGCAGCCAAAGGATCGCCTCAGCCACCTCTTGCGGTTGGCCACCGCGGCCCATCGGCAGCCCAGGTTCGAGCTTGCTGACCCGCTCAGGATCGCCGCTCAGGGCATGAAAGCCGGTGTGGATGTAGCCCGGGCGCACGCCATTGACCCGCACGCCCTCGCCCGCCACTTCCTTGGCCAGGCCAATGGTGAAACTGTCCAAGGCGCCCTTGGAGGCGGCGTAGTCAACGTACTCGTTAGGCGAGCCCAGGCGCGCGGCCATCGATGACACGTTGACGATCGCCCCACCCTGACCGCCATGCCTGCGGGCCATGCGCAGCAGCGCATGCTTGGTGCACAGTATCGGCCCGACTACGTTGGTCTTCATCACTTTGAGCAGACGAAACTCGGACATTTCCTCGACCCGGCTCTGTTGACCAATAGTGCCGGCATTGTTGACCAATGCGCTGACTGGCCCCAGCTCCTGATCGACGCGGTGGAACAGCTGCACCACCTCGTCCTCGACGCTGGCATCGGCGCGCACGGCAATCGCCTCGGCGCCCAGCTCGCGGACCTGGGCCAGGATGCGCTCGGCAGCCTGGTCGTCCGCGTGGTAGTTGATGCAGATGCGATAGCCCTGTTGCGCAGCCAGCAGTGCTGTGGCGGCACCGATGCCACGGCTGGCACCGGTGATGACGATTACCTTGTCCATCCATTCCCCCTTGGAAATTGATGGCACAAGGCTAACGCCTGCCTCACTGGATTGACAACTAGTGCCCTGCCGAAGCCGGCGCCGCCTTGGCGGTGAACGGCGGTTTGGCGAACCACACCAGCAGGATCAACCCGGCAAATATCCAAGTCATCAGGGTGAAGTAGTCGACCGTCGACATCATGTAGGCCTGGCCATTGAGGATCTGCTCAAGCTGCGCATAGCTCTGCGGGCTGGCGCCGCCCAGCTGTTCCAGGGCGTGCCGGGTGGCCGGGTCGTACTGGCTGATGTGCTCGCTCAAGTAGGCATGGTGCTGGTCGGCGCGGCGAATCCAGATCCAGGTGGTCAAGGACGCGGCAAAGCTGCCGCCCAAGGTCCGCAGGAAGGTGGCCAGGCCCGAACCATCGGCAATTTGATGGGGCGGCAGGTCCGACAACAGGATGCTCAAGGTCGGCATGAAGAACAGCGCCACACCAATACCCATGAACAGCTGCACCAGGGCGATATGCTGGAAGTCCACCTCATTGGTGAAGCCTGCGCGCATGTAGCAGCTGGTGCCGATGGCCAGGAAAGCCAGGCCAGCCAGCACGCGCAAGTCGAAGCGGTGCGCGTACTTGCCGACAAACGGCGACATCACCACCGGCAGCAAGCCAATCGGCGCCACGGCCAGCCCAGCCCAGGTGGCGGTGTAACCCATCTGCGTCTGTAGCCACTGCGGCAAAATGAGGTTGATGCCGAAAAAGCCTGCATAACCGCCGACCAGCACCAGGGTGCCGATGCGGAAATTGCGGTGCGCGAACAGCCGCAGGTTGACCACCGGATGGCGGTCGGTCAGCTCCCAGATGATGAAGATCGCCAGGAAGACCAGCGAAATCAGGCTGCCGACGATGATGAACGACGACTCGAACCAGTCCAGGTCGTTGCCCTTGTCCAGCACAACCTGCAATGCACCAACGCCGATGATCAAGGTGATCAGGCCGATGTAGTCCATCGGCTGGCGGCTGGTCACCACGGGCCGACTACGCATCTGCTGACGCACCACGGCGGCGGCGAACAGGCCGATCGGCACGTTGATGAAGAAGATCCACGGCCAGCTATAACTGTCGGTGATCCAGCCGCCGAGAATCGGCCCGGCAATCGGCGCTACCACCGTGACCATGGCCAATAACGCCAAGGCCATCCCTCGTTTGGCAGGCGGATAAACCGCAATCAGCAGGGTCTGGGTCATCGGGTACAGGGGGCCGGCGACCACCCCCTGGAGCACGCGAAAGCCCACCAACTCCGGCATCGACTGGGCAATGCCACACAGGAACGACGCCACCACGAACAGCAGCGTGGCCCAGATGAACAGCTTCACTTCACCGAAACGCCGGCTCAGCCAGCCAGTCAGCGGCAAGGCGATGGCGTTGCTCACGGCAAACGAGGTGATGACCCAGGTGCCCTGCTCGTAACTGACCCCCAGGTTGCCCGAGATGGTCGGCAAGGCAACGTTGGCGATGGTGGTGTCGAGCACCTGCATGAAGGTCGCCAGCGACAGGCCGATGGTGGTCAACAGCAGGCTCGGCGGGGTGAACTGCGCGGGCGCTGGGTTGCTCATCGCTGGGCCGTCTTGCCGCTGGCGCTGTTGTCATGGATCAGCCGGGCGATCAGGTGGTCGGCCTCGACCAGCTGGCGGTCGTACACCTGGGTGGTGTAGCTGGCCTGCTGCGGTGGCTGCTGGGCCAGGGCCGGGCCGCTCTGGTCGTGCAGGTCGACCTCGACCAGGGTGGACAGGCCGATGCGCAGCGGATGCTCCTTGAGCTGCTCGGGATTGAGGTGAATACGCACTGGCACCCGCTGGACGATCTTGATCCAGTTGCCGGTGGCGTTCTGCGCAGGCAACAAGGCAAAGGCGCTGCCGGTACCGGCGCCGAGGCTGTCGATGGTGCCGGTGTACTTGACCTCGCTGCCGTACAAGTCGGCGCTGATTTCCACCGGCTGGCCAATGCGCATCTGGCGCAGTTGGGTTTCCTTGAAGTTGGCATCGATCCACACCTGATCCAGGGGAATCACGGCCATGGTCGCCGTGCCCGGTTGCAGGCGCTGGCCCAATTGCACGGTGCGCTTGGCCACGTAGCCAGTGACCGGCGCCACCAGGATGGTGCGGGCGTGGTCCAGATAGGCCTGGCGCAGGTCAGCCGCCGCCGCCATCACCTCAGGGTGCGAGGAGACCACCGTGTCGTCGATCAGCGCAGTGCTGGTATTGAGCTGCTGACGGGCGTTGTCCAGCGCGCTTTGCGCCGAGGTCAGGTCATCGTGGGCATGGGAGATTTCTTCGGCAGCAATCGCCCCGCTGTCAGCCAGTACCTTGCGTCGATTGTAATTGTCACGGGCCTTTTTCAGCTCGGCCGTACGGCTCTGCAACTGGGCCTTGAGCGCATCGACATTGCTGTACAGCCCACGCACCTCGCGCACGGTGCGCGCCAGTTTGGCTTCAGCGGCCTGCAAGGCCACCTCGCTGTCGGCCGGGTCGAACTGCAGCAGTACCTGGCCGGCATGCACCAGGTCGCCGTCATCGGCGCCGATGCTGGTCACCGTGCCGGTGACCAGTGGGGTGATTTCCACCACGTTGCCGTTGACATAGGCGTCGTCGGTGCTTTCGTGCCAGCGCCCGACCAGGCTGTACCAGGCCCAGGTGCCAGCACCGGCAAGGATCACCAACAGCAGCAAAGCGAGCAGCCACGCCTTGCGCTTGCCTGAGCCCTGGGCTGGCGAGGTGGATGGAGAGGTGTCCGTGGGAGTGGCCATGACAATACCTTGGATAATGCGTAACAGGGATCAACGATCGCCAAAGCGGCGGATCGTCAGGGGGTCGCCAGCGCTGAGCAGCACCTTGGCCAGTAGGCCTTCAAGGGTCTTGAGCTCTTCGGGCTGCAGCACACCGACCAGCTCGTTCATCGCCGCCGCGCCGATCTCAGGCAGGCGGTCGGCCAGCCGTTGACCATCAGCGGTCAAGGCCAGGCGCACTTGGCGCCGATCATCCGGGCAGCGGTTGCGCAGGATCAGGCCTTTGTGTTCGAGGCGATCGAGCATGCGCGTCATCGAACCGCTATCCAGGCCCAGGTAGCGACACAGCTCGGCTGGGGTGTCGACCTGATACTGGGTGACGATGATCAGCACCTTGAATTGCGCGGCGGTGACCCCCTCGCTCTCCAGGTGCCAGTCGAGGATGCGGTCCTTGAGGATCGCGGCGCGGCCCAGCAGCATGCCGATGGCGCAGGTCTGGAAGTTTTCCGGGTTGAAATGAGACATCGGCAGCCGCTCGGACAATTGTGTGAAAATATTACTGCCTAGGCAGTGAATGTCAAAGCTTTGATTAGCGGGCTATGTAAATTAGCCTTCATGTCTGCCAGTTAGTTCACTTCAATTGCGCCCAGCCCCAGCGCCTGCACCTGGCCACAGGCAATCGCCATCCCCACCAGCTGCGCCAGACTGCTGGCCTGCATGCGCTTCATCACCCGTCCTCGATACAGATCGACGGTTTTCACGCTAACCCCCAATTGCTCGGCGACTTGCCGATTGCTCAGGCCTTGCACCAGCGGGATGAACACGTCGCGCTCACGTGGCGTCATGCCGTCGATACGGGCCTGAATGGCGGCCAACTCAAGACTGCCCTGCTGCGCCTGACGCGCGTGGCTCAATGCCGCTTGGACGCTGTCGAGCAACAGCTGCTCGTTGTAGGGCTTTTCGATGAAGTCGCAGGCACCAGCCTTGAACCCCCGTACCACGATCGGTACATCGGCATGGCCGCTGACAAAGATCACCGGCATCAGTACCCCGCGATCACGCAACGCCTGCTGGACCGCCAGGCCGCCCGGGCCAGGCATCCGCACATCGAGCAGGACGCAGGCCGGCTCATCGCCTGCACAGGCATCCAGAAACGCCTGGCCACTGCTGAATGGCAACGCCTGCAACCCCACCGACTCGAGCAACCAGACGGTCGAATCGAGCATGCCCAGATCATCATCGACCACATAAACCTTCGCCTGCATCACTGCCCTGCCCTTCAAAGTTTGATCGCCGCCAAGCGGCAGCACAGCACCAAGCCGCCCGCCTCCCCCAAGCGCGCCTGCAGGCTGCCGCCAAAGCCTTCAATAAGGCTGCGGCTCATACTCAGGCCCAGGCCCAGACCGTCAGCCTTGCTGGTGGTGAACGGGGTAAAAATATCATCCAGGCGCTCGCAGGCCACGCCCGGCCCTTGATCGCTGACCTCGACCTGCAGCCAGTCGCCCTCGCGGCGCGCCGCCAGGACGATACGCGACGGCTGGCCCCGACGCTGCTCACGGTTGGCGTCGATGGCGTTGCGCAGCAGGTTGAGCAGTACCTGCTCCAGCAGCACCCGGTCGGCGTATACCTGGGGCAAGGTGCTGGGCAGGCGCAGCTCGATCTCGACCTGATCGCGGTCCGCCTCCCACGCGCATAGACGCACCGCTTCGCCGGCGATATCGGCGATCGCCAGCGCCTGCAGGCGACGTGGCCCCTTGCGCAGAAAAGCGCGCAAGCGGCGGATCACCTCGGCGGCGTGGGTCGCCTGCGCAACGATGCGTTGCAAGCCCTGGCCGACCCGATCCCGAGCCTGTAGGTCATGCTCCACCGCGTGCAGGTAACGCTGGCTGGCGTTGGCGTAATTGACCACTGCGGCGAGCGGCTGATTGATTTCGTGGGCAATGCCTGAGGCTAGCTCGCCCAGGGTCGCCAGCCGGGCACTGTGCGCCAGGTTCTGCTGGGCCTCGATGCGCAGGCTGATGTCGCGAGAGACACTGACGATCTCCACCACCGCCCCGGTATAGGTTTCGCGAATCGCCCGGCTGGCGATCTCGAACCAGCGATAGCCGCCATCGGCGTGACGCACGCGGCAGGTCATGAGGTGATAGCCATCCGCGTCCAACGCCGCAGCCGCCTGACGCAGCGCCTGGCGGCGCTCGTGCGGGTGCAGCAGGTTGCGCACCGGAGTGCCGCGCAACTGCTCTGGCCACACCCCAAGCAGGCGAAAGGCCGCTGGCGTGGCATCGAGAAAGCGCCCGTCCGGGCTGTGCCGGGAGATCAGGTCGGTGGTGTTCTCGGTAATCAGGCGGTACAGCCGGCGCGATTGATTGGCTTCGCGCGCGGCGTGGCGCTCCTCGCTGGCATCGCGACAGCGCGCCAAGACCTGCTGGCCACGGGCATCGGGGATGAAGGTCCAGAGCAAGATCCGCTGGCCAACCTGCGCCTCGACCTCGGCAATCGCCCGGTCTTGGCGCAGGCAAGCGCGAACCAGCGCTGCACAATTGGCCGGCAGCCACTGCGCCAGCGCCGGCCCTTGGGCAATCATCGCCTGCAAGGCGCGATTGGCACTGATCAATTGAGCGTTGGCCGCTAGCAGCGCGCTGGGCTGCGGGTCTTTGGCCAGCAACGGTGATGAGGTGTGGTCCACGGCTTGGGCTCGCTTTTTATAGTATTTCTACCATATTGCTATAGTCGATCTTCCAGCTAACATAGCGGTTCGCGTAAAAATGCGACAGGGCTAGCGAGCCATTTTTCGCTGCCCCTTCCCTGATCAGAGCTAACAATCAGCCACCGGGAGCCCAGCGCACAGGCTGCGCCTACCTCCCACACAGGACCACCGCATGTCGATATTCTCCCAGGGCCTGATGCCCGCTGCTGTCAATCATGTTCCCCTCACCCCGCTGAGCTTCATCGAGCGCACCGCCTCGGTCTACGGCCAATACCCGGCCGTGATCCACGGCGCTATCCGGCGCAACTGGCAGCAGACCTATCAGCGCTGCCGACGCCTGGCCAGTGCCCTGGCCGAGCGCGGCATCGGCCAGGGCGACACCGTTGCGGTGATGCTGCCGAACATCCCGGCGATGCTTGAAGCGCATTTTGCCGTGCCCATGCTCGGCGCGGTGCTCAACACCCTCAACGTGCGCCTGGACGCCGAAGCCATTGCCTTCATGCTGGAACATGGCGAAGCCAAGGTGCTGATCGCTGACCGCGAGTTTCACGCGGTGATCCACGGCGCCCTGGCGCTGCTGGCCCAGCCCCCCCTGGTGGTCGACGTCGACGATCCGGAATACGGCGAAGGCCAACCGGTCAGTGACCTGGACTATGAAGCGCTGCTGGCCGAGGGTGACCCTGAGTTCGCCTGGCAGTGGCCTGAGGACGAATGGCAGGCCATTTCGCTGAACTACACCTCCGGTACCACCGGCAACCCCAAAGGCGTGGTCTACCACCACCGCGGCGCCTACCTCAACGCTATCGGCAACCAGATGACCTGGGCGATGGGCAACCATCCGGTGTACCTGTGGACCTTGCCGATGTTCCACTGCAACGGCTGGTGCTACCCGTGGACCGTCACTGCCTTGGCCGGCACCCATGTGTTCCTGCGTCGGGTCGATCCGCAAAAGATCCTCACCCTGATCCGCGAACACCGCGTCAGCCACCTGTGCGGTGCGCCGATCGTGCTCAACGCGCTGGTGAATATGCCGGATACCGCCAAGGCCGCCATCGAGCACCCGGTGCAGGCGATGGTGGCCGGTGCGGCACCACCGGCCAAGGTGATCGGCGCGGTCGAGGAAATGGGCATCGCGGTCACCCACGTCTACGGCCTGACCGAGGTCTATGGCCCGGTCACGGTGTGCGCCTGGCACGCCGAATGGGACCAGCAGCCGCTGGCGGAGCGTGCACGCATCAAGTCGCGCCAGGGCGTGCGTTACCCCACCCTGGAAGGCTTGATGGTGGCCGACTCGCAGACCCTGCAGCCAGTACCGCGTGACGGCAACACCCTGGGCGAGATCTTCATGCGCGGCAACACGGTGATGAAGGGCTACCTGAAAAACCCCGAAGCCACCGCCGAGGCCTTCCGCGGCGGCTGGTTCCACACCGGCGACCTGGCGGTGTGGCATGCCGACGGTTACGTCGAGATCAAAGACCGCCTCAAGGACATCATCATCTCCGGTGGCGAGAACATCTCCACCATCGAAGTCGAAGACACCCTGTACAAGCACCCCGCCGTGCTCGAAGCCGCAGTGGTCGCCCGCCCGGATGAGAAATGGGGCGAGACCCCGTGCGCCTTCGTCGCCCTCAAGCAAGGCCATGGCGCCACCCGCGAAGCAGAGATCATCGCCTGGTGCCGCGAGCACCTGGCGGCCTTCAAGGTGCCCAAGACCGTGCTGTTCGGCGAGCTGCCGAAGACCTCCACCGGCAAGATCCAGAAATACCTGCTGCGCGACCGGGCCAAGGCCCTCTGAACCGACGAGCTTCGATATGACCGACTACAACGCTCCACTGCGCGACATGCGCTTCGTGCTTCATGACGTGTTCCATGGCCCTGCCCTGTGGGCGCGCCTGCCGGCCCTGGCCGAGCGGGTCGATGCCGACACCGCCGACGCCATCCTCGAAGAGGCGGCGAAGATCACCGGCCAATTGATCGCCCCGCTCAGCCGCAACGGCGATGAGCAAGGGGTGCGCTTCGATGCGGGCCAGGTCAGCACCCCAGACGGCTTTCGCGAGAGTTGGCACACCTACCGCGAAGGCGGCTGGGTCGGCTTGGGCGGTAATCCTGACTATGACGGCATGGGCATGCCGAAGATGCTCGGGGTGCTGTTCGAAGAGATGATGTACGCCGCCGACAGCAGCTTCAGCCTGTATTCGGCCTTGAGTGCCGGGAGCTGCCTGGCGATCGATGCGCATGCCAGCGAAGCGCTCAAGGCCGCTTACCTGCCAAAGCTGTACAGCGGCCAATGGGCCGGCACCATGTGCCTGACCGAACCCCACGCCGGCACCGACCTGGGGCTGATCCGCACCCGCGCCGAACCGCAGGCCGATGGCAGCTACCAGATCAGCGGCAGCAAGATCTTCATCACCGGCGGCGAGCAGGACCTGACTGAAAACATCGTCCACCTGGTCCTGGCGAAATTGCCCGACGCCCCCGCAGGCGCCAAAGGTATTTCACTGTTTCTGGTGCCCAAGTTCTTGCCCGAGGCCGATGGCAGCCTAGGCGCACGCAATGGCGCTCACTGCGGCTCGATCGAGCACAAGATGGGCATCAAGGCCTCGGCCACCTGCGTGATGAACTTCGATGCCGCCACCGGCTTTCTGGTAGGCGAGCCGAACAAGGGCCTGGCGGCGATGTTCACCATGATGAACTACGAGCGCCTGTCGATTGGCATCCAGGGCATTGGCTGCGCCGAGGCGTCCTACCAGAACGCCGCACGCTACGCCAACGAGCGCCTGCAAAGCCGCGCCGCCAGCGGCGCGCAAGCCCAGCAGCGGATCGCCGACCCGATCATCGCCCATGGCGATGTGCGGCGCATGCTGTTGACCATGCGCAGCCTCACCGAAGGCGGTCGCGCCTTTGCCACTTACGTGGGCCAGCAGCTGGACCTGGCGCGTTATGCCGAGGATGCCGGTGAGCGTGAGCATGCCCAGCGCCTGGTCGCCCTGCTGACGCCAGTGGCCAAGGCCTTCTTCACCGACAACGGCCTGGAGAGCTGCGTGCTCGGCCAGCAGGTGTTCGGCGGCCATGGCTACATTCGCGAGTGGGGTCAGGAGCAGTTGGTGCGCGATGTGCGCATTGCCCAGATCTATGAAGGCACCAATGGTATCCAGGCGCTGGATCTGCTGGGGCGCAAGGTGGTGGCCGATGGCGGCCAGGGGCTAGCAGCCTTTGCCGCCGAAATTCGCGCGTTCGCGGTCGATGCGCCCGTGCATCGCGAAGCGTTGCTCGAGGCCTTGGTGCGACTGGAGAACACCACCCGCTGGTTGCTGGCCGGGGTGGCCAGCGACGCCAACCTGATCAGTGCCACGGCGGTGGAATACCTGCACCTGTTTGGGCTGACGGCCTATGCCTACATGTGGGCGCGGATGGCCGCGGTAGCGCAGGCCAAATTGGCTGAAGATGCCGAGTTCTGCGGGGCCAAGCTTGCCTGTGCGGCGTTCTTCTTCGAACGAATCTTGCCGCGGGGGTTGGCGCTGGAGGCCAGTGTGCGGGCGGGGAGTTCGAGTTTGTATGGGATGGAGGCAGGCCAGTTCTAGGTTGAATCATCCGGCCTTATCGCGCGACACGTCGCAGCGATAGGGCCGGAATCGACAAACCGCTCAATCAGGCAATGGCCGCATCCACCAACGCCTGAGCTTCTTCAACCAGCCGCTGCAGGTGCGCCTCGTCGACAAAACTCTCGGCGTAGATTTTGTAGATGTCCTCGGTGCCCGATGGCCGCGCCGCAAACCAGCCATTGCGGGTCATCACCTTCAGCCCACCGATGGCCTGGCCATTGCCCGGCGCATGGCTCAAGACCTGCTCGATCGGCTCACCGGCAAGCTCGGTTGACTTGACCTGCTCCGGCGCCAACTTGCTCAGCAGGGCTTTCTGCCGCGCATCGGCCTTGGCCTCGACCCGCGTGGCAAAGGGCTTGCCCAGTGCCTCGGTCAGGTCAGCGTAGGCCTGGCTCGGGTTACGCCCAGTGCGCGCGGTCATCTCCGCCGCCAGCAACGCAGGGATCAGCCCGTCCTTGTCGGTAGCCCACACCGAGCCATCCCGACGCAAGAACGACGCGCCGGCACTCTCCTCGCCGCCGAAGCCCAGCGAGCCGTCGAACAGCCCCTGGGCGAAATACTTGAAGCCCACTGGCACTTCGTACAGGGTGCGCCCCAGCTGCGCGGTGACGCGGTCGATCAAGCCGCTGCTGACCACGGTCTTGCCCACTGCCGCATCACTGCGCCACTGCGGGCGGTTACGGAACAGGTAGTCGATGGTCACCGCCAGGTAGTTGTTCGGCGCCAACAAGCCATCGGCGGTGACGATGCCATGGCGGTCGTGGTCCGGGTCACAGGCGAAGGCCACGTCGAAGCGCTCACGCAGGCCGATCAGGCCCTGCATGGCGTAAGGCGAGGATGGGTCCATGCGAATCTGCCCGTCCCAGTCGACGGTCATGAAGCGGAAGGTCGGGTCGACCTCGGTGTTGACCACTTCCAGATTCAGCTGGTAGTGCTCGGCGATCGCCTGCCAGTAACGCACCCCGGCACCACCCAGCGGGTCGACGCCCAGGCGCAGGTTGGCGGCGCGGATGACGTCGAAGTCGATGACGTTGGCCAGGTCCGCGACATAGTTGCCGACATAGTCATGACGCTGGGTGGTCGGCGCCTTGAGGGCCTGGGCGTAGTCCATGCGCTTGACCCCGGCCAGGCCTGCAGCCAGCAGTTCGTTGGCCTTGGCCTCGACCCACTTGGTCACGTCGCTGTCCGCAGGGCCGCCGTTGGGCGGGTTGTACTTGAAGCCGCCGCTTTGTGGTGGGTTGTGCGATGGGGTGATGACGATGCCGTCGGCCAGGCCAGCCTGGCGGCCACGGTTGTAGCAGAGAATGGCGTGGGACACCGCCGGGGTCGGGGTGTACTCGTCGTCCTTGGACAGCATCACCTGCACACCATTGGCCGCCAGCACTTGCAGGGCACTGGCCGCAGCCGGTGCGGACAGTGCATGGGTGTCGGCGCCAATGAACAGCGGACCATCGATGCCCTGGGCCTGGCGATACAGGCAGATCGCCTGGGTGATGGCCAGCACGTGGTCCTCGTTGAAGCTCAGCTCAAGGGAGGTCCCCCGGTGCCCGGAGGTGCCGAAGGCAACCCGCTGGGCAACCACGGACGCATCAGGGCGGCCGGTGTAGTAGGCGGTCAGCAGGCGGGGAATATCAACCAGTACGCTGGCCGGAGCCAACTTGCCTGCCAAAGGACTGAGCGTCATGCAAGAACCTCGAGTTCAACGAATGTAGGTGTTTGAACGCGCAGTGTACTGGGAGTTGCAACGCCGTGCGATGGGCCGAGCGGGGATTATTGACTGGCCGTCTGCCACCAGGCGGGAAACATCTGCTGCACCCGTGGCTCGGCGAAGCGCTCGTCGATCAGCAGCAGCACGCCACGGTCGTCATCACCGCGGATAACCCGCCCGGCGGCCTGGATCACCTTGCGCACGCCCGGGTACAGGTAGGCGTAGTCGAACCCCGCGCCAAACTGACGACCCAGGCGTTGTTTGAACTGCTCATTGATCGGGTTGACCTGAGGTAGGCCGAGGGTAGCGACAAAGGCGCCGATCAGGCGCGTGCCCGGTAAATCCACCCCTTCGCCGAACGCCCCGCCCAGCACGGCAAAACCGATGCCCTGCCCGTCTGGCACAAAACGCGCGAGAAATGCCTCGCGCGCGGCTTCATCCATACCCGCCGCCTGCTCCCAGCGCGGCAGCTCAGGGTAACGTTCGGCCAGCAGCCCGGCGACCTGCTGCAGGTATTCAAAGCTGCTGAAAAATGCCAGGTAGTTACCCGGCCGGTTGCGATACTGCTCGGCGATCAATTCGACGATCGGCGCCAGCGAAGCCTGCCTGTGCTGATAGCGGGTCGACACTTGGCTGACAATGCGTACATCCAGTTGCTCTGCCTTGAACGGCGCCGCGACCTCAAGCCAAGCAGTGTCACCGGGCATGCCCAGCAGGTCGGCATAGAAATGCCGTGGGCTGAGGGTGGCGGAAAACAACGTGACACTGCGCGCGGCACTCATGCGCGGGCCAAGCAAGCGTGCCGGCACCACATTGCGCAGGCACAAGGTGGCCAGGCGCCGCTTGCGCGGGCCATTGCGCAGGCTGATGTCGAAGATGAAATGCTCATCGAACAGCTCCGCCACGCGGCTGAACTGCAAGGCCTGATAGAAGAACTGCAACAGCAGCGGGTCGACTTGCGCAGGCGCCTGGTTCAGGCGCTCTTGAATCAAGCCAATGCACTGCTGCAACGCGCTGAGCAAGCCATCGGGCAACCGCTCGCTGGCCTGGTACGGCGCATGCTGGTCTTTGTACAGGGCGTTCCACTGGCGGTTCAGCCGATCCAGCGCGCTGACCAACCCTTCAGGCTTGCTCTGGCGCAACGCCTGCAGCTGGCCTTGATCCAGGCTGGCGCTGTACATGCCTCGCCCCCGCTCGACCAGGTTATGCGCCTCGTCCACCAGCACCGATACCCGCCACTGGTTGGCTTGGGCCAGGCCAAACAGCAAGGCGTGAGCATCGAAGTAGTAGTTGTAGTCGGCGATCAGCACATCAGCCCAGCGCGCCATCTCCTGGCCCAGGTAGTAAGGGCACACGTGATGTTCCAGGGCCACCTCACGCAGCGCCTGGCGATCGAGCAATGGCCGCGCCCCAGCCGCCTCGCGTGCGCCAGGCAGGCGGTCGTAGAACCCCTTAGCCAATGGGCAGGACTCGCCATGGCAGGCGCTGCCGGGGTGCTCGCAGGCCTTGTCGCGGGCGATCAGTTCCAACGTACGCAAAGCTGGCTGGGGCGTGGCCTGGTCGATCTGGCGCAGGGCATCGAGTGCCAGCGCCCGGCCGGGCGTCTTGGCCGTCAGAAAATACAGCTTGTCGAGGCGCTGCGGCGCCATCGCTTTGAGGAGCGGGAACAGCGTGCCAAGGGTCTTGCCGATGCCGGTACTGGCCTGGGCCATCAGGCAGCGGCCGGTACTCACCGCCTTGTACAGGGTCTCGGCCAATTGGCGTTGGCCCTGGCGAAACTGCGGATAGGGGAAGCTCAACGCCTGCAAGCCCTGGTCACGCTCGGCGAGGCGCTGTTCCTGCATCTGCGCCCAGGCCAGAAAACGTTGGCACTGAAGCGCAAAGAAGCGCTGCAACTCTGCCGCCGTGTGCTGCTCGCTGATCACGGTTTGCCGATCGCTGTCGACATCCAGGTAGACCAGCGCCACCTCGACCTCTGCGAGTTGCCGCGCCTGACACAGCAGCCAGGCGTAGACCTTGGCCTGGGCCCAGTGCAGTTGGCGGTGGTTGTCGGGTTGCCGGGCCAGCTCACCGCGGTGGGTCTTGATCTCTTCCAGGCGATTGAGCTGCGGGTCATAGCCGTCGGCACGCCCGCGCACGCGCAAGCTTTCATAGTGACCTTCGAGGGCGACTTCCGCCTGGTAATCGTCAGCGCGCCGCGCCACCACTCGCCGATGCCCGGCGATGCCTTCCTGGGCGGTGGGCGACGGGGTGAAGCGCAAGTCCAGATCACCGACCTTGGCGCTGAACTCGCACAACGCACGCACCGCCACGCTGTAGCTCATGCCAGCGCCTCACGCCAACGCACGTGGCAGACGGCGACCGGCAGACCGTGCTCACGACAGAACTCAAGCCAGCGCAGCTGGTTGTCCTGCAAGCGATCCCCCGGCCCCTTGACCTCGACCATCAGGTAACGCCCCTGCTCAGGCCAGAACTGAATCAGATCCGGCATGCCGGCGCGGTTGCTGCGGATGTCCTGCAACAAGCGCATGAAGCACTGCTTGAGGTGCGCGGCAGGCACACAGGCCAGCGCCTGCTCGAGCAACTGCGGGGTGAGCATCTGCCAGAACACGAACGGTGACTGCAGCCCCTGCTTGGCGGCAAAGCAGGCCAGGATGGCCTGGGCATGGCTGCCATCATCCAGGCGCGCCAGGCAGGCCTCGAACAGGGCACTGCGCCGCTGCTGAAAATCTTCGTCGTGCAGGTCCTGAGGGGCCATTTGAAACGGGTGAAAGAATGCCCCCGGCACCGGGGCGAAGATCGCCTCCCAGCAGAGCAGGCCGAACAAGCTGTTGAGCAGCGTGTTCTCCACGTAATGAACCTGTCCACCTTGCTGCGCCAAATGCACGCGCACGGCCTCTTCGACCCCAAGTTCGGCCATCTCTACGGGTAGTTGCAGCTCGATCGGCGTGACCACGGACGCGCGGCGCCTGGCGGCGGGTGGCCCGCCCAACTTGCGCGTCAGGCGCGGCAGCATGCGCGCCAGCGCCTGCACCTCATGGGCGTTGTCGGGCGCTGCGGCCATCTGCTCGGCCAGTCTCTTGGCCTGCGCCCACTGTTCGCTGCGCTCCAATACCCGCACCTGGCGAATCCGCGCCTCAGGGTGGCGGCTTTGGCCATAGACCTTCAGCGCCAAGTCCCACTCGGCCAGGCGTTCGCACTGCTGGCCGATGCTGAACAGCACCCGCGAGCGGCGCCGCGCCAGCCAGGGGTTGTCGCTGTGCAGGCCCTCAAGCGTGGCCAGCAGCAGAGCGGGCGCCTCGCCCTGCTCCAACCGCTCGGCACACTGGTGCAAGGCCATGGCCAGGTCGATCTCGGCGCGTTGGCGCAGCGCTCGGCTGTCATCGCTGAACGGGACCTTTTCAAAACGCAGCATGCCCAGGTCGGCCAGGACGAAATCCGACCAGTCCTGGTAGAGATTGCCGAAGAACAACAAGCGCAAGCGGTCGCACAAGGGTTGCAGGCGCCAGTGAATAATCTGCACGGGGCTGTCGGCAAACCACTGCGCGAAAGGCCTGGGGGGTAATGACAAGGCCTGCAACTGCGCCAGCAGATCCGGCTTGGCCGCACGCGGGCGGCTCAGTTGCCCAGCGAAGCACTGCACCAGCTCCTCCTTGCGCAGCACGCTGAACAGTTGCTCCAGCGACAAGGGCGCCTGCGTGCTGACCCAGCCCAACGCCGTCAACGGCTGCAAGGCGCAGTGACTGTCACCGATCTCGACATAGTCGAGTTTGTCGCTGCGAAACAGCTCGCCCTTGCGCATGACCATGCGCACCAACAGCGCCTGGGCAGGCTGCTGCAACTGCTCGAACGCGCTGATGAACGCCTGCTCGTGGTCGTCGAGCAGATCGGCATAGCGCAAAGCTACCCACGCCAGGACCTGACGGAAGTTATGCAGATAATAGAGGGGGTCATCGACAGAATGAGCGATCACGGTACGAGGTCGGGCAGCGGCAACGAACACTGGTTATACATACAGATATCCGTGTCTGGCAAGCGCTGCGCCCGGCCACCTAACGCCAGCGAGCAGCGGCAAAGGCCCGCCCTGCCTGTGCTGCATGCCTTTGCTACTCGTCGACTGGCACTGGCAACAGCCGACGAGTGGCGCAGATTATCCGGGCCAGGGGCTAGCGATTTCGACTGCGCTCGTAAGCCGCCAGCACGATGCGTTCCGACTGCACCAGGTAGGCATCGAGCATTGCCGTGGCCTCATCGGGCCGGCCTTCCTCGACACAACGCAAGATCGACGCATTCATATCGACATAAGGCAGGTGGAGAAACTCCGGATCGTTGAGCACGCCGAAGGCCAGGCGCAACTCAGCCGCGATCTGCCCGTAGAACACCACCATCCGCGGGCTGTCAGCCAGCTCGACGATGCCCTTGTGGAACATCATGTTGGCGGTGCCGACCGCTACCCAGTCCTTGGCCTCGCGTGCACGCATGCCGGCCTCGACCGCCTCGCGCATCTGCAGGGTGCCTGGGTGCATGGGAAAGCCCTGGGCAATGGCCTTGCACTCGATGAAACGGCGCACCCGATAGATGTCGATGATCGACGCCATGTCTGGCTCGGCCACAGTTACGCCACGGTTGGGCTCGTGCTTGAGCAGGCCCTCGCGGGTCAGCACACGGAAGGCCTCACGCAAGGTATTGCGGGAAATCTGCAGGCTCTCGGCCAGCGCTGCTTCGGACAGGCGCTGGCCGGGCACCAGCTCGCCTTCCACCAGCATTCTGCGGACTTCCTGGGTGATGGACTCGCCCAGCGTGCGTGGCAGGGAACAAGCAGCGTCGTTCATAAGCAATCCAGAAGGAGATAACCGTGCAGATGTTCCATCAGCACCTTGTGCTTGGCAAGACGCAGCGTCACGGCTGCTCCATTAGGTAACACCGCCAGCGGAAATTGTTACAATCCGGTGCATATTGATCAGCCATCATCATGACATTGTTGAACAATTTGGTCTTGGCACACCTACATTTCAGCGGTTTTATTTGAGCTTGGCATGCACATTGCTCTACCCAAGCACCTCTCATTGTAGGAATGATGCCGTGACACAGCTCGCTCATGACTTCACCAAGGCGCGACGGTCTTCGCTGATTGCCGCGATCTTCATGATGGCGACTTCCGCCATCGGGCCAGGCTTCCTCACCCAGACCACCACCTTTACCGCCACCCTGGGTGCTGCGTTTGCCTTTGGTATCCTGGCCTCGATCCTGATCGATTTCGTCGTGCAGCTGAACGTCTGGCGCATCGTTACCCTGACCCGCATGCGCGCCGCGGAACTGGCCAATACCGCCATTCCCGGCAGCGGTTATCTGCTCACGGTACTGGTGGTGTTCGGTGGCCTGGTGTTCAGCCTGGGCAACATCGCCGGCGCCGGCCTGGGCCTGAACGCCCTGACGGGTCTCGATCCCAAATGGGGTGGCGCGTTCAGTGCGCTGGTGGCCATTGCGATCTTCTCCTCGCACCGCGCAGGGATTGCCATGGACCGCATCATGATGGTGCTCGGCACGCTGAAAGTCGGCCTGATCGTGTTCGCCGCCTTCGCCACCCACCCGCCGTTGGGCGAGGCACTGCGCCAGGCGGTCTGGCCTGACTTCATCGACTTCGCCTCGATCACCACCATCGTCGGTGGCACCGTCGGTGGCTACATCACCTATGCCGGTGCGCACCGCCTGCTCGATCGCGGCGTGGTCGGGGTGCAGAACATCGAGGTGGTGTCCAAGGCTGCGCTGACCGGCATTCTGGTCACCGGCATTGCCCGTTACGTACTGTTCCTGGCCGTGCTTGGGGTGGTCGCCAGCGGCGTGGTCATCGACGTTTCCGGCCAAGGCGCCAACCCGGCTGCGCAAGCGTTCAAAGCCGCTGCCGGCGACATCGGCATGATGGCCTTCGGCTTGGTGCTGTGGGCGGCCGGGATCAGCAGCGTGATCGGCGCCTCATACACCTCGATGTCGTTCATCACGGTGTTCTCCAAGCGTATAGATGAACGCGTACGCAACCTGAGCACGGTGGCGTTCATCCTGATCGCCTTGGTCCTGTACATGATGCTGGGCAAGCCACCTGCGGCGCTGCTGGTGTTCGCCGGCGGCTTCAATGGCTTGATCCTGCCGCTGGGCCTGAGCATTTTCATGTACGTTGGCTGGCGTCGCGCCGACCTGATGGAAGGCTATCACTACCCTCGCTGGCTGCTGGTGCTGGGCGTGGTGACCTGCCTGTTGTCGTGGTTCATGGCATTCAAGTCGGCAGGTGCCATCTTTGCCTTTATCAACGCAGCCTGATTACCGCGGAGACTTCAACATGCGTTCCATTGATCTGAACAGCGACTTGGGGGAGAGCTTCGGCGCCTGGAGCATGGGCGACGATGCGGCGATCCTCGAAGTGGTCAGCAGCGCCAACGTCGCCTGTGGCTTTCATGCCGGCGACCCGCTGGGCATCCTGCACACGCTGGAGACCGCCGCAGCGCGCGGCGTAGCCATCGGCGCCCACGTGGCCTACCCGGACCTGGTCGGTTTTGGCCGGCGCAACATGGATATCCCTGCCGAGCAACTGCGCGCCGATGTCATCTACCAGATTGGCGCGCTCATGGGCCTGGCGCGCAGCGCCGGCACCCGGGTCAGCTATGTCAAACCGCATGGTGCGCTGTACAACACCATCGCCCATGACCGCACCCAGGCAGACGCGGTGATCCAGGCCGTACTGCGGATCGATCCGCAACTGAAACTGGTGTGCCTGGCCAACTCGCCGCTACTGGACTGGGCCGGCGAGGCGGGCCTTGCGTGTGTCGCCGAGGCCTTCGCCGACCGCGCCTACACCGCCCAGGGCACGCTGGTGTCACGCTCGCGACCGGGCGCTGTGCTGCACGACCCTGAACTGATCGCCCAGCGCATGCTGCGCCTGGTGCGTGAAGGTGTGATCGAAGCCGAGGACGGCCAGGTGATCAGCCTGCAAGCCGAGTCGATCTGTGTGCATGGCGACAGCCCCGATGCCGTGAACATCGCCCGCGACCTGAAAACCCGCCTGCTCGAAGCAGGCGTCACACTCCGCGCATTTTCCTGAGGTTGACCATGACGCCATTGCAGCAGGCCCGCCAAGCCGCCGTCGACGCCCGCGCCCGTTATCGCGCAGGGCTGGTAGCACCGAGCGCCGGCCAGGCGCCTGGGTTGACCCAGGCCAACATGATTACCCTGCCCCGCGAATGGGCCTACGACTTTCTACTGTTTGCCCAACGCAACCCGCAAGCCTGTCCGGTGCTCGATGTCACCGAGCCTGGCAGCTACAGCACGTTTCTGGCCGAGGGCGCCGACCTGCGGACCGACCTGCCCGCCTACCGGGTCTGGCGCGACGGCCAACTGGCCGAGGAAGTCAGCGATGTCCGCGAGCAGTGGGCGCAACACGACGATCTGGTCAGCTTCCTGATCGGTTGCAGCTTCACCTTCGAGGCCGACCTGATCAACGCCGGCATCGACGTGCGCCACATCAGCCAAGGCTGCAACGTGCCGATGTACCGCACCAACAAGCTGTGCCGCCCCGCCGGGCGCCTGCATGGCGAAATGGTGGTATCGATGCGTCCGATCGCTGCCGAGCGCGTGGCGGATGCGGCCAGGATCACCGCGCGCTATCCCGGCGTGCATGGCGCGCCGGTACATGTGGGCGAACCGGCTCTGCTCGGCATCGACGATCTGACGCGTCCCGACTTTGGCGACGCGGTCACCCTCAAACCCGGCGAGATCCCGGTGTTCTGGGCGTGTGGGGTAACACCGCAGGCGGTGGTGATGGCCTCCAAGGTGCCGTTTGCCATCTCCCATGCACCCGGGCACATGTTCATTACCGACATTGCCGACAGCTACTACCACGTATAGGAGTGGAGCATGCGTTTCTATCCGGTCAGCCTGGACGCGCTCTTGGTTGAATTGGCGAACCTGGACGAGACCCTGGTCTTGTTCGACTCGCTCCAGCATGAGCCCATCGTCGGCGTGAGCGAGATCATTCCGGCAGCGCGCACGCTGCTCGTGCACTTTTGCCCCTTGAGCCTCAGCCGCGAGGCGCTGGCCGCACGAATTGCCTCGCGCCAGCTGCACGGCCAAACGCGCGCGGCCGGCAAGCTGGTTGAGATTGCCGTGCACTACAATGGCGAAGACCTCGAAGAGGTGGCGCGGGCGCTGGATATCAGTGTCGAGGAGGTGATCCGCCGCCATACCGGCAGCGATTACAACGTCGCCTTCTGCGGCTTCGCCCCAGGCTTTGCCTACCTCAGCGGCGGCGCCGAATTCGTCGTGCCGCGGCGCAGCACCCCACGTACCCGCATTCCTGCCGGAGCCGTAGCCCTGGCCGGCGGTTTCAGTGGTGTTTATCCGCAAGCCAGCCCCGGTGGCTGGCAGATCATCGGCATCACCGAGCAGAAGATGTGGGATTTGCAGCGCGAGCAGCCGGCTTTGCTCCAGCCGGGCTATCGCGTGCGCTTTCACGATGCCGGACCGCGGCCAGCGGCGCGGGTCTCGGTTGCCGTAGCCACCCCTCAAGTGACAGCGCCCGCCGTTGGCCAGGCCTTGGAGATTGTCTCGCCTGGGCTGCAAACGCTGTTGCAAGACCTTGGCCGCCCAGGCCTCGCCGGACAAGGCGTATCGGCTTCGGGGGCGATGGACAGGGGCGCCTTGCGCGCCGCCAACCAGGCCGTGGGCAACGCTGCGGCAAGCGCCTGCCTGGAAATCCTCATGGGCGGCCTGAAGCTCATTTGCCATGGCCAGGCAGTGGTCGCCGTTACCGGCGCTACAGCGGCGCTGCAAGTGCGCACAGCTGACGGCCAACTGCTGCAACCGCAGCTGTACATGCCCTTTGCCTTGCACGATGGCGATCAACTGAGCATCGACGCGCCTACGGCTGGCCTGCGCAATTACCTGGCCATTCGCGGCGGTTTCGATCACCCGCCAGTGCTAGGCAGCCTGTCTACCGACACCCTCGCCCAGGTTGGCCCCGCGCCACTGGCGGCGGGAACTCGCCTGGGCTTCCGGCAGCGCAGTGGCGGCGCCGCCGTGTCGCTCAGCGAGCAAGCGCCGTTCGCGATGCCGCGCGCCGACCAGGTCATCACCCTGGATGTACTGATGGGTCCGCGCAGCGATTGGTTCACGCCCCACGCGCAGACGCTGCTGGCCGAACAGCTGTGGCAGGTCACGCCGCAATCGAACCGGATCGGTATCCGCCTGGCCGGCGCGCAGCCCTTGGCGCGTGCCATCGATGGCGAACTGCCCAGCGAAGGCACCAGCGTCGGCGCCATCCAGGTGCCGCCCAGTGGCCAGCCGGTGCTGTTCTTGGCTGACCATCCGTTGACCGGCGGCTACCCGGTAATCGGCGTGGTTGCGCCCTATCACCTGGACCTGGCCGGGCAAATTCCAGTCAACGCACGTATTCGCTTCAACCCGCTGGGCGCGTTCGAGCCCGTGTGCCCTGCCCTTTCTGACGAGATCCAACAGCGATGAAAAAGGTTCTGATTGCCAACCGCGGCGAAATCGCCGTCCGTATCGCCCGCGCTTGCCGCGACTATGGGGTGGCATCGGTGGCGGTGTACGCCGATGCCGATATCGATGCGCTGCATGTCCGTCAGGCCGACGAGGCTTATGCGCTGGAGGGCCAACGGCCCGCCGACAGCTACCTGAACATCGACAAGCTGCTGGCGGTGGCGGCACGTGCCGGCGCCGACGCCGTGCATCCCGGTTATGGGTTTCTCTCTGAACGCGCCGACTTCGCCCGTGCGGTGATCGCCGCAGGCCTGACCTGGATCGGCCCAGACCCCAGCACCATCGATGCACTGGGCGACAAGGTGCAGGCTCGGCGCATTGCCCTGAAAGTCGGCGCGCCCCTGGTGGCCGGCACTGAAGACCCGGTCAAGGATGCCAGCGAAGTTGTCGCGTTCGCCCAGCAGCACGGCCTGCCGATTGCCATCAAGGCCGCGTTCGGCGGTGGTGGGCGTGGCCTCAAGGTGGCGTGGAAGCTCGAAGAAGTCAGCGAGCTGTATGAGTCGGCGGTGCGCGAAGCGGTTGCCGCCTTCGGTCGTGGCGAGTGCTTCGTCGAGCGCTTCCTCGATCGCCCTCGGCACATCGAGGCGCAGATCATCGCCGATCGCCACGGCCGGGTGGTGGTGGTCGGCACCCGGGACTGCTCGCTGCAGCGACGTAACCAGAAACTGATCGAAGAGGCGCCTGCGCCGTATCTGACAGATGAGCTGCGCCAGCGCATCCATGCCTCGGCGCGCGACATCTGCGCCGAGGCCGGTTATGTCGGCGCCGGTACGGTGGAATTCCTGCTCAGCGGCGATGGCACGCTGTCGTTCCTGGAGGTCAACACGCGTTTGCAGGTGGAGCACCCGGTCAGCGAAGAAACCAGTGGTATCGACCTGGTCATCGAGCAGCTACGCGTTGCCCAAGGGCTGGCGCTGTCGTTCAGCGATACGCCAGTTCCGCGCGGCCACAGCTTTGAGTTTCGCATCAACGCCGAAGATGCCGGCAACGGCTTTTTGCCAACACCCGGCGCCATCACCCGCTTCCAGCCGCCCTCCGGACCTGGCGTGCGTGTGGATAGCGGGGTGGTCGAGGGCTCACGGGTTTCGCCCAATTTCGATTCGATGATCGCCAAGCTGATCGTGACTGGCGCGACCCGCGAGCAAGCCATCGCCCGTGCCCGGCGCGCCTTGGCCGAGTTCGAGGTGGAGGGCGTCGCCACCGTGCTGCCGTTCCATCAGGCGGTGATGGCGCATGCCGATTTCACCGCCGCCGATACCTTCGCGGTGCACACCCGTTGGATCGAGACCGACTTCGCCGATCAGCTAGCAATTGCCCCGCGCAGTGCCAATGCTGCCGACCCCGGCGTGCTGCGCAGCTTCGTCGAGATTGACGGCAAGCGTCACCAACTGGGCTTGCCAGCGGCGCTTCTAGGCGGTTTGAGCCTGAACTCGGCCGCACAGAGCACAATTGGCCAAGCCCAGGTGGAACCCTTAGACCCACAGGCGATAATCACCCCGGTTGCGGGCAACCTGCATACCTGGCTCGTTGCCAACGGTGAAGCGGTGCAGGCTGGGCAAGTGGTGGCGGTGATGGAAGCGATGAAAATGGAGACGTCCATCCTCGCACCCTGTGCAGGTCAGTTGCAGATTGGCCAGCAGCCTGGCGCCTACTTTGAAGCCAGGTCGGTGATTGGCCGTATCCAAGCGCCAGACTGAGGCCCGGGCAAAATCTGCGTAACGTGCACGGTAGCTGGGTAGCAACCCGGTTGCCGCGCCGCATTCAGGTGAACACCACTGCGCGCCAGCCTGACGTTCACCCTTGATCTTCTGGAGGCACTTGCTCTTGCAACACATGGTCGAGCAGGCGGAGCGCATGCTGCAGGTTTTGCTCGTTGCTGCCCTCCCAGACCAACAACAGGCACTGATGAAAGCGCCCCTGCAAACTGAACCGATCACCGGGGACAATCAGCAGGTCGCTGCCCGCCAGTACCTCAAATGCACGATTACTGGCCAACGGCTGGTGCAAGCGTACCCACAATGCCTGCCCTCCCTGCGGCATACAAAAACCCACCCGTTCACCCAAATGCAGCTGGACCTGCTGACAGAGCAATTGCATGCGCGCCTCGCGTTCCCTGCGCAAGGGCGCCAGATGGCAATCCACCTCGCCTTTCACGTACAACTGGGCCAACGCCTGCTGGCGCAGCGGCGGCAGCAAAAAACCTCGCTGGGCAAACTTTTCAGCGACGCCTGCATGTCGGCACAAGACAAAGGCATAGGGTGCCTCGGCCCCCACGGCAGCTTCCAACGACCCCAGCACCAGCACGCCCTTAGGCTCTAGCCAATCGCGCAGGCGTCGGTTCGCGGGCGCCGCGAAGCACAGCTCACTGTCTAGGTCGTTCTCCAGCAACCAGGCCGGATGCTCAGCCAGCAGCGCGGCAATCTTGCGTTGTTCAAGCTCAGTCACCAGCCGCCCGGTCGGCAAGCTCAGGTACGCAGGCATGACCACCAGTCGCACCGGTTCACGCGCCAACAGCCGCGAAAATACCTCCAGGTCCAAGCCACACTCGGCGTCCAGCGGAACCTCCAGCACACGCAGGCCGGCCAACTGCAACCCGCGCAGCAGTCGCCAGCAACAGGGCGATGCGACCAGCGCTGTGGCGCCACGCAGGTGCAAGGCGCAGAGCAGGGTTTGCAGCAGTGCTTGGACGTCGGTGGCCAGGTGCACATCCTCTGCGCTCCAGCACAGGCGCGAAGAGCGGGTATAGCGCGCCGCCAGCGCGTTACGCAGTTGCGCGCCCCCCACCGCTCGCCGTAGTCCACTTTCTTCGCACGCGCTTTGGCGCGACAAGCGACGCTCCTGCAGCAGCAACGCGCGTTCCAGCGCAGCTGAACAAGACAGCGGCACGTGCAATGCCGACAACGGCTGCGGGCGTGGGTTAGCCGCCTGAGCTTCGTCCTTCAGACAAGCACGTACGAAATAACCCGACTTGGGCACTGAACGTACCCGCCCCTCATGCTCGAGCAGGCTGTAGGCACTTTGCACCGTCGCCAGCGACACGCGCAGACGACGTGCCAAATCGCGTAGCGAGGGCAAACGCCCCTCACCGTTGCGGTCTGCTTCACCAATCAAGCGCTCAAGATAGCGATAAACCGTCTGGTAGGCGAACTCACCACGGGCCGACCGGCTCATCAGGTCGCGACCTGAGGCACCGCTCTAGCGCTCGTTTGCAGACGCAGGGCCAGGTCACGTCGCGCCAGATTGGCCACTACGCGTCTGGCCGGCTGGCCCATGCGCCGGGCATAGATTGCCTTGAGCTGCGCCAAACTCAGACCGCTGATATCCATCAACCACTGCTGCACCGGCTCTGGGCAGGTTTTGCCCTGCAAGGCCCGATGCAGATAGGGCAAGGCGACCCGCATACCGGGATGGCAATACTCAACGAAACCCTCAAGCCCGCACCCATGATCGGCGAACGGGGCATGAATCAGGCAAACCAACTGCTGCTCGGTCAACCCGGCCAGGTTCAGAAAGCGCGCCTGGGCCGAGTCATTCGCCTGCGTGGAATGAGCACGATCGCGCACCGCCAGCCCCAGGCGCCCTTCTTTGTGCCTCTTGCGCTGCTGACGGCCGCGCAATTGGCGCAGGTGCAGCAATGCGTCAAGATCAAAGTAAGCCATCAGGGCTGCCTGGGGCCTGGAAGGTTCGAGGTGCACGCCGAGCATCTGCTGCAACTGGCTGTCGTCGAGCCTGTCCTGCAGCAAGTCGTCCACCGCGATCACCCGCAGTGGGCTGTCTGGATTTGCCATGGTCGCAGGGCTGCGGGGGGCGTCCAAAGGTGCGTCTGCCAATGCTTGCAGCCAGCCAAGCGCCTCAGCCAGCGTCGCCAGATTCAGATACGTGCCATGCAGGCCCGACTCCCCCGCCAGACGCAGGCAGCGCCGACTCCACGCCAGATAGAGCAGGCGCTGGCGCTCAGGGATGAGCGTGATCAGGGCGCTCGCACCTTGACTATTCTCCAGCACCAGGCAAAAAGCATTGGCCAGCTGCAGGTGCAGGCGGCTACCGAACATGGCTTCAGGCTGGCCTGCGGTCAGGTGGCCAAAAACCAACAACGCTTGGCGCGATTGCGCCCAAGTCTCTATCGACATCGTTGGGCGGACGCGAAAGGGCACCACCGCTTGCCCTTCGATCATCAGCAACTCCACCCGCGCATCATCTTGCATAAACAGTTTGCCGAAGCTGCGCTCGTGGTTGATCAGAGTCTTCTGGCTGATGGCCGGCAGCGCGGCGACCACCACGCGCAGTCGAAAGGTGGCAGGCGCACGCAAGGCGATGGTCAACTGCGCAGCACGCAAGCAGGCTAGCAAATGGGCGCTTCGTCGGTCCTCCCCGTGCACCACTAGCAACTGAAACTGGCCAATGTACTCAACGCCTCCAGCCGCCACTAGCAGTCGTTGGATCAATAACTGCATAGATGCACGCTGGGCCTGGGACATATGCTTCAACAAGCGCTCCAGCACTTGCTGATAAATGTATTGCATGGCTTGGTCATGAATATCACTCATGGGCACCCCTTCCTTTCGAGGACTTCTGCTCACCACTAAATAGCGCGCAAAATCAAGTTAGCTTCCCGCTTATCGGACATTTCTTACATCTATTTAGGAGCCAGGCAAGTGACAACTTACTGCCGCCAAACCATTGAAAAAAATCCGCACCACCATCGCCCTCAACCGCCCTCTACCCTGCTGCATATCGACGTGCATGCTCATTCAGCGCTCCCCGGAGCTGACTATCACCGGGCCATTATCAATCCTTGCCCGACGAATAAAAGATACAGATCTCGGTAAAAAAACCATTCAGCAAGGAACAACCAAGGATCTGCCCATAAAATTGACCGAACAAAACAAACGCACAAATAGAAAAAGTAGACTTGCAACTTACGAAAACACAAACAACCGTAATCCGTTACTTCGAAACATGTAGGAAGCATCCGAAAAAACGCATACATCTCCGCATACTTGATCACTTAGCGTGTCGTGGTCGGTCAAGCGGCCCTGCGGCTGCAGAGAGCCATTGGCGCTACGGCCCTTCACGCAACACACCCTCCCCAAGATTGCAATTCACCTCAAGCTCGCCCAAGCTCAGCCCCTCTGCCTCAACGGACTCGCCGATGCCCCGACACCGTCACTACCTGATCGCCGTGCTGTTGCTGATTCTGGTATCGGTGGTGATCGGCTATTTGTCGCGCAGCGAGGCGCCTACCGCACCCACCCTGCCGCCACATAGCTACGCCAAAGCCCTTCGCATGGCCCATAACGGCCAACCGGGCGCCGCCCGTGTGCTCTATCAGCAATTGCAGCGCAACGACCTGGCGCCCATTCGTCGCGCGGCGTTGTATGCCGAACTGGCCAACTACCCTTCACCCAAAGCGCTGGAGCTGGCCAAGCTTGATCTGCAGCACGACGAACCGCTGGTGCGCCGCGCCGCCATTGCCAGCATTCGCCAGCTATTGCCCGCGACGCAGCGCAGCCTGGTGCTAGGGCCACTGCTTGATGACGATGACCAGAGTGTTCGCTTTGCCGCAGTGGACGCCTTGCTGGGCCTGGATCCCGATGCGATTGGCCTGTACTTCGGTCCACTGCAACAGGCCCTTGACCAATTCCAGCAAGCACTTGAAGCACAACCGGAAGATCCCGCCGCGCAAATCCACCTGGCACGCCTGTATTTGCACGAACACGACTACCAGCGTGCTGACGCAGCCCTGCAACGCAGCCTGAAAGCGTCGCCGGAGAGTCTGGAGGCGTTAGCCACCCAAGTTCGTTTGTTGGAGCGCCAGGGTCAGCACGATGCTTCTCGGCAGGTGCTGGGCAAGGCCCTGGCCTTGCAGCCAGACTCAGCTTTTCTGCAGCACCAACTAGGCCTCTGGCTGACTCGCCACGATCAGCACGAGTACGCATTGTTGGCGTTCTCCCGCGCAGTGGAACTGCAGCCTGACGACCCCGACTATCGCTATGCGCTGGCGCTAACCCTGCACCAGTTGGAGCAGGTTGAGGCCGCGCAAAAACAGCTGGAGACGGTATTGAGTCGACAGCCGGCCAATCGCAAGGCGCGGCTATTGCTGATCCAATACTGGAAAGAAACCGGGCAGTTGCAAAATGTTCAGGTGCTACTGGCCGAACTTGAGCGACAAAACCCGGATGATCCAATACTCCAGCAAGGCCTTTAGAGAAATCCTGAAACAGTTTGAACCCCAGTCCCGGCGCCATGGTCCAGTGGATATTGGCAGGGTCACTTGCGACCCGCCAACTGTTTCGGGAGAGCTGCCTTGGCCGCTTCGTTGTCACTGGACGAGCGTGCACTGATCTTGGCTCCAGCACGTCTGGGGGCAGAGACCAGCAGAATGCTTGCGGCTGCAGGAATCGGCTGCCAACGTACAACCGATCTGGCGCGCTTGTGTGGCTGGCTGTCTGAGGGTGTTGGCCTGGCAATCGTCGCTGAAGAGAGCCTGTCCGACGATCAGAAGTCGCCTTTGCATCAATTCATAGATGGCCAACCTGAATGGTCCGACTTGCCCATTGTGTTGCTGGCCAATGTCCACTCGCCGACCACCGGTCCACCGCGAGAGCGCTTGGGTAACTTGCTGTTGCTGCAGCTTCCTTTTGATGATTGCCAGCTACTAAATCTCAGCCAATCGGCCCTTCGTGCCCGACGCCGTCAGTACGTTGCTCGCGACCAATTGCTCGAGTTGCAGCAGCAATTGCACAATCAGACACAGCAGCGGCAAAAAGAAGTCCAGGCACTGCACCAAACGCGCAAGATGGAAGCCATTGGTCAATTGGCCGGCGGCGTTGCCCACGACTTCAATAATCTGTTGACCAGCATCGGCGGAAGCTTCGAGTTAATTGACCGGTACCTGCAACAGGGCCGCACCGACAAGCTTGGCGGGGTGTTGCGCATGGGCCAGGAAGCCGTTACGCGTGCCGCCCGCCTGACCCATCGATTATTGGCGTTTTCCTCCCGGCAATCACTGGACAGCCGCAGTGTCGACCTGAGCGCCTTGCTCGAGTCGATGCCATTGACTGACTTAGGCGGCGCAATCAACGTGCAAGTACGCCTGCCGAAGAACCTCTGGCGGGTGCAGGCGGATGATCAGCAGCTGCGCGAAGCGTTGGACAATCTACTGACCAACGCTGCGGAGGCGATGCCCAGCGGCGGCGAAATGACCATCGAGGCGAGCAACCTGCGCGTTGACAAGGCACGCTTGGCCCATGAAGGCCTGGCCCGCGGTGATTATCTGCGCATCAGCATTAGCGATAACGGCCAAGGGATGTCGCAAAGCACCCTGGAGCGGGCTTTTGAGCCGTTTTTCAGCACCAAACCGGTTGGCCAGGGCATCGGCATGGGGTTGTCGATGGTCTATGGCTTCAGTAAGCAGTCGCATGGCCACGTAGCGCTGCACAGTGAAATTGGCCGAGGCAGTAGAGTTGACCTGTATCTGCCACGCGATCCAGGCAATGTGCAGCCTCAAGCCCAGGCCAATCACCCACCCGCCCCCACTGCCAAGGCTGATCAGCATGTGCTGATAGTCGAAGACGACGAACATGTGCGCCTGCTGGTGTGCCAGGCACTTGCCGAAGTTGGCTTGGATTGCCAGGTAGCGAGCAACGCCAACGAGGCGCTGCGCGTGCTGCACTCCCCTCGCCCCTTGGCCTTGCTGATCAGTGATGTCGGGCTCCCCGGAATGAACGGCAGGCAATTGGCCGAAATTGCCCAGCAGTTGCGCCCGGACCTGCCTGTGCTGTTCATCACCGGTTACGCAGAAACGGCGATGGCCAGGGAAAACTTTCTTGGGCCAGGCATGCAATTGATCTGCAAGCCGTTTGAACTCAACCACCTGCAACAGAGGGTTGCCGGGATGCTGGGCAAACGCTCAAGCGGCGCTAACAACTAATCATGCGTTGGGCCTGCTCTACCAAGCTCTCCAGGGTGAATGGCTTGAGCATCAGCGCAGTTCCTGACTGGCTGAGCAATTGCTGCTCTATGGGTTGTTCGGTAAATCCGGTAATGAATAGAATTTTCTGTTCGGGGTTGAGCAGACGCATGGCCTTGGCTACCTGACGTCCACTGAATCCTCCCGGAAGCCCAATGTCGGTGATGACCAAATCAAATGTGCCAGCGAGCCGGTACTGCCCCAAAGCAGAATTGGCATCGGTAGCATCGCTGACATCAAAACCAAAGTCCGCCAATGCCTCTTTCATCAAATTGCGTAGATTGGCCTCATCGTCGATCAACAGCACGCGCTCGCCGCGTCCACGTGCGGTGCTTGCTGGTAACGCTGCTGAGGTCTGTTCTGGTTCCGGCAACGCCTCACCACGCGGAAACATCATTGACACCCGGGTGCCCTTACCCAAGGTCGATTCAACCCAAGCGTGGCCACCAGACTGCCTGACAAAACCGTAGACCATCGGCAACCCAAGCCCCGCCCCTCGACCAGCCGGTTTGGTGGTGAAAAACGGTTCGAACGCACGTGTCACGTCTTCTCTCGACATGCCATGGCCATTGTCCTCGACATGAATGGTCACATAATCGCCGTTGGGCAAACCGCTATCGCTGGCCTGCGAGCCCGTCAGACGCTGGTTGACACTGCGAATCGTCAGCTGGCCGCGGTCCCGGCAGGCATCGCGGGAATTGGCGCACAGATTGATCAATGCATTTTCCAATTGCGCGGCATCCAGATAGACCGGCCATGGCGCCGTATCCAATTGCCACTGCAAGCGCATCTCCGGCCCCAGTGCCTGCAGCAGTAACGGCTCGGCGGCTTCCAGCAAGCGGTTGATATCCACGTTGTCCGGTGACAGTGGTTGGCTTCTGGAAAAGGCCAACAATCGATGGGTGAGGGTCATCGCCCGCTGGACTGAATCACGCGCCAATAGCACATAGTTGTCGACCCGCTCTAAACGCCCTTGCGCCAAGCGCCGTTGCAACAGCTCAAGGCTACCGCCGATACCCGACAACAGGTTATTCATCTCATGGGCCATACCACCCGCCAACTGCCCTACAGCTTGCATTCGCTGACTGTTGCGCAGGAGCATCTCACTCTGGCGAATGGCGTCTTCGCGCTCTTGGCTGATATCGCGCCCCACCGCCGTCAACACATCGCCTTCCAGCCTGCCGCTCCAGCTGAACCAACGGTAATGCCCTTCTTTGTGGCGTAGCCGGGTTTCGATCTGCTCGACCCCTTTGCCATGCAGGACATCCAGGACCGCACTACGGATTTGCGGGCGGTCGGCTGGATGCACCAGCTCCAGGATCGGCATGCCCGCCACTTCATCCTCACTCCAACCCAATATCTGCTGCCACGCAGGATTGGCCGCGTGCAGACGCATGTCGCGCTTGAGCATGACCATGGCATCGCGCGAAAGCTGCCAGATGTGGTCTCGGTCCGCCATGTAGCGAGCGATCTGCTTTTCGAAGGTTGTCGCCAGTTCTCGCCACTGGCCAATGGTCTCCATGCTCGCGGTGGTATCGATGACCGTATGCAGTACGCCCGCTACTGCCCCCTGATCATCCCTGATGGGGGTGTAGCTGAAGGCATACCAGGCTTGGCCCATGCCGTTGCCAGGGTCTATGCGAATGGGGGTGTCTTCAACGAAACTGGCCTGACCTTGCAGCGCTTTGAACACACAAGGGCCGATCACCTGCCAGTGTTCGTCGCTCCACAACGCATCGAAAGAACAGCCCAAGGTCTGCCGTTTTGCCGACAATAGGCCTCGATACCCCTGGTTATGGATCACCGTCAGCTCCGCACCCCATGCCAGTGCGCTGGGGAACGGCGAATGCTGCATCATGTCGACGGCAATGCGTAGGGCCGGCGGCCATTGGGGTAAGGCCCCCAAGGATGTTGTGCTCCAGTCGAACTGGCTAATCGACTTGTCCATGCTTTCAGCAAAGGGGACGGCTGGCGTAAGGCTAATTACCTGGAGTCCAGGCTCGGATGACTTACCTTTCGCGACCAATTTGTTCATTCCTTGACGTGGCTGGCTGCCCAGCATCATCTGCCTGGACAAGGCGTACTGCAACATTTGGTTAACCACTGACTAAGCCGACCTTAATCGCCTCAATCGTGCATAGACCCAAGGCTAGCACATTGCCACTATCACACCGATGGCATCGTGCTCAGTGCCAGCTATGCTGATTAGGCTTTGCCATGCGTTCCCGGAGTCACCGGGCCCTTTCCTGTCGATGGAGCGAGGTCATGAGCAAGAAAATCCTAGTCGTGCTGACCAACACCGCCAAATATCCCACCCTTAAACGCGCAACCGGCCTGTGGCTGGGCGAGGCGGTCCACTTTGTCGAGGTGGTCGAAAAAAGTGGCTACGCCGTTGACTATGTCAGCCCCAACGGCGGATACATTCCCATTGATCCGCACAGCCTGCAGATGGCGCCTGATCTGGATTGGCAGTGGTATGACGACAAGCAGTTCATGAACCGCTTGGGCACTACCCTCAGCCCAGGCCAGGTAAAACCTGATGATTACAGCGCGATTTACTACACCGGCGGCCATGGGGTTATCTGGGATTTCCCGGATAACGCGGCGCTGCAAGAGCTGGCGCGGCGCATCTATGAAAAAGGGGGTGTGGTCGCGGCGGTGTGCCATGGAGCAGTCGGCTTGTTGAATATCAAACTTAGTGACAACACGCTGTTGATCAAAGACCGTGAAGTCACCGGTTTTTCCAATACCGAAGAAAAGCTCGCTGAGCTGGATAAGGTAGTTCCCTATCTGACTGAGAACGAGCTGGGCGCACGAGGCGGTAGATACACCAAGCACGATGAGCCGTGGGCTGAGTTTGTCGTGTGCGATGGGCGGTTGATTACCGGCCAAAACCCAGCTTCTAGCGCCTTGGTGGCGGAAAAAGTTGTAGAAACGCTCGGCAAGAAGAGCTGACTCCCACAGCGCGCGACCACATTTACCAGAGTTAAACCGGCTCAAGACTACAGCTCAGAGAGGATGTCCCCCGTACCCTCCCCCAGCATCTGTCCAACAATGGACAGCTCTGACAAGGAGGGTAAGCCGATGTCGAAACTCAAGTATGCAGCACGAAGCCTGTTGCAGCTTTTGCTGATTATGGGGGTTGGGCTGGTGCCTGTGGCTTCCGGGCTGACAGTGATGGTATATCAGCTGGAGAACAATCTTGACGAGCACGCTCGGGTAACGGCCAGCGAAGCCGTGGTGGTCATTGATCGGGTGTTAGACAACTTGCTTAGCGCCGCCAGCGACACCTTGGCATATGCCGGTAGACCCTGCGACCGCGTGATCGGTGCGTTGAAAGCCCGCACAGCCAAGGACTCGCGAATTAGTTCACTGATGTTGACGCGCAACAACATAGGTTATTGCAGCACTTTACCGCCTCCCTATCCAAAGCTGCACCACTCTGACACCCAAAGCCCGAATGTCAGGCTTAATTTGACCTCTCCTAGCACCCCGAATGGGGTGGTCGTGGAGTATTGGTTAGCAGCTAACAACTCAGGCGTCGTCGCCACCGCCTATGGCCTTGCGCTGCGCAACGCATTGTATGGCTTCCAGGGTGACTTGGTGATGCTGCTGGAGTTCGATGACAAGTACATCTGGGCCCGAGGAGACAGTCGGGAGCCGACGCGGCCATCGCAATCGGAGTTCTTCCAGAGTGCGCGATCAGTCAAACACGGCTACACGCTTAAAGCAGGCTATCCCACCGGTCACACGGCTCACGAGATACACCATTCCCTACTGGGAACGCTCCCGTCACTGGCGCTGGTAGGCGTGCTGACCGCTGCGATGGCCTATTGGGGAATTCACAGGAAAAGGCATAAAACCAGGGCAACCCCCGCCCTGAACACAAGACGGGGGCGTGCCAGTAGTTAATCGGTGCTGAGCACACCGCGACGCACCTGATCGCGCTCGATCGATTCGAACAGGGCTTTGAAGTTACCCTCGCCAAAGCCATCATCACCCTTGCGCTGGATGAACTCGAAGAACACGGGCCCCAGCAAGGTTTCCGAGAAGATCTGCAGCAGCAGTCGCTTGTCATCGGCCTCGGAGGCACCATCGAGCAGGATACCGCGGGCCTGCAACTGATCGACCGGCTCACCATGACCAGGCAGACGCTCTTCGAGCATCTCGTAGTAGGTTTGCGGCGGGGCGGTCATGAAGCGCATGCCCAAGCCTTTGAGGGCGTCCCAGGTCTTGATCAGGTCATCGGTGAGGAAGGCGACATGCTGGATGCCCTCGCCGTTGAACTGCATCAGGAACTCTTCGATCTGCCCCGCGCCCTTGGACGACTCCTCGTTGAGCGGGATACGAATCATGCCATCGGGCGCGGTCATGGCCTTGGAGGTCAGGCCGGTGTATTCGCCCTTGATGTCGAAATAGCGGATCTCGCGGAAGTTGAACAGTTTCTCGTAGAAGCCTGCCCAGTACGCCATGCGCCCACGATAGACGTTATGGGTCAGGTGATCGATGAGCTTGAGGCCTGCGCCAACCGGATTGCGATCGACCCCGTCGATGAACTTGAAGTCGATGTCATAGATCGAGCTGCCTTCTTCATGGCGGTCGATCAGGTACAGCGGCGCGCCGCCAATGCCCTTGATCGCGGGCAGGCGCAGCTCCATCGGGCCGGTTTCGATCTCGACCGGCTGGGCGCCCAGTTCCAGGGCGCGGGCATAGGCTTCATGGGCATTGCGCACGCGAAATGCCATGCCGCACACCGACGGGCCATGCTCGGCGGCAAAGTAGGAAGCGATGCTCTTGGGTTCGTTGTTCAGAATCAGGTTGATACCGCCCTGGCGGTACAGGTGCACGTCCTTGGAACGGTGCGACGCCACCTTGGTAAAGCCCATGATCTGGAATACAGGCTCCAGCACACCCGGGGTCGGCGAGGCGAGCTCGATGAACTCAAAACCCATCAGACCCATTGGATTGTCAAAGATATCAGCCATGTTCGTGTCCTCATCTACAGCGCATTAACGGTTGGTCAGGTGCTTGGGATGTCGGACAGACGTGGTGGTGAGCAGGGGATGCCCCGCACGCTGCGGGCGAGGAAGCCACCTATGATCAACGTGAACCCATGATATGTCATATGGCCCCATTCTCGGCGGGCTTGATCCTCCGGGAGGGAGAACCTTATTGTTGTATTCGTAAACCGATTCTATCTGGCGTAAATCGGTTTGTCGCGTTTTAAGTGCGTCAAGCCAACCGACAAACGGCTATCCTGTGCGTATTCCTTCCTCAAGATTAGGTCAGCATGCCCCTTTCCGTTAAACGTCCCGCCCGCTGGAGCTGGCGCGCCCTGCTGCCCTGGGTGGTCGGCGCACTGCCCCTGGTGTGTGGGGCGGCGGTGATGAACTGGCAGGCGCAGCGTGAGTTGCGCGAGAGCAGCCAGGCCACCACCGAGCAGGTGGTGCAGCACATCGAGCAGATCCTGGACAGTTTGTCGGCCTCTGCCAGGTCGTTGTTTCCCCTGGTCGGCAAGCCCTGCGCTGAGGTCGAGGTGGCCTTGCGCAGCCAGGTGACGCGCAATGCGTTCGTGCGCTCGACCAACCTGTTCGAACGCAACACGCTCTACTGCAACTCGCTGTTTGGCGAATTTGACGAACCCGTCAACGCGGCTGACTACACCGAAGGCCGGTTGTGGCTGATGGATGGCAACTCGGTAACACCTGGCCACCCGCTGCTGGTCTATCGCGCCAGTGAAGGCGCACGCGGCGCCATCACCACGGTGGACGGCGATCACCTGCTCACGGTACTGCGCATGCTCGGTAGGGACGAGGACCTGCAGATCCAGGTGGGCAATAATTGGATGGGCAAGGACGGCGTGGTTCGTCACGGTACCCCGCCGACGGCCGCGACCGCAGCAGTGCTGCAAGCCTCGGCGCGCTATCCGTTCAGTGTGCATGGCGGCTATGGCGCACATAAACAAGCTGAGCTGATGCGCGATCATTATCCTGCGCTGCTCAGTCTGTTGCTGCTGCTTGGGGTAGTGGCCGGGAGTGTCGTGCGCTGGCAGATCCGCCGCGCCTCGTCGCCGCGCAGCGAGTTGGATCGCGCCCTGGAAGCAGATGAATTCCTGCCCTATTTCCAGCCCGTAGTACGCAAAGGCGACTATCGCTGGGCCGGCGCCGAAGTGCTGATGCGCTGGAATCACCCGCGCGAAGGCCTGGTGCGCCCTGATTTGTTCATCCCGTATGCCGAGCACAGTGGCCAGATCGTCGCCATGACCCGCGCACTGATGCTGCATACCGCCCAAGGCTTGGCGCCGTACGCAACGCTGATCGAAGACGGTTTCCATATTGGCATCAATATCACTGCCGATCATTGCCGCGACCTGCGCCTGCTCGATGACTGCCGGACCTTCTTGCAGCACTTCGAGCCAGGCCGGGTGAAGCTGACCCTGGAGCTGACCGAGCGCAAGTTGATCGAAGCCACGCCAGTGACCCTGGAGTTGTTTGAAAAACTCCACGAAATGGGCGTGATGATTGCCCTGGATGACTTCGGCACCGGCCAGTCCAGCCTGAATTATCTGCGCCAGTTCAACGTCGACTACCTGAAGATCGACCAAAGTTTCGTCGCCATGATCGGCGGCGATGCGCTGTCCCAGCACATCTTGGACAGCATCATCGAGCTGTCGACCAAGCTAGGCCTGGGCATTGTCGCCGAAGGAGTGGAAACCCAGACCCAACGCGACTACCTCGAACAGCGCCAGGTAGATTTCCAGCAAGGCTTCCTGTTTGCCCGGCCGATGCCGCTGGAGGAGTTCCTGCGTGCCTTGGCCGCACAAAGCTCGCGGTTGCCGCAACCAGCGCGCCCTGAGATCATGCGCGGCTGATCCACCCGCTCATCTCCTGTAACCGAGGCATTCGTGTCAAAAGGCATTCTTTCGTCGGTCATGGCGTCGTGTTTGTTCGCCGTGATGTATTTCTACACCTCCTTGTTGGCACCGCTGGACGGTGAGGAGATCTTTGGCTGGCGGACCCTGCTGACCCTGCCTTGCCTGACCTTGTTCATGCTGGTCAGCAAAGACTTCAAACGGGTCGGCGAGCTTTTGGCCAGGGTGCGACAAACGCCGATGCTGCTGCTCGGCATGGTCGGCACCTCGTGGTTGATGGGCGTGCAGCTGTGGCTGTTCCTCTGGGCGCCGCTGCATGGGCGTAGCCTTGAGGTGTCGATGGGCTACTTCCTGTTGCCGCTGGCCATGGTCATGACCGGGCGACTGGTGTACGGCGAGCGTCTGTCTCGCTTGCAGAAAGTGGCGGTGAGCTGCGCAGCCCTGGGGGTGGGCCATGAGCTGTATCAGAATGGCAGTTTCGCTTGGGAAACCCTGCTGGTGATGATCGGCTACCCGATCTACTTCGTGCTGCGCGGACGCTGCCGCACCGATCACCTGGGCGGGCTGTGGTGCGACATGTGCCTGTTGCTGCCTTGGGCGCTGTACTTCGTGATCCAGGGGCCGCTGTCGGCGGCTGACCTGGTCGAACACCCAGGCTTGTACGGCTTGATCCCGCTGCTCGGGGCGATCAGTGCCTGCGCCCTGATCGCCTACGTGCTGGCCAGTCGGCTGTTGCCCTTCAGCCTGTTCGGGCTGCTCAGCTATGTAGAGCCGGTGTTGCTGGTGGGCGTGGCCCTGCTACTGGGCGAGACCATCGGCCCCGACCAGTGGCTGACCTACCTGCCGATCTGGGCCGCAGTCCTGGTGCTGGTGCTTGAAGGCTTCAAGCACCTGCTGCGTCAACGTCGGCGTTCGGTGTAAGGCGCACCTGACGCACGCGGCGCTCCTCCACCGCCACCACGGTCATGCTCCAGCCGTTCCAGGCCAGGCGGTCGCCGACCACCGGCAGCCGATCCAGCAGACTCATCACCAGGCCCGCCAGGGTCTGGTAGTCCTCAGTGGCACGCGCGCTGAAGCCAATGCGCGCCTGCACCTGGCTGAGGTTCAAGGCGCCACTGACGACGAAGCCACCCTCCTCCTCGATGATCGCCGGCCCCTCGACCTCGCTGGCGTCGGGTAGCTCGCCCGCAATCGACTCAAGGATGTCGGTCATGGTCAGCACGCCGGTGAAATCACCGAACTCGTTAACCACGAAAGCAATGTGCGTCGACTGGTTGCGCATCTGTTCCAAAGCGTTGAGCAGGGTGAAGCTTTCGAGCAGGTTCAGCGGCGCGCGGGCCATGCGTTCCAGGTCCGGCTGATTGCCGTCGAGCAGCTCCTTGAGCAACTCCTTCTTGTGCACAAAGCCCAACGGTTCCTCGATACGCCCATTGCGAATCAACGGCAGGCGCGAGTATGGCGAGTTGGCCAGGGCCTGGGTAATGGCTTCGGGCGCTTGCGCCAGGTCGATCGCATCGACTTCGGCACGCACCGTCATCACCGTGCGAATCGGCCGCTCGGCCAGGTTCAGCACGCCGCTGATCATCACCCGTTCGCGGCGATCGAACAGCACCTGCTCTTCGCCACCCTCGACCAGATCGGCGATCTCTTCACCGACCTCGTCGGCCTCGACCCGGCGACCGCCCATCAGGCGCAGTACCGCATGGGCGGTCCGCTCACGCAGCGGCCGATGCTGCTGCAAGCTGCGCTTGCGGCGGGCACGGGCCAACTGGTTGAACAGCTCGATCAGGATCGAGAAGCCAATTGCCGCATACAGGTAGCCTTTCGGGATGTGGAAGCCCAGGCCTTCGGCGGTCAGGCTGAAGCCGATCATCATCAAGAAGCCCAGACACAGCATGATCACGGTGGGGTGGGCGTTGACGAAGCGGGTCAGCGGTTTGCTGGCGACGATCATGATGCCGATCGAGAAGATCACTGCAATCATCATCACCGACAGGTGCTCGACCATACCTACCGCAGTGATTACCGCATCGAGCGAGAACACCGCATCGAGCACCACGATCTGCGCCACGATGGGCCAGAACGCGGCATGACGCAGGGCGCCACTGGATTGGGTGACATGGCCCTCAAGCCGTTCATGCAGCTCCATGGTCGCCTTGAACAACAGGAACACACCACCAAACAGCATGATCAGGTCGCGGCCCGAGAAGCTCTTGTCGAAGATCTCGAACAGCGGCGCGGTGAGGGTAACCATCCACGAGATGCTCGCCAGCAAGCCCAGGCGCATGACCAGCGCCAAGGTCAAGCCGATTACCCGCGCGCGGTCGCGCTGATGCGGGGGCAGCTTGTCAGCCAGAATGGCGATGAATACCAGGTTGTCGATGCCCAGTACCAGCTCGAGGACGATAAGCGTCAGCAGGCCCAGCCAGGCCGTGGGGTCGGCTAGCCATTCCATTAGCGGGTACTCACGAAGCAAGCGTCACGAGGACGGGGGGAGAAGGAAGGCCAGGATGGCCTGAAACTGGGGGGCTCCGAGAAGGTGCTCATACATACCTTGATAGAAAATACGGATGGAGATCCTACAATCACAGACGCTTTTTCTCACAGCGCGAAACTATTACAAAACCTGTAACAGCTGTGCATGCAGCGACCCTATCAGGGCACTTTTATTCAATACGCCGCCGCGCTTGCTGATCAGGATAGCGGACATCTTCCAACACGAGATGTCATCCATGAGCCTGTCATTGTCCATGGCCGCCTTCGCCCTGGCGGCTTCGATTTCACCGGGGCCGGTCAATATCGTCGCGCTTGGCAGCGGGGCACGGCATGGCCTGCGCGCCAGTCTCAGGCATGTGGTCGGAGCCAGCTTGGGCTTTTGCCTGCTGTTGATCGTGGTTGGCCTGGGCCTGCATGAACTGTTAGTACGCTGGCCCCTGATCGGTCTGGGACTGCACTGGGGTGGAGTGCTGTTCTTGCTGTACCTGGCGTGGCGACTGGCAAGTGACAAGGGTGGGCTCGGCAACCAGGGGGAGTTGCGCGCACCGTCGGCCTGGCACGGTGCGGCGATGCAATGGCTCAACCCGAAAGCCTGGCTGGCGGCGCTGGCTGGGGTGGGTGCCTATACCGGCGGTGAACAGCAGCTGTTGTGGCTGTTTATCTGGATCTATGGGCCGATCTGCTTCGTGTCGATCGCCAGCTGGGCCTGGGCTGGGAGTGTGATTGGCCAGTATCTGGGCAATCCAAGGTACATGAGGGTGTTCAATCGTACGCTGGCCGCGCTACTGGTTGCCAGTGCCCTGTATCTGGTTATGGAGTGATGAACGTATTGTCTGTACCGGCCTCTTCGCGGGCAAGCCCGCTCCTACAGGGATCGCGCTGTAGCGGTAGTTGTGGGATCGGTTCAACTGCGAACAGGCGACCTTACCTGACAGCCTGCCGATAATGCCCAGGCGTTGCCGCCAGATGCTGCTTGAACGCCCGCTGCAAATGCGCCTGGTCAGCAAACCCCGCCTCCAGCGCGACCTCGGCAATCGGCCGGCCCACACGCAGTTGAGCACGCGCATGCTGCACGCGCTGATCCAGCAGATAACCATGCGGAGTGAGGCCAAAACGCTGGCGGAACGCACGGATCAAGTAAGCACGCGACAGTCCGGCTGCAGCGCAGATTTCTTCAAGGCTCAACGGATCCAGTCGATGTGCGCGGATGAACGCAGCTGCGGCCTCAAGGCGCGGATGCTGCACAGATCGAGTGACCGAGGGGCGATCCAGATAGCCCGGCAATACCTGAAAGAAACCCGCTAACAGCGCCTCACGACCTGGCGTGTCGCCATCGAACAACCCCGCCAGCACTTGCAACAAGTGGCTGTACAGGGCTGGCGAGGTGCTCAGCGTTGCATCCGGCAGATTGATCCCCTGGGCCTGCAACCACGGCACATCGACGAACAACATCACATACGACCAAGGCTGGCCCTCGATCGGATTGCAGGCGTGCACCACGCCCGGCTTCATCAGCACCGTCGCCCCTGCTGCGACTTCATGACAGCTGTCGCCGGTCACATAGGTACTGCGCCCGCCGGTGATCACACCCATGGAAAAACTCTCATGAGAATGTGCGCCATAGCAGACCTGGCGCCCATCACCGACACGCCGCGCTTCGACGAATGGCAAAGCCGGATCACGCCAGAACCGCGACACCTCGATCATCGCCCTGCCCTCACTCGCCGCTGCCTTGCACCACCACCAGCAACTGCGCCTGCTGTGGCCCGACCGAACGCAGGCGGTGCGGCGTCTGGGCATTGAAGTGCAAGGCATCGCCCTGCTCCAGCAGCAGCCGCTCGGTCATGAAATCCACCTCGACCTGGCCTTGGTGGACGAACAGAAACTCTTCACCCTCATGCGCCTTGAAGGTCGGGTCGCTGAATTCGCTCGGCGGCTGGATCATGAACGGCAACAAACTGCGCAGGCCGACCTGCGAGGTCAACACCGCGTAGCCCGGCCCCTCACCGCTGCCCACCAGGGCCTGGCGCTCAGTGCCGCGCACCAGGCTGTAACGCGCCTCGCCTGAGGGATCATCGGCGAACAGCTCTTCGACATTGACGTTCAACGCCCGGGCAAGCTTGAGCGCCGTGGCGATGGAAGGGGTATTGAGCCCCCGCTCGACCTTGGACAGGTAGCTCTTGGTCATGCCGGCCTTGTCAGCCAGCACCTCCAGGGTAATCCCCAGTTTTTTTCTCAGCAGTTTCAGTCGGATAGACATGTGACGCAGCTTTCCCAGGCAAAACGCAGTTGCGAATGACACTTTGTGTCATATAAGATCATTTGTGTCATCTGATTGACCGCCCTTCCACCGACCAAAGCAGTTAGGCGGGCAAGCAGTGACCTCTACCATCACGCCACCGAGGACCTTCCCCATGGCAACGACCCTGACTCACAGCAAAGACCAACTGGTGCGCCAGGCCCTGACGCAGATGCAAGGCTCGCTCGCCGATAATACGTGGACTGTACGGGAAAAGCTGGCCCTGACCTGCCGAATTCTGTTCGAGCATGGCCATGACTCGGGCCTTGCCGGACAGATCAGCGCCCGCAGCCCGCAGCCAGGCACCTTCTACACCCAGCAGTTGGGCCTGGGTTTCGACGAAATCACCGCCAGCAACCTGCTGCTGGTCAACGAAGACCTGCAAGTGCTCGAAGGCCAGGGCATGCCCAACCCGGCCAACCGCTTCCACAGCTGGGTGTACCGCGCCCGCCCAGACGTCAATTGCATCATCCACACCCACCCCACTCACGTCGCCGCATTGTCGATGCTGGAAGTGCCGTTGCAGGTCTCGCACATGGACCTGTGCCCACTGTATGACGACTGCGCGTTTCTTGAAGCCTGGCCAGGCGTGCCGGTTGGCAACGAAGAAGGCGAGATCATCAGCCAGGCGCTGGGTGACAAACGCGCCATCCTGCTCTCGCACCATGGCCAACTGTCGACCGGCAGCAGCGTCGAGCAAGCCTGCGTGTACGCCCAATTGATCGAACGCGCCGCACGCCTGCAACTGCTGGCGATGGCGGCTGGCACCATCAAGCCCATCGCCCCGGCGCTGGGCCGCGAAGCTCACGATTGGATCGACCGACCCAAGCGTCACGCCGCTGCGTTCAACTACTACGCGCGCCAAACCTTGCGTATCCATGCCGATTGCCTGAACTGACCTTTCAATGCCTTGCCTGCGGAGCCCACAACCATGACTACAGAATTTCACGGCATCATCGGCTACACCATCACCCCGTTCAGCAACGACGGCGAACAACTCGACCTGCCGGCACTGGGCCAGTCCATCGAGCGCCTGATCGCCTCTGGTGTGCACGCTATCGCCCCGTTGGGCAGCACAGGTGAAGGCGCCTACCTCAGTGACACTGAGTGGCAGCAAGTGGCCGAGTACAGCCTGGCGCAGATTGGCAAGCGGCTGCCGAGCATCGTCAGCGTCTCCGACCTCACCACTGCCGGCGCCATTCGCCGCGCGCGCTTCGCCCAGGCCCATGGCGCCGATGCCGTCATGGTCTTGCCGTCTGCCTACTGGAAGCTCAGCGCCACGGAAATCCTCCAGCACTACCGGGCGATTGGCGCTGCCGTCGACCTGCCGATCATGCTCTACAACAACCCTGCCACCAGTGGCACCGACATGCCGGTGGAGTTGATCTTGCGCATCGTGCGCGAGGTGGAGAACGTCACCATGGTCAAGGAAAGCACCGGTGACATTCAGCGCATGCACCAGTTGCAGCTGCGCGGCGAAGGCCAGGTACCGTTTTATAACGGCTGCAACCCGCTGGCGCTGGAGGCGTTCGTGGCGGGCGCCACAGGCTGGTGCACGGCGGCGCCCAACCTGATACCAGCGCTCAACCTGGGCTTGTACCAGGCGATTCGAGCGGGTGAGCTGGAGCAGGCCAAAGCGCTGTTCTACCAGCAATTGCCGATGCTCGATTTCATTCTCAAGGGTGGTTTGCCGGCCACTATCAAGGCCGGTTTGGCGCTGACGGGGCTGGCAGTGGGCGAGCCGCGGCGGCCGGTGTTTGGCCTGGATGAACAAGGGCGGGCGACGTTGCGCGGAATGTTGGATGAGCTTGGCGTAGCGCTTTGAGATTTTGGGGCCGCTTTGCGGCCCCAGAATCTAACTCACAAGGTCCAATCCAAGCTCAGCATCATGGTCCGCGGCTCCCCGTGGTACACACCGTTATAGAAACCGACGTTGTTGAAGTAGTGCTGGTCAAAAAGGTTCTTGACGTTCAGCGACGCAGACAGATGCTCATCGAACTGGTAGCGCCCCATCACCCCAACCACGGCGAATGCCTGCTGGGTGATACGGTCGTCGACGGTAACGATCTCACCCGCAGCATTGCGCCCCACCGGCCGTGAACCCTCGCCAAAGGTATCGCTCTGCCAGTCCAGGCTAGCCCCCAACGTCAGCTTTGGCAGCACCTTGTAAGTGCTGGAAAAGCGCACCAGGTTCAACGGCTGCTCGGTGTTCTTGCGTTGCTTTTCGCCATTGACCGCGTGGGTGTAGGTGTAGCCCAGTGTCAGTTGCCAGTCCGGCATCACCTCACCGGAAATCTCTGCCTCGAAGCCCTCGACGACTACCCCCTTGCCGCCAGACTTGTAGTACTGCTCGCCATTGGGCCCGCGTGGAATCGAGTCGTCGAGTTCGGGAACGTTGTCTTGCTTGCTGCGAAACACGGCGGTGCTCACGTTGGCGCGATCATCGAACACACTGCCCTTCAGGCCCACCTCATAGACCTTGCCAACGATAGGCTCCAGGTACTTGTCGCTGACATCCTTGAGCGTCTGCGGGTTGAAGATATCGGTGTAGCTGACATACGCGGTGAACTGCTCGCTCAGGTCGTACAGCACCCCGGCGTACGGCGTCCATTGATCATTCTGGGTTTGTTGGCTGCGAGTAGAACGGGTCACATTGAGGTCGGCGTCGTACTTCCACGACTTGCTCTCGCTCTGCCAACTGCCATAGCGGCTACCGAGAACGAAATGCAGGCGGTCAGTCGGGTTCAGCCGGGTCGCGATGTAACCGGCTTTCTGCTTGGTGCTCGAACGCGACGAGTCCAGGCCGGTGTCGTAGTCGCTGAACTTGGGCACCGAGCCGAGATATTTCCAGTCAGGGATCACATCGTAGCCGGGTGGAACAGTACTACCGGCAAAGTGCGGTGAACGGTTGCGCCGTTCCGAAACGCCATAGCCGACCATGAAGTCATGGCTGCGCCCCAGCAGTTGATAAGGGCCGGCCAGGTTGAGGTCCAGCGCATCCATTTTTTCCTCGCCGGCAAAGTGCGAGTACCAGGCGCGCATGCCGCTGCGGTCCGCTGCGGGAAAGCCATTGCCGCCGTAGTACACCTTGCCGTCGGTGTCGCTCTGGCGATGGGTGTAGGCAGCCTTGAGTTTCCAGTCGTTGGCCAGCTGCTGGTCGAGGGTGATGAAGGCCGTCTGGTCTTTCAGCGGCCAGGACGACCAAGGCGCGGCCAGGTTGGTCGAGCGCGGCAGATGGGCCTTGCTGCCATCGGCGTTCCAGTAAGGCACCGTACCCCAGGAGGAGCCCTGGACATGCTTGTTCTGGTAGTCATAGCCCACCGCCAACACGGTGCTGTCGGTCAGGTCCGCTTCAAGGATGCCGTACGCCACTTCACGCTGGGTGGCGTAGTTGTTCATATGTGACTTGGCATCCCGGTAAGCCAGCACCGTCCGCCCGCGCAGGCGGCCATCCCAGCCCAGCGGCCCGCCGACATCCAGGTAGCTGTAGTAGTTGTCAAAACTGCCAGCGCTGACGCCGCTCTTGACCGCCAGCTGATGGGTCGGGCGTTTGCGCACCATGGCGATGGTCCCGGAGGGATCCCCGGCGCCAGTGGTCAGGCCGGTAGCCCCGCGCACCACCTCGATGCGGTCATAGATGATGGTGTCCGAGTCCGACTTCAGGCCCGAGAAGGTGTTGAGCATCCCATCGATCTGGAAGTTGTTGATGGCGTAGCCGCGCGCGTAGTACGCCGGCCGCTCGGAGTCGTTGCGCTGCACCGTGACGCCCGTGACGTGGGCCATGGCTTCGGACAGGGTGCTGAGCTGGAAATCGTCGAGCTGCTGGCGCGTCAGCACCGAAACCGACTGTGGGGTTTCCTTGATCGACAGGTTCAAACGGGTGGCAGCGCTCATGCTACCGGTGGTGTAGGAGCCGGTGTGCTCAGTGGTGCTGCCCAGGCCCTGGGCGAGAATCTCGGTGGAGCCGAGCTCCAGCACCCCGTCCGCAGACCTCGGCTCGGTCTGCTCAGCCTGTGACAACGGGCTGATGGCGGTGGCACATAGACCCAGGGTGAGGGTCATGGAACGGCTAAAGGGCGCGAACATCGCTGCCATACTCCTTGTTCGATTTGATGAATGTCCTTGGCTGCCGGGTTGATCGGCATCCCAGTGATAACGATTCTCGGTTGGGAATAGTTATCGACAAATCAACAAAATTCGAACACGAGCGGACTTCTTCTGCGCCCCTCCTCTTGCGATCGCGTCCGGCCCCCTGTAAGGAGGCCGGCGCGTTAAATCAAGGCATCACAGGCGGCACATACTGCAGCGTCGTGCCCAGCGCCCAAAGCAAGACCAGGACCAATGGCACATGCACCAACAGCTGGACGAACGAGAAGCCGATCAGGTCGCGCGCCTTGAGTCCCAGCACCCCGAGCAGCGGCAGCATGTAGAACGGGTTGATCAGGTTCGGCAGCGCCTCGGCGGCGTTGTAGATCTGCACGGCCCAGCCCAGGTGATAGTGCAGGTCATTGGCCACCAGCATCACGTAAGGCGCCTCGATGATCCACTTGCCGCCACCGGACGGGATGAAGAAGCCCAGCACCGCCGAGTACACCCCCATGAGCACGGCATAGGTGTCGTGCGAGGCGATCTGCACGAAGAAGGTCGAGATGTGGTGGGCCAGGGTCTGCTCATCCACACCCTTGACCTGGGTGAGGATGGCGGCGATCGAGCCATACAGCGGGAACTGGATCAGCACCCCAGTGGTGGTCGGCACCGCGCGGGTCACCGCATCGAGAAAGCTGCGCGGACGCCAGTGCAGCAAGGCGCCGAGCATGATGAACAGCAGGTTGTAGGTGTTCAGGCCGGAGATAGCGGTGATCGCAGGTTTGGTCGCGAACTCCTGGTACAGCCAACCGGCGGCCAGCGCCACCAACAGCAGGATCAGGATCGGGCTGTATTCCAGCCATTCGCCAGGACGGGTGCGCTGCGGCGGTGGCGGCGCGCTAAAGCTTGGGTCGACGCCGCACGCCTCGGCGCTGCGGGCGCTGCCTGGGCCAGGCGCGGTGGCATAGGCGACCACCAGCGAGACGATCACCAGCGCCGCCAGCAGCACGCCGGATTGCCAAAGGAAAATGGTTTCGGTGAACGGGATCACCCCGGTAATGGACAAGATCGACGGTGGCAGGCTGGCAGGGTTGGCCTGCAGCTGCGCCGCCGAGGACGACAGGCCCAGCGCCCACACCGCGCCCAGGCCCAGGTAGGCTGCTGCGCCGGCTGCGCGGTAGTCCATCTTCAGGTCGGTACGACGGGCCAACGCGCGCACCAGCAAACCGCCGAACACCAGCGACAAGCCCCAGTTGAGCAACGAGGCGAGCATCGAGATCAGCGCCACCCAGCACACCGCCGAGCGACCATTTTTGGGGATGCGCGCCAGGCGATCGATCAGCCGCGCCGCCGGTGGCGAGCTGGCGACCACATAGCCGCCGATGACCACGAAAGCCATCTGCATGGTGAACGGGATCAGGCTCCAGAAACCATCGCCAAAGGCCTTGGCGGTGTCGGTCGGCTTGGCGCCCATCACCAGTGCGCCGATACACACCAGCACCACCGCCAGGGCGGCGAACACCCAGGAATCAGGGAACCAGCGTTCAGCCCAGTTCGAGCAACGCAGGGCAAAGCGAGCGGAGCGGCTGTCTTGGATTTCAGCGGCCACGGGATTTTCCTTTTATTGATTTTATTGGCTGTAACAAACGCAAAAACCGTGGAAGCGGGCTGGCCCCGCGATAGCGTGCCGACAGACAACCCAGTTGTCCCGATCAAGGCTATCGCGGGGCCAGCCCGCTCCCACGGTATTCAAGCGGCTATCAGAAGGTCATTTCCTTCACATCATCGGCCACGATCAGCTTGCCTGCGGTCTTCTCGATGATTTCCTCGACGCTCACCCCAGGCGCCGTCTCGCGCAGGATGAACGCGCCGTTTTCGATCTCAAGGTAAGCCAGGTCGGTCAACACCTTGCGAATGCAACCAGCACCGGTTAGCGGCAGGCTGCAGCGCGACAGCAACTTGGACTCGCCATCCTTGGAGGCGTGGGTCATGGTGACGATGATGTTGTCGGCACCGGCGACCAGGTCCATCGCCCCGCCCATGCCCTTGACCAACTTGCCGGGGATCATCCAGGAGGCGATGTTGCCCTCCACGTCCACTTCGAACGCGCCCAGCACGGTGAGGTCGACGTGGCCGCCACGGATCATGGCGAACGATTGCGCCGAATCGAAGATCGAGGCACCGCGGCGGGCGGTGACCGTTTGTTTGCCGGCGTTGATCATGTCGGCGTCGAGGGTGCTTTCAGTGGGGAATTCGCCCATGCCGAGCAGGCCGTTTTCCGATTGCAGCATCACGTCCATGTCGGCGGGTACGTAGTTGGCCACCAGGGTCGGGATACCGATACCGAGGTTGACGTAGTAGCCGTCCTTCAGTTCACGGGCAACGCGTTGAGCCATCTGTTCGCGGGTCAGTGCCATGGTCTGGATCTCTTTGTTGTTCTGTGGACGGCGCTCAGGCCTTGACGGTGCGCTTTTCGATGCGCTTCTCGAAGGTGCCGACGATGACCCGATCGACATAGATGCCTGGGGTGTGGATCTCGCTGGGCAACAGCACGCCAGGCTCGACGATTTCCTCGACTTCGACCACGGTGATCTTGCCGGCGGTGGCCGCCAGTGGATTGAAGTTTTGCGCAGTGTTGCGGTACACCACGTTGCCGTAGTGATCGGCCTTCCAGCCTTTGACGATGGCGAAGTCGCCGGTGATGGCTTCTTCGAGAATGTACTTGCGCCCGTTGAACTCGCGCACTTCCTTGCCTTCGGCAACCGGGGTGCCGTAGCCGGTGGCGGTATAGAACGCCGGGATGCCAGCACCACCGGCGCGCATTTTCTCGGCCAAGGTACCTTGTGGGGTCAGCTCGACCTCCAGCTCGCCGCTGAGCAGCTGGCGTTCGAACTCGGCGTTCTCGCCGACGTAGGAGGCGATCATCTTGCGGATCTGCCGGTCTTCGAGCAGCACGCCCAGGCCAAAGCCATCGACGCCGCAGTTGTTGGAAACCACGGTCAGGCCCTTGACGCCCAGACGCTTGATTTGCGCGATGAGGTTCTCGGGGATGCCGCACAGGCCGAAGCCGCCGGCCAGTACCGTCATGTTGTCGGTCAGGCCTTCGAGGGCCTGTTCGTAGGTTGCAACGCGCTTGTCCAGTCCGGCCATGCTGATCCGCCTTTGTAGTTGTTTGTGCGTGCAGCCATCTTCACCGCTGGCGACTGATTTGTTAATTTTGTTTTCGTCATCGATTGATAACTTTTCCAAAACAAAGGTCGAGCCCCGCATGAACGTCAAGCAGCTACGCGCCTTCATCACCGTGGCCAAGTATCAAAGCTTCGCCCAGGCCGGCGAGCACCTGCACGTCTCGCAACCGGCGTTGAGCTTGACCATCAAGGCGCTGGAGGACAACCTCGGCGGCGCCCTGCTCACCCGCACCACCCGCAGCGTCAGCCTGACCCCAGAAGGCGAGGTGCTGCTGCCGCTGGCCCGGCGCCTGCTGGCCGATTGGGACGACACCGAAGAAATGCTGCGCCAGCGCTTTACCTTGCAGCTTGGCCGGGTGTCGGTCGCGGCCATGCCAGCCTTTGCTGGCAACCTGCTGCCACAGTCGCTGAAAGTGTTCCGCCAGCGCTATCCGAAGGTGAACGTTACCGTCCATGACGTGATCAACGAACAGGTGCTGGAACTGGTGCGCCACCGGCGCGTCGAACTGGGCATTGGCTTCGAGCCGGACAACCTCGATGGGCTACGCTTTCATCCGCTGTACCTGGATCGCTTCGTCGCCGTGGTACCTGGCGACTCGCCGCTGGCCCGGCAGCCGCAAGTCACCTGGCAGCAACTGCTGGCCGAAGATTTCATCGCCTTGCAACGCCCGTCGGCGGTGCGCTTGCTGCTGGAGCAGAACATTGCCGCCGGGCACGGCAAGCTGACAGTGGCGTTCGAGAGCCATCAACTGTCGACCATCGGCCGCATGGTTGCCAATGGGCTGGGGGTCAGCGCGGTGCCGGCGCTGTGCATCAACCAGATGCAAGAGCTCGGTGCGCGCTGCGTGGCCCTGGTCGAGCCGAGCGTTGAGCGGCGCATCGGCGTCATGGCACTAAGCGACCACAAGCTGTCCACCGCAGCCGAGGCGCTGCTCGAGGTCGTGTTGTGCAATACCCATCTACCGGAGGTGACATGCGTTCAGTAAAGCTTGCAGGCATAAGCGTTCCGGCCATTGGCCAGGGCACCTGGTACATGGGCGAAGATCCTGCTCGGCGCCGCGCCGAAGTCACCGCCCTGCAGCAAGGCATCGAGCTGGGGCTGAGCCTGATCGACACCGCAGAGATGTACGCCGAGGGTGGCGCCGAGGAGGTCGTCGGCCAAGCCATGCTCGGCCGTCGCGAGCAGGTGTTTCTGGTCAGCAAGGTCTACCCGCACAACGCCAGCCAGCGTGCTCTACCGCTGGCCTGCGAGCGCAGCCTCAAGCGCTTGGGCACCGACTGCATCGACCTGTACCTGTTGCACTGGCGCGGCCAGTATCCGCTGGCAGAAACCGTGGAGGCCTTCGAGCGTCTGCGCGAGCAAGGCAAGATTCGCCGTTGGGGGGTGTCCAACTTCGATCTCGACGATTTGCATGAACTGGATAACAGCGACTGCGCCACCAACCAGGTGCTGTACAACCCAGCTGAGCGCGGCATCGAATTCGACCTGCTGCCCTGGAGCCAGGCCAATGGCTTGCCGACCATGGCCTACTGCCCACTGGCGCAGGCCGGGCGATTGCTCAAGCATCCGCTTTTGGCCGAAATTGCCGAGCGCCTTGGGGCAACTCCTGCGCAAGTCAGCTTGGCCTGGGTGACCCGCTCAGATGGGGTGATTGCCATCCCCAAGGCGGTCAACCCGCGGCATGTGCAGCTCAATGCGGGGGCGGCCTCATTGAAATTGAGCGAAGAGGATCTGCGGGCGATTGACCAGGCGTTGCCAGCGCCGACACGCAAGCAGCGGTTGGCGATGGTTTGAGCGAGTAGTTGTTTGTCAGTGCCGGCCTCATCGCGGGGCAAGCCCGCTCCCACAAAACCCCGCGATGAGGGCGGTACTATAGAGCACAAGACCTCAATGAAAATCCCGGCTACGCACATCCAGCCCCAGCAACAGCGGGCTGACGTCCTCCAGCTTGCGCGCAATCAGGTGCCTGACGCCATTCTCCTGCTCCAGCCTGCCGCTGACCTTGAGTAACTGCGACCCCACCAGCGCCCGCCGTTGGCGCTCGGCCAGCTCGCGCCAGACCACCACATTGACCATCCCCGACTCATCTTCAAGGGTGACGAACGTCACCCCGCTGGCCGTCTGTGGCCGCTGGCGGCCCACCACCAAACCCGCCACGGCAATGTGATCGCCATGCTCGAGCTCGGCCAGCTCACTTGAACTACGGCAGCCTAACGCCCGCAAGCGTGGCCTGAGCAAAGTCAACGGATGGGGGCCAAGCGTGGTGCCGAGGGTGTCGTAGTCCGCCAGCAGATCCTCGCCCACTGTCGGCTCGGGCAGCGCCACCGCGCGCTCAGGGCTGGCCTGCACCTCTGCGAACAAGGGTAATTGCGCCTGCACCGCAGCCACCTGCCAGCGGGCTTGATGGCGATCCTGGGCCAGCGCTCGCAATGCCCCGGCATCGGCCAGCCGGGTGCGCGCCCGGCTGTCGAGCTCAGCGCGCAGGCACAAGTCTTCGACATCGCGCCAGGGCCGCTGCGCCCTGGCCTGCTCAAGCCTGCGGGCATCGACTTCGGCAAACCCACGGATCTGCCGCAGCCCCAGGCGAATCGCCAAAGCGCCCTGCCCCAACGGCTCCAGCGTGCAATCCCAGTCACTGTGAAAGACATCCACCGGACGCACCTCGATGCCCTGGCGACGGGCTTCTTGCAGCAACTGATCAGGGCTGTAGAAGCCCATCGGCCAGCTGTTGACCAGGGCGCAGGTGAAGATCGCCGGTTCGTGACATTTCAACCAGCTGCTGGCATAGCAGAGCAAGGCAAAACTGGCCGCATGCGACTCGGGGAAGCCATAACTGCCGAAGCCTTTGATCTGTTCGAAAATGCGCTCGGCGAACGCCAGCTCGTAACCATTGCGCAGCATGCCCTTGAGCAGCCGCTCGCGGTGCGGCTCCAGCCCGCCATGGCGCTTCCAGGCGGCCATGCTGCGGCGTAGCTGATCGGCCTCGCCAGGGCTGTAGTCGGCGGCGACCATGGCCAGCTCCATCACCTGTTCCTGAAACAGCGGAACGCCCAAGGTGCGCTCGAAAACCGCTTTCAAGGCTGGCGAGGGATAGGTAATCGGCTCTTGCTTGAGACGTCTGCGCAGGTAGGGGTGGACCATGTCGCCCTGGATCGGCCCTGGGCGGACGATGGCCACTTCAATGACCAGATCGTAAAACGTGGTTGGTTTCAGACGCGGCAGCATGGCCATCTGTGCCCGCGACTCGATCTGGAACACGCCCATGGTCTCGGCGCGGCTGATCATGGCGTAGGTGGCGGGGTCTTCGCTGGGAATGGTGGCCAAACTCAACTGCCGACCACGATGCAGCGCGATCAGATCGAAACAGCGACGCAAGGCACTGAGCATGCCCAAGGCGAGCACATCGACCTTGAGCAGCCCGACCAGGTCCAGATCGTCCTTGTCCCACTGGATTACCGTGCGCTCAGGCATGGCGGCATTTTCCACAGGCACCAGCTGGTCCAGCGGTTGCTCGCAGATGACGAAGCCACCGGGGTGCTGCGACAGGTGCCTGGGAAAACCAATCAACTCCCCGGCCAGCACCAGAATGCGCCGCAGCGACGGGCTTTGGGCCTCAAAACCGGCCTCGGCCAGGCGCTCGGCATCGGGGATGCGATCACTCCAGCGGCCACAACACTTGGCCAACGCGTCGACCTGATCGGCGGGCAGCCCCAGCACCCGGGCCACATCGCGCACCGCCCCGGCAGCATGATAGGTGCTGACCACCGCAGTCAGTGCGGCGCGGTGCCGGCCATAACGACGGAAAACGTACTGGATGACTTCCTCGCGGCGGTTGTGCTCGAAGTCGACGTCGATGTCCGGCGGCTCGTTGCGCTCGCGAGACAGAAAACGCTCGAACAACAAGTGGTGCTCCATCGGATCGAGTTCAGTGATACCGAGCACGAAACACACGACCGAGTTGGCCGCCGAACCGCGGCCCTGACAAAGGATCGACTGCTTGCGGGCAAAATCGACGATGTCGTGAACGGTAAGAAAATAGCTCTCGTAACCCAGCTCCTCGATGAGCGCCAACTCTCGCTGCAAAGCCTCGAACACCTTGGCGCCTGGGCCATTCGGCCAACGCTTGGGCACGCCTTGCTCGCACAGGTGACGCAGCCAACTGGCCGGGCTCTGCCCTGCTGGTACCAGCTCGCGGGGGTACTGGTACTTGAGCTGGCCCAGGTCGAACTGGCAGCGCTCGGCGATGACCAGGCTTTCAGCGAGCAGCTCGGGCGAATACAGCTCGCTCAATTGCGCCAAAGGACGCAGGTGGCGTTCACCATTGGCGAACAGATAACGGCCCGCCTCAGCCATGCTGCAATGCTGGCGCACGGCGGTCATGCAGTCTTGCAGGGCGCGCCGACCGCGGCTATGCATGTGCACATCGCCGCAGGCCACCGCGCCAATCCCTAGCCGAGCGGCCAGTGCACGCAGGCGCGCCAGCCGGCCAGCATCATCACTGCCCCGATGCAGGTGCACCGCTAGCCACAGGCGCTCGGCAAACAACGACTGCAGCCATTGACCCGCTGCAGGCTCATCTGGATCGTCTGGGATCCACAGCGCGAGCAAGCCCTTGGCGTGGGCCTGAAGGTCATCGGCCAGTACCTGATACTCGCCTTTCTGTGCACGCCGACGAGCGCGGGTGATCAGCGCACACAGGCTTTGATAGCCACTGAGATCCTCGACCAGCAACACCAGCTTGGGGCCATCCTGCACGCGCATCTCACTGCCGACGATCAAGCGCAGTTGATGCGCCTTGGCCGCCTGCCAGGCGCGCACGATACCTGCCAAGGTGCATTCGTCGGTAATGGCCAAGGCTTGATAACCTTGCTCACGGGCCCGTCGAAACAGTTCATCGGCGCTGGAAGCACCGCGCTGGAAACTGAAGTTGGACAGGCAGTGCAGTTCGGCGTAAGCCAGCGCAGTCATGCGAACCAGCCTTGCAGCCACAGCGGGCCGGGGGCGGCGAGGTCTTGATAAGCCCAGCCGCGCAAGCCTTCGCGGGTTTCGATGCGGTAATAGTCTCGGCGCACATCGCCACCATCCCACCAACCCGACTCGATGCGCTCGGCCTGCCCCAACAGTTGAACGCCAGACTCCGGCAGCCGCTGTGGTGCCGCCAATAACCAGCCCGGACGACTGCCTGGAGTGACTTGCAATGCCCCGCACGTTCCCAGGTCGTTCAACTGCCAGGCGCACTCAGGACGATGATCGGCTTCGGCGCGCAGGCCCTTGACCGCCTCGTCGCCCAGACGTGCGCGCAACCGCTCGCGCAGTTGCGGCCAAGCTTGGGTCTGCTGCGCCCTGGGGTCGAACAGGGCCTGATGCTGAGGCACGAACGCTGGCAGGTCTTCGGCCAGCAGGCGCAGGTTACGCACCGGTGCCGGGATGCGCAGCGGCTCCAGCCGACCCCGCGCCAGCTCAAAGAGCATGGCTGCATCGCGTTCGGCCGATAGCAGGCCAACCATGAGCCGCGTGTCTGGCCCTTCGACGTGCTCCAGGTGCAGCTCGAAACGCTGCACGCCGCAGTCGCGGCCGGCCAGAAACGCAGCCAGGTCGCCGATCATCCGCCGCAAGGGGAACAATAAGGCCTGATGGGATTCGACGTCGAAATTCAGCTCTAGCCGCGTTTCGAAGCGATCCGGTGGTTGATAGAAATCCAGGCCCACGCTGCGCACACCCAACAATTGATCCAGATGCAACTGCACCTGAGCGGCGAAGCGTCGAGCCAGCGCCTCACGCGGCAAGGCCAAGACCTCGCCCAGGCGGCGCAAGCCCATGCGGGCGAAGGCCTGGGCGGTATCAGCGGGAAGACCGATCTTGCCAATAGGCAGCTGCAACAAGGCGGCGCGGGTCTGCTCGGCGCAGGTCACCGCCAAGCCATCATGGGCATTGGCGAGCATCCGTGCCGCCACCGGGTTGCTGGCAACGACAATCCGGTGACGCAGGCCCAACGCCTCCAGCTCCTGACGCAGGCGCGCTTCGAACAGCGGCCACGGCCCGAACAATTGCAAGCTCGAACCCACTTCCAGGAGCAAGGCGCGTGGATAGTGCAAACTCACCTGGGCACTGAAGCGATAGGCCCAGGCGGCCAACAGTTGCTGGACCTGATCAACCCGCGCAGGATCGACCTCAACGCAAGTAAAGCCATCGGCCAGTGCCCGTGCGGCGGTCAGCGTCTGCCCGGCGCGCAGGCCCAGCTTCGCTGCTGCGCAGTTGACCGATTGCAGCACCCGGCGCTGGCTCGGGCCACCCATCAAGACCAAGGCGCAGTCGGGCTCATCACGCTCGCGCAATACCGTATCCAGCGCCAGCTGAGGAAAGACAATGCAGGCCCAAAGCATACTTCACCCTCAGTGAGCTGAGCTGGCGATGGGCGCAGCAGGCGGCATGCCACCCCGGCACTTGAGCACCCGCCATTGGGCCGGACGGGTATCGATCGCCAGGCGCAGCGCCGCAGGTGAAGGGTTGTGCGCAGCCTGCTGCGGTCGGCAGGCAAAGGCCAGCGCCTGGCCGGTTTCGGCGGCCACCTGCAAACGGCGCAAGGCCCGGTCATCAGCACGCTCGGGCCAGCACAGCACCGCTGCGCAACTGCCGGAGCGCAAACATTGCTCGGCAGCCCACAACGCGTCTGCGGGCTCGGCCTCGATCTGCACCAACCAGCGCAAATCCACCCCCGCCGCTTGCCAGGCAGGTGCGTAGGGTATGAACGGCGGCGCTACCAGCACCACCCGGCCACCTTCAGCAGTCAACCGCGCCAGGCTTGGCCAAAGCAACTGCAGCTCACCACAACCGGGGCTGGCCAGCAGCAACTCACTCAGCGCCGAAGCGGGCCAACCGCCTTCCGGCAGCCGCTGGTCCAGGCTCATATGCCCGGTCGGTTGCAGGCCGAGCGGGCGTGCCTGGGTTTGCCGACCACGCCAAATCCGCCGCTGATCGAGCAAGCCGTCCAGATCGACTACCGCGCCCATCAGTCACGCCTCAACAGGCCGCAGAACACACCTTCGATAACCAACTCACGCTCAGGCCCTACCTCGATCGGAGCGTACGCCGGGTTACGCGGCAGCAACCGATAGCCGCCGGGGGTACGTTGCAGGCGCTTGATGGTCACCTCGCCGTCCAGCCGGGCGACGACGATCTGCCCATCGCGGGCCTCGCCTTCTTGGCGGATGCCGACCAGGTCGCCATCGAAGATGCCGTCATCGATCATCGACTCCCCGCGCACCTTGAGCAGGTAATCGGGGGTGCGACGAAACAGGCTGGGGTCGAGCAGCAGCTGTTCGTGGATGTCCAGGTCAGGGCCGATCGGCGCACCGGCGGCCACTTGCCCGAGCACGGGCAGTTCGAGGATTTCCGGGCGGCGCAACGGCTCGGCCAGGCGAATGCCACGCGCCTGGTTGGGCGTGACGTCGATGTATCCAGCCTGGCACAGGGCGGTGATGTGCTTGCGCGCCACGCTGCGCGAGGCAAAACCGAAGCGCTCGGCGATATCGGCCAGGCTCGGCGGTTGGCCATGATCGGTGATGCGCTCACGGATGAAGGCCAGGATGGCGCGGCGTTTGGGGGTCATAGTGTCCATGGAGCACATTTGTACTCTTTTTGGAGAACACTGAACAGCCCCCTTCGTCGTCGGCTTTGGCTATGATGCTCAGGATTAAACGTTTAAGCCCTTGGAAGCCCCATGCTCAATGCCCTGCTGTTCGACCTCGATGGCACCCTCACCGATACCGACACCTTGCACCTGCAAGCCTTCCGCCAGCTGTTGCACGAGTACGACGGGCGCCAGCTGAGCCAGGCCCAGTTCGATGACCAGGTCAGTGGACGGGCCAATGGCGCGCTGTTCAAGGAGTTGTTTCCACAGGCCACGAGCCAGCAGTGCCAGGCACTGGCCGACCGCAAAGAAGCCTTGTTCCGCGAGATGTCGCCGCAGTTGCAACCGCTGCCAGGCCTGTTGCGTCTGCTCGCACATGCCCAGGCGCAGCACATCGGCATGTGCGTGGTGACCAATGCGCCACGCCTGAACGCTGAGCACATGCTCAATGCCATGGGTTTGGGCGAGCGCTTCGAGCATGTGCTGGTGGCCGAGGAGCTGGCCCGTCCCAAGCCTGATCCGCTGCCCTACCTCACTGGCCTGCAGCAGCTCAATACCAGTGCCAGGCAAGCGTTGGCGTTCGAAGATTCCCTGCCCGGCGTACAGGCTGCCAGCGGCGCCGGGATCTTTACCGTGGGCATTGCCACTACGCAGACCCAAGAGCGCTTGCTGGCTGCTGGGGCGCAATTGGTGATCGACGATTTCAATGATCCGCGGCTTTGGGCGTTGATTGAATCCATGCATCCTTGAACATTGAACTCACAATCGTGATTGCAATTTGTCACCCTGCGCCAGGGCTACTCAGCCAAATCATATAGGCCCATGTGGGGGGGCGGCGGCGCTCGATCTCGACGGCGTTTTCGGGCGCCGCCACTCCAATACCCGTCCGTCGCTTACCCAAGCCCAACCTGTCGAATCCCCCGTTCGCTGCTCGACCAGTGCTGAACCCCACAGCCTGGAGCCCACGCCATGAGCAACTCAGATCCCAAGCACGAGGTGGTCTCGCGCAGCCAATGGCTCGCCGCGCGCCGCCAACTGTGGCTGCATGAGAAGGCCTTCACTCACCAACGCGATGAACTCAGTGCCGCCCGCCAAGCCCTGCCCTGGGTCAAGCTCGAGCACGACTATCGCTTCCATGGCCCCGAGGGCGAAGTCGATCTGGCCGCGCTGTTCGGCGGGCGCAGCCAGTTGCTGCTGTACCATTTCATGTTCGTCGAAGGCTGGAGCGAAGGCTGCCCTGGCTGTTCATTCCTTGCCGATCACTTCGACGGTGCCAACCTGCACCTGGCCCACCACGATGTCGCGCTGGTCGCCGTGTCTCAGGCGCCCTATCCCGAGTTTCAGGCGTTTCGCAGGCGCATGGGCTGGCAGTTCCCCTGGTATTCATCGCACGGCAGCAGCTTCAATCGCGACTTTGCGGTCAGCGTCGCCACCGATGGCAGCGAGCAGTACAACTATGAACCCTACCAGGGCGATGAGAGCGAGCTGCCTGGCCTGAGCGCGTTCTACCGGGCGGCTGATGGCCAGCTGTATCACACCTACTCGACCTACGCCCGTGGGCTGGACATCCTGGTCGGGGCGTACAACTTCCTCGACCTGGCCCCGCTAGGGCGCAATGAAGGCGGGACGATGGACTGGGTGCGTCACCATGATCGCTATGAGCAGCAGCCGGGTAAGCCACACTGCTGCCATGACTGATTCACAAACTCACACCCAACACCTGGCGCAGCGACTCGCTGCGCTGATCGTCCGCCGCACTGACCAAGGCGAAGTTATAGGCGCCATGCGACCAATAGCGCGCCTCCAGCTGGCCATCGGTGCGTTGGCCGCTGGGCATCTTGTCAAAACGCTCACCGGGCGAGCGCAGGAACAGGCTGATGCGCTGGCCCTGGCGGTCCTGGAACACCAATAGCGCCGCAGGCCCCTGCTCGTTGCTCAAAAGCCGCGCGCCCACCGGCTGGAAGCCATAGCCTGCCAAGTCAGGTAACTGGCCAACGCGGTTGAAGTGCCGGCCCAGCCACGCCTGCAACTGGGCCGGATCGCTGGCCTGGATGTCCAAGGCGCTGGTGCCGACGAACAAGCGGTGGGCCTGGACCGCATCGGCCATCGGCAGGTCACTGGCAACCAACGTGGCCTGGCGCGCCTGCCAGCCCCCCAGCCCACCTACCCCGAGCGCCAGCAGCAGCACCGCGGCACTGGCCAGCCGGCGTTGACGGCGCTGACGCACACGCCGGCGTACCTGAGCAAGATCCAGCTGCGGCCCTGGCGCCAGCTCGCCCATCCCCGCCAAGGCTGCCCGTAAGCGGCGGGCGTCGCTGCGCCAGGCTTCGATCCGCGCAGCCTCGTGTGGATTGGCCGCCAGCCACGCCTGCACTGCCGCCCGACGGGCAGGCTCCAGGCGCTCGTCGACGTAGGCATGCAACTCGTCCTCGGTGGGGATCAGGCGTGTCATTTGAGTCTCCGCAAGGCCGGGGGCGTCGGGTTGCCCTCGGTCAGGTCACGCAGCGCGGCGCGGGCGCGCGACAAGCGCGACATCACCGTACCGATGGGAATGTTCAAGGCCACGGCGGCCTCTTTGTAGCTCAGCCCCTCGACGCTCACCAGCAACAGCAAGGCGCGCTGCTCGGCCGACAATTGGCCGAAGGCCTGCAGATCGGCCTGGGCGAGGATGATGTCTTCGGTGTTGTCGCCCAGCGGCTCACTGCCCTGCTGCGCCCGGCCGAACCACGCCAGCCAGCGGGCGTGCAGGCGATCACGGCGTTTACCATCGAGAAACAGCCGGTACAGGATGGTGAACAGCCAGGGCCGCAGGGCGTCGGCCTCGCGCTGCTGGCGGCCACGGCTCAGGGCGCGCTCGACCGTAGCCTGGACCAGGTCGTCGGCGCTGGCCGATTCGCGGGTCAGCCACAAGGCGAAGCGGCGCAGACGCAGGAGCAGCTCGCGCCACTGATGTTCGTCCAGATCGTGCATGGTGAGGTCCCGGCCCATGGGCTGTCAGTGTAAGGGGCAGACGCCTTGCGACGAAATCTATTCCCAAGCCGGTGGAATAAATTTCCCCCTGCCACGTCGTACCGGCACATTCACCCACCCGGACCTTGCACATGAACACACCCCTGAGCGGCCCGGCCAAGGCATGGCGCCTGGCCGGCATTGGCGCCGGCCTGCTGGCCGTGAGCGCCGGCTTTGCCTATGCCGCTGGCTGGATCGGTAGCCCCGCGCTAACGCCGCAACGCATCATCGACACCTTCGAAGCCCAGGCCGGACATCATCCGGGTTATCGCAAGAACCACGCCAAGGGCGTGTGCGTCAGCGGCTATTTCCAGAGCAGCGGCCAGGCCGCATCCCTGTCCAGCGCGCGGGTATTCGCCCAACCGCGAGTGCCGGTGATCGGCCGCTTTGCCATTGGCGGCGCCAACCCCTCCACCCCCGATACCGGGGTGCCGGTGCGTAGCCTGGCGCTACAGTTTTCCAGCGATGATGGCCAGGTATGGCGCACCGGCATGAACAATCCGCCAGTGTTGGCGGTGAGTACTCCCGAAGCCTTTTATGAGCAGGTCTTGGCCATGACCCCCGACCCTGCCACGCGCAAGCCCAATCCTGCGCGGATGCAGGCGTTCTTCGCCGCACATCCCGAGAGCACGGCGTTTCGCCAGTGGGCGGCTGGATACAAGCCCAGCGACAGTTTCGCCAGCACCCACTATCACAGCATCAATGCCTTTCGCCTGATCGACGCGAACGGCTCATCCCAGCCGGTGCGCTGGCAGGTCGAGGCGCAGACGCCGTTCGCCGCCCTGCCCGCCCAGGTCGAGGACAACCGCTACCTGCAGCACGACCTTGCTCAGCGCCTGAAGCAAGGCCCGCTGCGCTGGACCTTGCGCCTGGTGCTGGCCGAGCCTGGCGATGCGGTGGACGACCCCGCCCGACCCTGGCCTGCCGAACGGCGCAGTATCGACGCCGGCACCCTGGTCATCGAAACCGTCGATGCCCCCGAACAAGGTGCCTGCCGCGACCTGAACTTCGACCCGCTGATCCTTCCCAATGGCATCGAGCCTTCCGCCGATCCGATCCTGGCCGCTCGCTCTGCCGCGTATTCAGAATCCTTCAATCGGCGCAGCCGCGAATCGCTCGACACCGGAGCCCGTCCATGAAACCGACCACCTTCCACCCCCTGGCCCGCCTGCTGCATTGGCTGATGGCCGTACTGATCGTGGCCATGCTGTTGATCGGCGTGAGCATGGTCGGCGACCTGTCCTTGCGCCACCCCGTGATGGTCGAGTTGCACAAAGCCACGGGCCTGGCCTTGCTGGCCTTGGTGCTACTGCGCATTGCCCTGCGCCTGACCCTGCCGCACCCACCACTGCCCAGCGATATACCGCCACTCCAGCGCCTGGCCGCCGGCGCTTCGCATCTGCTGCTGTATGCACTGATGCTGGCGATGCCGCTGCTGGGCTGGGCGATGCTCTCGGCCGGCGGCTATCCACGCCCGTTGCAATTGCCAGCGATTGCCCCGCATGACCTGCAGCTGTACGCGATCTTGCGCACTGCTCACGGCTGGGCCGGCTATCTGTTGTTCGCCACCATTGTGCTGCATCTGGGCGCGGCGTTGGTGCATGCCCTGGTGCGCCGCGATGGCGTGTTGCGTAGCATGTGGCCAGGACCTGTACGTCGTAGCGAATGAGCGCTGAGTGAGCGGCCAGGGTCGACAGGTGTAAATAATTATTACTAACATCGACGCTCATTTCGTCGTATCGCCCTGGACTGCCCATGAATGTCGCAAAGGATCCTGCTTCTCTGAAACCCGCCAGCACCCTGGATTTGCGCCCACTGTTGCTGGTCAACATGGCCTGCACCATGTCGATGATGGCCTTCGTCGCCCTGATCGGCCCGATCGCCCGCTTGCTCGGCCTGGCCACCTGGCAAGCCGGCGCCGCGGTGACCGTGGCCGGGGTGGTCTGGGTGATGCTCGCCCGGCCCTGGGGGCGCGCCGCCGACCGTTATGGCCGGCGCCGGGTGCTGCTGCTGGGCAGTGCTGGTTTTACCCTGGCCTATTGGCTGCTGTGCCTGTTCATCGACGGCGCCCTGCGCTGGCTGCCGGGGGCGTCACTGGCGTTTCTCGGCCTGATGCTGGCGCGCGGCATGATCGGCGCCTTCTACGCCGCCTTACCGGTGGCGGCTAACGCCCTGGTTGCCGACCACGTCGAACCGCAGCAGCGCGCCCGCTCCATGGCTGCGCTGGGCGCGGCCAATGCCGTCGGCCTGGTGCTCGGCCCTGCCGTGGCGGCGCTGCTGGCCCGGCACAGCCTGAGCATGCCGTTCTGGATCATGTCGCTGCTACCAGCGACGGCGTTCGTGGTGCTGCTGTTCAAGCTCAAGCCCCAGCCGTTGGCGCAGGTCCATGCGCCAAATCCGGTGCGCCTGGCCGACCCACGCCTGCGCCGGCCACTGTTGGTGGCATTCAGCGCCATGCTCAGCGTGACGGTGTCGCAGATCACCGTCGGCTTTTTTGCCCTCGACCGCCTGCAACTGGGCTCGACCGAAGCCGCCCAGGCCGCTGGCATCGCCCTGACCACGGTCGGCGTGGCGCTGATGCTGTCGCAGATCCTCCTGCGCCGGCTGGAGTGGCCGCCGCTGAAGATGATCCGAGTGGGCGCCAGCATCTCAGCCCTGGGCTTCGCGACCGCGGCGCTGGCGGGCAGTGCCGAGTGGCTGTGGGCCTCGTTCTTCATCGCCGCCGCCGGCATGGGCTTTGTCTTCCCGGCGTTCTCGGCCTTAGCCGCCAATGCCATGCACGCCTCTGAACAAGGCGCCACTGCCGGCTCCATTGGCGCCGCCCAAGGCATGGGCGCGGTGATCGGGCCGCTGGCCGGAACCCTGGTCTACGCCCTTGATCCACGCCTGCCGTTCGTCGCCGTGGCGGTGTTGTTGCTGCTGGTCGGGCTGTGGCCAATGCCCGCTGAGCCGCGCCGCTGACAAGCACTGCGCGTGACCGCCAAGAGTGTGTTTTAATGCGTCGCTTATTATTTTTTACACCTGTGAAAACACTTCACCTGCACACTCTTTCAGTTAAAAAAGGCGGCTATGGACACGGGGACACGACTCAAACTGGTGCGTGAACGCAACAACCTCTCCCAGCGGGAGCTGGCTCGTCGCAGCGGCCTGACCAACTCGACCATCTCGCAGATCGAGCAGAACCGTGTCAGCCCTTCGGTCAGCTCCCTGAAAAAACTGCTCGAAGGGATCCCCATGTCCCTGGCCGAGTTCTTCAGCTTCGACGAGCCGGTGCGCGAAGAGCGCTTCGTATTCCGTGGCGGCGAGCAGCCCGACCTGGGTCGCAACGGCCTGCGCATGCTGCTGGTCGGCGCCAGCGTCGAGGGCCGGCAGATGCGCATGCTGCGTGAGCTGTATGCCCCAGGTGCGGACTCGGGCGAGCCGATCGTTCACGCCGAAGGCGAGGAATGTGGCCTGGTGACCCGTGGCACCATCGAGCTGTGGGTCGATGGCCAGGTCAGCGTGCTCAACTCTGGCGATGGCTACTACATCCCCACCACCTTGGCGCACAGCTTCAAGAACATCGGCCAGGACGAGGCCGAGATCATCAGCGCCAACACCCCGGCCAACTTCTGACCCAAGCCATGGATGCGCCGACCAGCCGCGAGGTCTATCAATGCCTGCGTGATGCTGCGCTTGGCGTACAGCCTGTCGACATCCGCGCCCGCCACCCCAGCGGGCAAATCGAGATAGAGAGCGGCGGCTGGCAGTTGACCCTGGTGCTCGACCGCGAAGGGCTTGCCCATTGCCTGAATTGCCGCAGCCCGCAAGGGGTTGAAGGGTCGGTCGAGCGCTGGCAGCGCTACGGCACCAATCCAGTCGACCTGCTGAGCCTCTGGGAGCGCACCCAGATCGAGCGCCTGTTAGCCCAGGCTTGAACCGCCAGCGCCGGGCGCTTATAGTCGCCAGCGGCGCACTCCGACGCCTCCCGTCCGCGGAAAGGGCTGCGCCCAGGAACCTGCTTGGAACATCGCCCATGACGACTCCAGCCTGACAGCGGACAAGGCTCGCCAAGGAGTTCGCATGTCTGTTACTACCCAGCCCGACAACGGCCGTCTCAACCTCGAACAACAACGCAAACGTGCCAAAGAACTGCTGCAGCGCCTGCGCAGCGGCCAAGCCGATGAGCGTCTGCGCAGCCTCGACCCGCAGCGTCCGCCGCGCCTGGCCGATGCCCAATACTTGATCGCGCGCGACCTGGGTTTTGCCAGCTGGCCCAAGCTCAAGGCCCACTGCGACGCCCTCGCCTTTGCCCTCAAGCACCCTGGCTTCGTCGCCAGCGATACCCCCGACACCTGCCATTGGCGCTGCGGCAACGACATCCAGCACAGCCTGCAAGTGGCCGGTTTCAAGGGCCAGTTGCAGATGTACGCCGACCCGCTGTGCATGGGCCCAGTGCCACAGCTCGATGGCCCCAGCTACCGCGCCGTACGGGCAAATTTCATCAGCCACGCGTTCAATATTGCCCCTGAGCAAGCCCGCCAGCGCCAGGATAATGAGTACGCTGCCCTGGCCCGCTTGAGTCAGCGCATGCCCGGTGTGCTCTGGTGTGAAGCCGACGCCTATGACCAGCTGTTTTTGCTGCGGGTTCTGGCCCAGCTTGAGCAGGTGCCGGAGAACCTCAGCCTGATCGCCATCGACCAGGTGCCCGGGGTGCAGCGTTTTATCGGCATTGGCCAACTGGCGCCCGAAGTGCTGGCTTGGCTGTGGCCCCAGCGCCGGCCGGTGGATGCCGCCATGCTGATATTGGCCCGTGACGCTTGGGCTGCGTATCGCGCCCCCTCACCACAGGCGTGGGCGGCACTCGCCCATGCTCGCCACGCCGCCCTGCCGCTGCTCGGCCCAGCGCTGCTGCGCCAATTACAGGAGTTGCCCGGGATCAACGACGGGCTGTCGTTGACTGAGCGCCTGACCCTGCAGATTCTGCGCGATCAAGGACCGATGCCGATGGGCAAGGTGTTTGCGGTACTGATGATGGAGCGCGAGCCGCTGCCGTTTCTCGGTGACATGATGTTCCATGCCTTGCTGCGGCCACTGATCGACGGCCCTCGACCGCTGATTGACCAGGCCGATGCCCAGCTCGCCTGGCCGCAGCGCACCATCAGCCTTACAGCCCTGGGTGAGCAGGTCTTGGCCGGGCAAGCCTATGGCCTGGACCTGATCGGCTGCGAGCGCTGGGTGGGCGGTGTGCGGTTACAGCCCGGTGAGGGCCACTGGGCTTTGGATGAAGCCCTGCAACCGGTTTGGCGCGGCTGATTTGAGTTGATTCAGCAGCGGCCTCTTCGCGGGCAAGCCCGCTCCTACAGGTTGCCCGCTAGCCTACAGATCAGCGCGGGCCCTGTGGGAGCGGGCTTGCCCGCGAAGAGGCCGCCACTGACAGACCAGCCCAAGCAGCTCAAGCCAACGCTTGCTCGACAAAATCCAAGCGATCCTGACCAAAGAACATCTGCCCCTCGACAAAGCAGGTCGGCGCGCCAAATACGCCACGCGCCACCGCTTCTTCGGTCACCTGCTTGAGCGCCTGTTTGACCTCGACCTGACTGGCCAACGCGCGGAACTGCTGCGGATCGAAGCCAGCGGCGTCCAACGTGGCATCGAGCACCGGCGCATCACCCAGATTGAGCCGCTGCGCCCAGAGCGCCTTGAACAGTACCGCCAGCAGCGCCTCGAATCGCTCAGGTGCATGCAACTGGGTGGCAACCAGCCCACGCATCAAGCCCAGGGTATTGATCGGGAAACCCAGCGGCAGGCCAAACGGCACGCCATAGCGCTCGGCATAACGCTGCAGGTCGACGAACATATATTTACCCTTGGCTGGCACCATCACCGGCGAGGCATTGCCGGTTGCCTGGAACACCCCGCCCAGAAGCATTGGCCGATACACCAACTCGGCGCCATGCCGCGCACAGAGTGCCGGCAGCTGGGTCCAGGCCAGATAACTGGCCGGGCTGCCCAGATCGAAGAAAAACTCGACACGTTTGCTCATGCTGCTGTCCTTGTACGGGAGAAGGGTTTACCAGCGCTCGACCCACGGACGCAGGTCGAGCTCGAAGGTCCAGGCATCACGCGGCTGGGCATGCAGGAACCAGTAGCTGTCGGCGATATGGGCCGGATCGAGGATGCCGTCCTGGTCCTTGAGGGCGTAGCGCTCAGGGAAGTTGTCGCGGATGAACGCGGTGTCGATCGCACCATCCACCACCACATGGGCGACATGGATATTGCGCGGCCCCAGCTCCCTGGCCATGCTCTGGGCTAGCGCCCGCAAGCCGTGCTTGGCCGTCGCGAAGGCGGCAAAGCCGGCAGCGCCACGGGTGCCGGCGGTGGCGCCGGTAAACAGGATAGTGCCGCGCTCGCGGCTGACCATCCGCTTGGCCACCGCCTGGGCGGTGAGGAATCCGGCAAAGCAGGCCATCTCCCAGATCTTGAAGAACTTGCGCGGGGTCTCTTCGAGAATGCTGCATGGCACATTGGCGCCGATATTGAAGACAAACGCTTCGATGACACCGATATCGCGCTCGATGGTTTCGATCAGCGTCGCCACCTGCTCTTCGTTGCGCGCATCAGAGCTAAACCCATGCGCCTGACCGCCGCTAGCGCGGATCTCGTCCACCAAGGGCTGCAGCTTGTCGGCGCTGCGCCGGGTGACACAGGCAATGTAGCCCTCGCGGGCAAAACGCTTGGCGATCTCGCCGCCCGTGGCATCACCGGCACCAATCACCAGCACGACTTTTTGTTGTTCTGTCACGCACACCTCCATTGATGAACGATCATTTAGTAAACGAACGCTATGTTATGATCGCCCCCATCGTCAAGCCCGCGCGCTGAGGTTTTCACATGCGCTACTCCACTGAACACAAGCAGCAAACCCGCGAGAAGTTGCTGGCCAGCAGCGGCGCGCTGGCCAAGCGCGGCGGCTTTGCCACCACGGGCGTTGCCGGGCTGATGAACGCCATCGGCCTGACCGGCGGCGCCTTCTACAACCACTTTGCCTCCAAGGACGATCTGTTCACCGAAGTGGTGCGCCGCGAGCTGAGCAACAGCCCTCTCGCCCGCCTGGCCGAGCGCGGCGCCGACCGCCAGCGTTTGGCCCGCTGCCTTGAGCAGTACCTGAGCCTGGCCCACTTGCGCGATGCCGAGGGCGGCTGCCCATTGCCACCGCTTGGCGTGGAGATCGCCCGCGCCGAGCTGCCGGTGCGCGAACAAGCCGAGCAGTGGCTGGTGGCCCTGCACAGCGCCTGGAGTACCACCCTGGAAGACCCCGAGCTGGCCTGGGCACTGATCAGCCAATGCGTCGGTGCGCTGGTGGTCGGGCGCATGCTGGCCAGCGCAGAGATCCAAGGCCAGGTCCTGGAGGCCAGCCGCAGTTTGGTTGGCAGGGCGCTGAATGAAACGCGCTAGCCTGCTGCTGGGCCTGGCCCTGGCGTTGCCCGCCGCAGCCGATAACGCGTGCCCGCCAGGGCAGTACCAGGTGTGCCTGATGGGTTGTTTCTGCGCACCGATCGACCCCGGGCAGGCCGGCCAGATCCTCAAGGATGTCGAGCTGATGGCCTCCTCCAGCCTGGTCTTCGCCCTGCGCCAGGCGCGTGATGAAGCCAACACCCAGGGCACCGAGCCGATCCCGCTGCATATCCGCGCCCAGCTCGAAAGCTGGTACGACTTCGCCGTGCTCGATGCTGCGCGCTTTCGGGTCGGCAATGAACAGCAAATCAGCGCCGCCAATGCCCTGCTGCAAAACCCTGATGTCAACGCGGTGACCCTGATCGACACCATCATTTTTCGCCATGCCCAGGACGCCGACGACAATGTCGCGCTGTGGGCCCACGAGCTCAAGCATGTGCAGCAGTACCAACAATTAGGTGTGGAAGAGTTCGCAAGGCGCTACACGCGCAACTACGACGCGCTGGAGGCACCGGCCTACAAGGTCGAGGCCGAAGTAGCCAAGGCCTTGCGCGAGCGCCGTTCGGGGCAGGCGCGCTGAGCGCCAGCCCGTCGCAGGCTGCCGTCAGCTGGCGCTGAAGCGGGGAATCGCAAGCCCCAGGCTCTCGCGCAGGGTCGTTCCTTCATAGGCCGTTCGGTACACGCCACGCTCTTGCAGCAATGGCACCACCTCCTGGGTAAAGCGGCGCAACTGCCCCGGATGGCCGATGTAGATGTTGAAGCCATCCAACGCCCGCGCCTCGAACCATTCGGCCATCTTCGCCGCCACGCTCTGCGCCGAACCGACGAACGCCCCGGGGCGCAACTGGCGACCGAACTCGACCGCCTGGCGCAGGCTCAAGCCCTTGTCCCGGGCCTGCTCGGCAATGCGCTTGGCATTGGTGAAGAAGCTGCTGCGCGCGTACTCCAGACTCTGTTGCGGAAAAGGTGCATCCAGCTCGTACTGGCTGAAGTCGTGCCAGCCGAAATTGCGCCCGAACTCCTTGAGCGCCAGTTCGAAGCTGTGATCGAGCTGATGGTAATGCCGCTCGATTTCGCGGGCATGTTCATCGGTGTCGCCGACATAGATTTCCGCACCGGGCAACACCAGCAGTTGCTCTGGATCGCGCCCCAGACGCTGGGCGCGGGCTTTGACATCGCGATAGAACGCCTGCCCCTGCTCGATGCTCGCGGCGTGGGTGAAGATGACATCGGCCGTGGCCGCGCCCAGCGCCCGCCCCTGCTCGGAGTCGCCAGCCTGGAAAATCACCGGCTGGCCCTGGGGTGAGCGCTGGATGTTCAGCGGCCCCACGACCGAAAAGTGCGTGCCCTTATGATTCAGGGCATGCAGCTTGCTCGGATCGAGAAACTGGCCAGTGCGCCGATCACGGGGAAACGCATCGTCCTCGTAGGAGCGCCACAGCCCCTGCACCACCTCGACATGCTCCTGCGCCCGCGCATAGCGGGTGTCGTAGTCATAGTGCTCGTCGCGGCCATAATTGCCTGCCGTGCCGGCATCGCCACTGGTGACCACGTTCCAGCCTGCGCGGCCCTTGCTGATCAGGTCCAGCGAGGCCAAGCGCCGGGCGACGTTGTACGGCTCGTTGTAGGAGGTGGTCAAGGTGCCGACCAGGCCCAGGTGACGGGTGCTCACCGCCAGCGCCGAGAGCAGGGTCAGCGGCTCTAGGCGGTTGAGGTAATGCGACGGCGAGCCGGGGGTGATGTACTGGCTGTCGACGATGAACATCAGGTCGAACAAGGCCGCTTCGGCCTGACGGGCAATGTCGATGTACCAGTCGATGTTGACGCTGGCATCGGCTGGCAGCTCAGGGTCGAGCCATAGATTGTGCCGGCCCGGGCCGCCACAACCCATGGTCAGGGCGCCCAGTTTGATCTGTCGGTTGCGCATGGCTGATCGGCTCCTGATGCTTATTCGATATGAACCTGGGCGGTGCGAATCACCTCGCCCCAGCGCGCCTTGTCGGCGGCGATCACCTGGGCAAAACCGGCCGGGCTGCTGCGCTCGACGCTGATGCCCTGCTGGCCGAAGCGCTCGGCGGTTTCTGGCTTGTCGGCAATCACCTCGATGGCGTTGTTCAGGCGTTCGACCAGTGCCGGCTCGGCGCCTTTGGGCAGGACGATACCGAACCAGCCGGAAGCGACGAAGCCTGGCAGGCCGACTTCGTCGGCACTGGGTACCGAGGGCAGCAGCGGTGAGCGTTCGGCACTCGTCAGCACCAGGCCCTTGAGCTTGCCAGCCTGGATCTGCGGGGCGAGCACGGTCAGGGTGTCGACGGCGACATCCACCTCACCACCGAGCAACCCGGTCACGGCCGGAGCACTGCCTTTGTACGGCACGTGCAGCAGGTCGACCCCGGCCAGGTTCTTCAGCAGTTCGCCAGACAGGTGGCAGAGCGTGCCATTGCCGCAGGAGGAATAGCTCAGTGCGCCGGGCTTGGCCTTGGCCTGATCGATCAGCGCCTGCAGGCTGTCGATCTTGGTTTGTGGCCCTACCGCGACCACATTGGGCACCGAGGCCAACACGGCCACTGGGGTGAAGTCCTTGATCGGGTCGTAACGCACTGCCTGCAAGTTGGGCAGGATCGCCAACTGGCCAGCGGTGGCCAATGACAAGGTGTAGCCATCGGGCTTGGCTTTGGCGACGGCTTCAGCGGCGATCGCGGTGCCGGCGCCGGGTTTATTGTCGACTACCACCGGTTGGCCAAGGGAAGTCGAGAGCTGTTCGGCGTAGTAGCGGCCAACGGTGTCGGCGGCCCCGCCTGGGGGGAATGGCACGATCAGGGTGAGCGGGCGGCTGGGCCAGTTGTCGGCCTGGGCCAAGGTGGCGGCGCTTAGGGCCAGGGTGGCGAGGATGAGTTTCTTTAGGTTCATGGCTGGCTCATTTTTTGATCATTGTTTGATGTGGTTTGATGGTCTGTTACAGCCCTTCTGGCGCTATCGCGGGGCAAGCCCGCGCCCACACCGCGCTGCTTGCGTAGGCGCGGGCTTGCCCCACGATGGCGCCCTAGCAGCCCCTCAGTCCTCACTGAAAGCCACCTTGCGCGTGGCCCGCAGCCGCGGCGACAGCAGCAGCAACACCAACAGCGCAGCGATGACCAGCAGGGTCAGGCTCAAGGGCCGGGTGAAAAACACCGTCGCATCGCCGCGCGACAGCAGCATCGCGCGGCGCAGGTTCTCTTCCAGCAATGGCCCGAGGATGTAGCCCAGCAACAGCGGCGCCGGTTCGCAGCGCAGCTTGATGAACAGATACCCCAGTAGGCCGAAGGCCATGCTCAGCACCACGTCGAACAGGCTGTTGTTGAGGCTGTACACGCCGATGCAGCAGAACAGCAAAATGGCCGGATACAGCAGCCGGTACGGCACCCGCAGCAGCCGCACCCAAATGCCCACCAACGGCAGGTTGAGCACCAGCAGCAACAGGTTGCCGATCCACATGCTCACCACCAGCCCCCAGAACAGCTCTGGGCGCTCGTCGATCACCTGCGGGCCGGGAACGATGCCGTGGATCATCATCGCCCCCGCCATCAGCGCCATCACCGCGTTGGAGGGCAGGCCCATCACCAGCATCGGAATGAACGAGGTCTGTGCCCCGGCGTTGTTGGCCGACTCTGGCGCGGCGACGCCTTCGATGGCGCCTTGGCCGAAACGCGACGGATCCTTGGCCAGGCGCTTTTCCACCAGGTAGGCGGCGAACGCGCCGAGCATGGCGCCCCCCCCAGGCAAGATCCCCAGCAGCGCGCCCAAGCCAGTACCACGCAGGATCGGCTTCCACGAGCGGCGATAGTCGTCGCGGCTCGGCAACAAGCGGCCAACCGGGGCCACCTGGCTGCTACCGGCCTGTTCGCGCTCAAGGTTGGCGATGATCTCGGCGATGCCGAACAGGCCCATGGAGATCACCACGAAACTGATGCCGTCAGACAACTGCGGCAGGCCGAAGGTGAAGCGCTCCACCCCCGAATTGACGTCGCTACCCACCAGCCCCAGCAGCAGGCCGAGGATGGTCATGGCCAAGGCCTTGAGCAAATCGCCCTGGGCCAGTACGATGGCCGCGACCAACCCCAGTAGCATCAGCGAGAAGTACTCGGCTGGGCCGAACTTCAAGGCGAAGGCGGCCAACGGCGTGGCCGCCGCCGCCAGCAACAGGATCGCCAGGCTGCCGGCCACGAACGAGCCGATCGCGGCAATCGCCAGGGCCGCCCCGGCCCGGCCCTGACGCGCCATGGCGTGGCCGTCCAGGCACGTCACCACCGACGACGACTCGCCCGGCAGGTTGACCAGAATGGCCGTGGTCGAACCGCCGTACTGGGCGCCGTAATAAATCCCCGCCAGCATGATCAGCGCCGCTGCGGGGCTCAGGCCATAGGTGATCGGCAGCAACATGGCGATGGTCGCCACCGGCCCCAGGCCCGGCAGAACACCGACCAGGGTGCCAAGAGTGACGCCAATCAGGCAGTACAGCAGGTTGTTCAGGGTAAAGGCGGCCTCAAAGCCCAGGCCGAGGTGGTTGAGCAGTTCCATATCGGTCTCTCAAGTCGGCAGCACGGGCAGGTTCAAACCCAGGCCGTAGGCGAATACCAGCACGCTGAACACACCTAGCGCCAGGCCCAGCAGCGCCAGCTCGCCGACGCGCGCCTGGCGTCGGGCCAGGCCGCTGAGTACGGTCATCAGCAGCGTTGCCAGGGCCAGGCCCAGGCTTGGCAGCAACCAGGCAAAGGCCAGGATGCTGCCGCTGACCAACAGCCCCGGCCGCCAGCTGAACAGCGTGCCGCCTGCCTGCGCCTCGACGCGCACGGTCAACCCGCGCAGCAGCAGGGCTACGCCCAGCACGCCCAAGGCCGCCGACACCAGCAATGGAAAGTAACCTGCGCCCATGCGCATGGCCGAGCCCAGCGGATAATCGCTGGCCAGCACCACGCCGAGCGTGGCGAAGGACAAAAACAGCCCACCGGCGATCACCTCGCGGGCATCGCCAAGCCCCAGGCGCAGGCTGTTCATGGCTTGGCCTGCGCGGTGGCCGGTTGCAGTGCGGCGGCAAACGAGCTGTCAAACAGGTCGGCCGCAGGATAGGCCTTGATCAGCCCAAGGCCTGCGAAGAAGTCCACGGTCTTCTGCGCATCGACGATCACCTGTGGGCTAAGTGGCGCTAGCTCAGTGCGCGCACGGGCGAACCAGACCCGGGCAATATCGCGGTCGGCGCGGGTGCGCTTGGCCCAGGCATCGGCATAGGCTTCGGTGTTGGCCGGATCCTTCAAGGTCCACTCACGGGCCTTTTTCATCCGTTGGAGAAAATCGTTGATCTGCGCCCGCTTGCTGTCGACTGCCTTGGCATTGGCGACCACGAAGCTCTGCGCCGGGATCAGCCCTTCGGCGGTCGCCAGCACCCGCGCGCCCTGGCGCTCCTGCTGGGTGACATAGGGCTCCCAGGTGGCAATCACATCCACCGAGCCGCCATCGAGCGCGTGCGAGGCGTCCAGCGCGCTGAGGTAGCGCAGCTCCAGCGAGTCACGCGGTACGCCGGCTTTGTCCAGCGCGCTGAACAGTAGCTGCTGGCTCCACGAACCTTTCCAGATCGCCGCACGTTTGCCGCGCAGGTCTTGCAGGCTGTGGATCGAGGAGTCCTTGCGCGCCAGGATGGCCACCCCGCCAAGGTTCTGCCGGGTCACTGCAATCACTTTGATCGGCGCGCCCAAAGCGCCGAGAAACAGCGGCGGCGCATCGCCTAGCAGGCCGATATCGAGGCTGCCGACGTTGAGCGCCTCGGCCACCGGCGAGCCTGCGGTGAACTGCTTCCATTCCAGGGTATACGGCAAGTCGTCGAGCACCCCGGCCGCTTCCATCACGGCGCGGGCATTGAAGCTCTGATCGCCGACGACCAGGGTCTGCGCGGCGGCGCTGACACTCAGGGTGGTGGCCAGCACAGCGGCGGCCCAGGTTTTCAGGTAACGCACGTTCGTCTCCAGGTGTCGCTTGCGACACAGCAGGTGGCGATCCGCGCGTGCGGTCTCGTCGCTATCGATTGGAAAAAGGGCTCAGGCGTTGCGTGCAGCGACTTTGGCGCGGGTCAGCGGAATCAGCTCGCGGCCATATTCCTCGGCATCGCTAAGCGGATCGAAGCCGCGGATGAGGAAGGTGCTGACGCCCAGCTCGTAATAAGCGAGCAAGGCATCGGCCACCTGTTCAGGCGTGCCGACCAGCGCGGTGGAGTTGTGCCCACCGCCGACCAATCCGGCGATGCCGGTCCACAGCCGTTCATCGACCCGATCACCCTTGGCCACGGTCTCGAGCAGGCGCTGGGCGCCGACGCTCTGCGGTTTGTTGGCAATCACCGGCCCGGCCTGCTCGATGCGCTGGCGCGCCTGGCCAAGGATGGTTTCGGCCTTGGCCCAGGCAGCCTCCTCGGTGGCGGCAATGATCGGCCGGAACGACACGCTGAACTGCACCTCGCGGCCATGCTGCGCAGCCTGCTGGCGCACTGCGGCGATGGTCTCGGCGGTCTGCTCCAGCGACTCGCCCCACAGGGCGAACACATCGGCGTGCTTGCCGGCCACCGCCAGGGCGGCGGGGGACGAGCCGCCGAAGTAGATCGGCAAGTGTGGCTGTTGCAGCGGCTTGATCGCCGAGAAGGCATTCTGCGCCTGATAGTGAGTGCCGGCGTGATCGAACGGCGCTTCACTGGTCCAGACCTTGCGCACCACATCGAGGAACTCGTCGGTGCGCGCGTAGCGCTGATCATGCTCCAGGTAGTCGCCGTCCTTGCGCTGCTCGACGTCGTTACCACCGCTGATCACATGCACCGCCAAGCGACCATCGAGCAGATGTTCAAGGGTCGCCAGCTTGCGTGCGGCCAAGGTCGGCGCGACGAACCCTGGGCGATGGGCCAACAGGAAGTGAATGCGCGAAGTCGCCTGGCCGGCTAGTGCGGTGACCAAAAAGCCGTCCGGCTGATCCGACCAGTAGCCGACCAGAATACGGTCAAAGCCGGCCTGTTCGTGAATGCGCGCAGACTGGGTGATGTAGGCCTTGTCGAAGATCGGCCCTTGCGGGGCGAAGATCTCCGAGGACAGCCGATGGCCAATCATGCCGATGAATTGAACGCTCATGGGAAGGACCTTAGCTTGGCGAAAGAGAGATATGCTTTTTAAATCTAAATAATCGAATGCTTATAAGTTATCGACTTGGTCTTGCCTTGTGAAATTCGTTTTAGGCATAACCTCATGCATTCGACATGCGTAGATTTCAGAACAAAATCGCCTCACTGTAAATGCAGTATTTGCATATTAGCTTATGCACATTTTGCATTTTGAGAATATCAAGAGGGTTTGCTAGGGTTACCTTCAACCGTCAGAGCGAGCCTGAACCATGAGCCAACCGTTACGCCTGGAGCGCCTGCGTCAGTTCATCGGCGCCCTCTCCGAGCTGCTCGAACAACACCCCGACGAAGCCACCCTGCTCGACCAGGGCCAAGCCTTGCTACGCAGCCTGGTCGCCCACGACGACTGGCTGCCCGAGGCGCTGGCCCAGCCTGACCCGGACCGTTACCAGCAATACTTGCTGCATTGCGATTCGCGCCAGCGCTTCTCGGTAGTCAGCTTCGTCTGGGGCCCGGGGCAGCGCACGCCGATCCACGACCACCGGGTGTGGGGCCTGATCGGCATGCTGCGCGGCGCCGAGTACTCCCAGGGTTTTGCCCAAAGCGAACAGGGCCCCCTGGTAGCTGTGGGGGCGCCGATACGCCTGGACCCAGGCCAGGTAGAAGCGGTCTCGCCGCGCATTGGCGACATCCACCAGGTGAGCAATGCCTTCGCCGACCAAGTGTCGATCAGCATCCACGTCTACGGCGCCAACATCGGTGCGGTGCATCGTGCTGTGTACGCCGTGGACGGCGCCGAGAAAGCCTTCATTTCCGGCTATTGCAATAGCCAACTGCCCAATATCTGGGACCTGTCCAAAGAGAACTCCGCCCCATGAGCACAATCGCCACCCGCAGTTACCCTGACATCCGCCGTGCGTTGCTGGCCTTCGAAGAGCTGGCGCTGATCGACGTGCGCGAAGAGGATCCGTTCGCCCAACACCACCCGCTGTTCGCCGCCAACATCCCGCTGTCGAAGCTGGAGCTGGAGATCTACGCGCGCGTGCCGCGCCGCGATACCGCCATTACCCTCTACGACGACGGCGAAGGGCTGGCCGCCATCGCTGCCCAGCGCCTGCGGACGCTCGGCTACAGCGATGTCGCCCTGCTCGAAGGCGGCCTGGCCGGCTGGCGCGAGGCGGGTGGTGAGCTGTTTCGTGACGTCAACGTGCCGAGCAAGGCCTTTGGCGAACTGCTAGAGAGCGTTCGGCACACGCCGTCGCTGGGCGCCGAACAGGTCCAGGCACTGCTCGATGCCAAGGCCGATGTGGTGGTGCTCGACGCCCGCCGCTTCGATGAGTACCAGACCATGAGCATTCCTGGTGGCATCAGTGTGCCGGGAGCAGAGCTGGTGTTGCGCGTCGCTGAGCTGGCGCCCAATCCCAATACCCAGGTCATCGTCAACTGCGCAGGGCGCACGCGCAGCATCATTGGCACTCAATCCCTGCTCAATGCCGGCATCCCCAACCCGGTAGCCGCCCTGCGCAATGGCACCATCGGCTGGACCCTGGCCGGGCAACAGCTGGCCCACGGCCAAGCGCGGCAGTTCAGCGAAGTGAGCGACAGCACCCGCCGCAACGCAGCGCAGCGAGCGCGCCAGGTGGCTGACAAAGCGGGCGTGCTGCGCCTCGACCTGCAGGGCTTGCACATCTGGCAGGCTGAAACCGCGCGCACCACCTACCTGTTCGACGTGCGCACCCCAGAGGAATATGCAGCGGGGCACCTGCCCGGCAGCCGCTCGGTGCCAGGTGGCCAGCTGGTGCAGGAAACCGATCATGTCGCCAGCGTGCGTGGGGCGCGGATCGTGTTGCTGGACGATGACGGCGTGCGCGCCAACATGAGCGCCTCGTGGCTGGCGCAGCTGGGTTGGCAGGTGGCCGTGCTCGATGACCTTCGCCCAGCCGATTTGAGCGAGTCCGGCGATTGGCAAGCGCCCTTGCCTGCCCTGCCCCAGGTCAACGAGATTGGCGTCGACCAGCTGGCCAGCTGGCTTGAAGAGGCAGGCACCGTGGTGCTCGACTTCACCACCAGTGCCAACTACGTCAAGCGGCACATCCCCGGCGCCCATTGGGCCATCCGCGCCCAACTGCCGGCAGCGCTGGAGCAACTGCCGGTCGCCGAGCGCTATGTACTGACCTGCGGCAGCAGCCTGCTGGCGCGCTTCGCTGCGGTCGACCTGCAAGCACTGACGCGCAAGCCGGTCTATCTGCTCGAAGGCGGCACCGCCCGCTGGATCGACGCAGGGTTGGCGCTGGAAAGCGGCGAAAGCCATCTGGCCGTGCCCCGCACCGATCGCTATCGCCGCCCCTATGAAGGCACCGATAACCCGCGTGAAGCCATGCAGGGCTACCTGGATTGGGAGTTCGGCCTGATCGCGCAACTGGAGCGCGATGGCACCCACGGTTTCCGCGTGCTGCAAGCCTGAAAAAGTACGGGCCGCTAATGCGGCCCGTTGCGCTTACTCGACGACACCGCAGGCAACCCGCGCGCCGCCTCCACCGAGTTTTGCCGGATGGTCGCTATGGTTGTCGCCGCCGGCATGCACCATCAGCGCATGGCCCTTGAAATCGGCAAGCTTCAGTCGCGGCGCCAGTACCGGGTAGGTGGCCTTGCCATCGGCGCCGACATACAGGGCCGGCAGGTCTCCGCGATGGCCGCTGTCATCGTACGGCCCCTTGTGCGCATTGGTTGCGTCTGGATCCCAGTGGCCACCCGCTGCACCTGCAGCAACCGCCTTGCCGTTTTCTTCTGCCGGCGCGCAGGAGGCCTTTTGGTGCAGGTGGAAGCCATGCACGCCTGGCGGCAAGTCTTTGAGGTCGGGGGTGAGCACCGCGCCATACTTGCTCTGCTCGATGCTCACGGTGCCAATCGACTTACCCGGGCCATCGGCTCCGGCGAGCTTGAGCTCTACGGTCTGTGCCGCCTGGGCCAGGCCTGCGCTGGCGAGCAATGCAGTCATCAACAGGGTTTTCATCAGTCTTCTCCATGGCTGGAATGGCGTTGGGCATGATCGCCGCAAGCGTTAGCAGTGAGACTGCAACGCTGTGCCGCGATTCCATCGAGCTACAGTCTGAAACACTTAACCCATGCGCTGGCTGGCTCAGAAGCCAACGGTGGCCGATACCAGCCAGGTCCGTGGCGTGGACAGGGTCAGGCCGGTGGCGGTGCCCTCCGGAACGTTGGCCGAGGCCCAGTAGGCTTTGTCCAACACGTTTTCGACGCTGGCGCGCAGGGTCACATCCTTGTCGCCGAGCTTGAGGGCATAACGCGCGCCGAGGTCGTAGCGCTGCCAGGCCTCGGCTTTCTGCTGGTTGGCCGCATCCAGGTACTGGCTGCTGGTGTGAATCGCCCGCGCACTGAGGGTCAGGCCTTGGACGTAGGGCAAATCCCACTCCACGCCCAGGTTGGCATTGACCACTGGCGCACCAACGGCGCGATTGCCGTCGAAGCGCCCCTCAGCGGTGCGGGTCTGTTCGGCATCGAGCAACATCGCGCCGCCCAACAGGCGCACACCGGCTAGCGGCTCACCGAATACATTCAGCTCCAGGCCCTGGTTGCGCTGCTCGCCGTCGGCGCGCAGGTTGTTCTGGCTGTCGGTGTAGTAGGACGGCTTGTCGATGCGAAACAGGCTGAGCGTAGCGCCGAAGCTGCCCAGGTCGTACTTGGCGCCGAGCTCGACCTGCTTGCTGCGATAAGGCGCAAATACCTTGCCGTAGTTGGCTGCCGTTTCCGGTGCCTGCTGGCCTTGGGTCAGGCCTTCCATATAGTTGAGGTACAGCGACAGTTGCTCGCTGGTGCGCCAGACCAACCCCAGCGCCGGCGAGGTGGCGCGCTCATCGTAGACCTGGTCTTGTTCGCCAGGCTCGGAGCTGTTCACCTCCACCCGCTGCAGGCGGGCACCGAGGGTCAGCAGCACGCTGTCATCGGCAAAGCTCAAGGTATCGGCCAAGGCCAGGCTGGAAAGCACAGTCTCGGTGTGTGTCGGGTTGTCGGCGCGGGTCGGCGTGCCCGGCTCGGGCAGGGTCACCGGGTCGAACAGGTTGCTCACGCCATTGCGGTAGCGGGCGCCGCTGTTGTCGAAAGTCATGTCGAAGCGATTGAGGCTCAGATTCACGGTATGGCCCACGGCACCGGTGTTGAACCAGCTGCGCGCCCCGACCGTGCCGGTGACCACCTCCTCTTCGCGGTGAAAGGTCCTGGGGCTGACGGTGAAGCGCCCGGCATCGTTGACCACCTGCACAGCGTGACGCAAAAAGTCATAGTCGCCTTTGCGCGCACCCAGCGCGCCGTAGAGCATCAAGTTGTCGTTGACATCGAACTCGCCCCGCAAGGCGCCAAAGGTGTCCTTGGCCCGTGAATAGGTCCATGGCTGGGCGAAGTTACTGTGCACGTCCTCGGCATCCGGCACCTTCACTCCTGCGTTCAAGCTGACGCGCTCCATCGTGCCGTCGACATCGCGCTGCTGATGGCCAACATCCAGCGACAGCCGGGCACGCTCCCCGCGAACATCGAAACCGAGCACCGACGCCTCGCGCTCGACGGACTGATGATCCCACTCGGTATCGCCCGACTGGCGCACGCCGTTGAAACGCAGGCCAAAGCGCTGCTCTGGGCCGAAGCGGCGGCCGATGTCGATATGGCCGCCGCCTTGGCCAGTCGAGGCGTACAGCGCGGTGAACTCGGTCAGCGGCGCGTCGCCGGCGCGCTTGGGTTCGATGTTGACCCCACCGCCGACACTGCCATTGGGCGCCAGGCCGCCGAGCAAGGCACCGGGGCCTTTGAGAATATCGACCCGCTCGACCATCTCCATGTCGATCGAATAGGTCGGCAGCACGCCATACAGGCCGCCGTAGGCAACGTCACTGTTGTACAGGCTGAAGCCACGTACCGAGAATTGCTCGAAGCGCCCGCCAGAGGGGTTGGTGGTGCGCACCGAGGGGTCGTTGGCCACCGCGTCCGCCAGGGTCCTGGCCTGCTGGTTCTGTAGCACCTCGCTGGTGTACGAGGTCATGCTGAACGGGGTTTCCATGAAATCACGCTCGCCCAACATGCCCAGCTTGCCGCGCCGTGACACCTGCCCGCCGGCGTAGGCATCGTCGCCAGCGCCCTGGCCCTGGCCATTGATGGTGGTGCTGGGCAGCACATGCGCGGGGTCATCCTGCAGCGCTTGACGGGCCAGGGTATAGCTGCCCGGACCCGCCGCGACCAGCATCAGGCCCGAGCCGCGCAGCAGTGCATTGAAGCCCTCCTCCACGGCGAACTCGCCCTGCAACCCGGCGCTGCTGCGCCCGGCCACCAGCGCCGGGTCCACCGACAAACTAACCCCGGCCTGGCCGGCAAAGCGGGTCAAGGCATTGCTCAGGCTGCCCGCCGCAATCTGATAACTGCGCCGCGGCGCATCCTCTGCCCAGCCAGCGCCAGGCAGGCCGAGGACAAGCACGAGGCCGGCGCGCAGCAGTTGCGCGGTCAAGGGGCGAAGCAGGGGCGTGAGGGACATCCGAAGCGCTCTTGTTGGAGGAGTGATGCCACTGATGACAAGCGAGTCGGAAAAAGGGGACAGGCGTCAGGCAAGTTTTTTGCGCGGCGTCAGCGACACCCAATAACGGCTGCGGTAATGCACCTCGAGCGGCAGGCTGGCGGCCAACAGGGCGAGGATCCGCTCGCTGTCGTCCAGTTGGAAGGTGCCGGTCACCGCCAGGCGCTCGAGCAGCGGGTCCCACCGCAGCAGGCCGGGCCGGTAGCGGTCAAGCTCCCGCAAAAAGTCGCCCAACGGCTGGTTGTCGACGATCAACAGGCCCTGGCGCCAACCCGGCAACTGCGCATCGAAAGCCTGCGTCGGGCCGACCCCGCTGCTCGACAACAGCGCCTGCTGCCCGCTCTGTAGTTGCACCGGCGCGCCACGCAGCGGCTGCAAGCTGACGTGCCCCTGGCTAACCGACACCAGACAGCCCTGTGCTTGCAGCCTTACACAGAAGCTCGCGCGGGTAGCCACTGCCAAGCCTTGCGGCAGGCTCACCTGCACAGGGCCAAGGCTGTCGAGGGCGATTTCGCCCTCCAGCAGTTGCACGCGGGCAAGCCCTTCGCCGACCTCGAGGTTGACCGCACTGGCAGTATTGAGCTGCAGCCGACTGCCATCGGCCAACTGCAAGGTGCGTCGTTCGCCAGTGGCGGTGTGCAGGTCGGCGCGCCAGCGCTGCATGGGCAGCTGCTGGTAGCCGAACCAGGCCAACGGTGCCAGCGCGCCCAGGGCCAACGCCTGGCCGAGCAGCTTGCGGCGATCGAGCTGCGGGCGGTCAAGGCAGGCCACCGCCAGCGGCGCTGGCACTGCGGCAAAGCGCTGGCGCAGCGCCTCGGCTTTTTGCCAAAGCGCCTCATGTGCAGTGCTGCGGCCACGCCATTGCGCCAGCGCCGCAGCCCGCTCGGCGTCCAGCTCGCCGGCATCGCACAGGGTCAGCCAGTGCGCGGCTTCACGGGCCAGCTGACGCGCCTGGGCATCGACCTGGGCGCTCACAGGTCCACCAGCAGGCAATGCTCGTAGGCCTTGGCCATGTAGCGTTTGACGGTACGCTCAGAGACGCCCAGACGCTCGCCGATGGTGCTGTAGTCGATACCTTCGAGTTGCGACCAGAGAAACGCCTGACGCACTGCGCGTGGCAGGCCATCGAGCAGTTCATCCAGCGCGTGCAAGGTCTCCAGCAGCAACCAGCGCTGCTCCGGCGACGGCGCTAGCGCCTGCGGCAGGTTGGCCAGCGCTTCCAGGTAAGCTCGCTCAAGACTACGGCGCTGGTAATGATTGACCAGCAGCCGCTTGCCCACGGTCAGCAGATAGGCCCGCGGCTCACGCAGACTCGGCAGGGTTTGCGTGTGCTGGGCGGCCAGCACCCGGACGAAGGTGTCCTGAGCCAGGTCGGCAGCCTCCCAGCTGTCGCCCAAGCGCCTGCGCAGCCAGCTTTCCAGCCAGCTGCGGTGGTCGCGATAAAGGGTGCTGAGGGACGCTTGGGGTGCCGCGGCAGAGTCAGGCATTCGTTGGCACGCTAAGGGCTGGAAACATGAATGCGAGTGATTCTAATTGCTTGTCGCGCTAGCGCCAATAGCCTACGCGCACGTGCGAGACTGCTACTGGCTGTCGTGCCCCCCCGCAGCATGCCGCCCGGCGATATAACCGAAGGTCATCGCCGGCCCCAGGTTGATCCCGCCGGAGGGATAGAAGCCGGCCATGACGCTGGCCATGTCGGTGCCCACGGCGTAAAGGCCGGCGATTGGCGCTGAGTTGCGGTCCAGCACTTGCGCATGGCCGTTGGTTTTTAGCCCCGCGAAGGTGCCAAAGCTGCCGGGCCGCACTTTTACCGCGTAGAACGGAGCGTGCTCGATAGGCGCCACACAAGGGTTGCCCTCGGTGATCAGTGGATCGCCCTGCTTGCGGTTATACGGCGTCGAACCGCGGCCAAATTGCGGGTCTTCACCTCTGCGCGCATGGGTGTTGAAGTCGCGCACGGTTTCTAGCAACCCTAGCGGATCGATGCCACAGGCCTTGGCCAGGGCTTGGATGCTGTCTGCGCGCTGCAAATAGCCGCTGCGCACAGCCGGCCCAACCGGTAGCGGGAACGGGCGCGAATAGCCCAGGCCAAAGCGGCGCTGGAAGCGGTGATCGCAGATCAGCCACGAGGCCACCTCTTCATCCGCCGGTGCTGCGGCGACCATGGCCGCGGTGTAGTCGTAGTAGCCGTCGGCCTCATTGACGAAGCGCTTGCCGGTGGACAGCACGCCGATCAGGCCGGGTTTGGCCCGGTCGATGATGTGTGGGAAATGTCCGCTGCTGCCATCGACGTGGCGTACCAGCGAAACCGGCGCCCACGCCGCTGGCGAGGCGACATCGAGCTCTAGCACCGCACCGACTGACTCGCCCAGGCTGATGCCATCACCGCAGCATTCTTCTGGCGGCAAGGCAAGATGGTCGCTCGCTGCAAAGGTGCGCGGGAACAGGGCCTGGCGCCGTGCCTTGTCGTTGGCAAAGCCGCCCGCCGCCAGCACCACACCCTTGCTGGCATGGATGCGCAGTGGGCCGTCCGGGCTGTCGACCAGCGCGCCCAGCACCCGGCCTTGTTCGAAAATCAGTTGGCGCGCCGGCGCGGATTCGATCAGCTCAACCCCCAGGTCAACCGCTGACTTGGCCAGGCGCCCCACCAGCGCAACGCCATTGACCAGGTGCATGGCGCGGCCATGCACGGCCAGATCGCGCAGGTGCCTGATCAAGCGTTTGCTCACATGCAGGAACGCTTTGAACGAACGGGTCATGCTCAGAAACGCCGCCAGGTCGGCGCCGGCCATGATCGGCATACCCAGGAATGACGTCTCGCGCAGGGTCTTGCGCATACGGCGGATCAGCGTACCCATCTGCCTGGCGTCATAAGGCGCAGCGATCACTTGATGGCCCTGCAGCGCTGCGCCCGGTACGTTGCCGTGGATATCGGGAATGGCATTGCCATCGAGCCATTTCACGCAGGTGTGCTGCTCGAAGAACGCCACCATGCGCGGTGCATTGTCGAGAAAGGCATCGATTCGCTCAGCATCGTAGCGCGCGCCCAATTCATGCTTGAGGTAAGTGCGCGGCTGCTGCGGGTCTTCATCGATGCCGGCGCGCTTGGCCAGCGGGTTGCCAGGCACCCACAGCCAGCCACCCGACCAGGCGCTGGCGCCGCCGAACGTTGCGTGCTTTTCCACCACGATGACCTTTAGCCCCTGGTGAGCAGCGGTTACCGCTGCGGCCAAGCCCGAGGCGCCCGAGCCGATCACCAGCAAGTCACACTCCAGACGCTTCACGCTTGAGTCCCCTGTTGGAGGTTGATGGCCGCAAGCCCTGGGCTCATCAGGGCGGGCGAGCCGGGAATCAACTGCTGGATTTCGGCGGCCGCCGCGAGCAACGCCGGGGCGATCTGGTGCAAGCGCGCTTCGCCAAGGCGAAACACCGGCCCGGCAACGCTGAGCACGCCAATCGCCTTGCCACTGCGCGGATGCATCAACGGCACGGCGATAGCCGCCATCCAATCGGCGAAGGTCTGAATCGCCAGCGCATAGCCCAAGGTGCGCGCAGATTCGATTCGCGGCAGCAGCGTTTCTACGCTCTGGGGCGCGTTAGGACCGTAGTGTTCTGCCCGACCAAAACCCTGCTGCTCGACCAGTGCCAATGCGCGCTGGTTATCCAGGGTCGCCAGCCACGCGTAGCCACTGGCCGAACAGGAGAGCTTGGCCTCCATGCCCATGTCAGGGTCATAGCGCAGCCCGGCGCGGGCGCCTTGGGCGCGGGCCACCCAGGTCAAACAGTCCTCGTCCACCACCGACAGACGCACCAGCTCGCCCACCTCGGCGGCCAGGCGATTGAGCACCGGCTGCACCGCATCGACCGTGCCATCGGCGCCCAGGTGAGTGAACGCCAGCACCTGCAGCTTGGAAGTCAGCACATAGGTGCCACGCTCCTGTTGCTGACGCACGTAGCCGTTTTCACACAGGGTGTTCAACAGCCGGTGGGTGGCGCTGCGGGGAATATGCAGGGTGTCCGAGATGTCGCTAAGGGCGATGCCTTGAGCGCTGCTGGCGAGCATTTCGAGGATCGCCAAGCCACGCTCGAGCAAGCCTGCGTGGGTCGATTCGGTGTTACTCACAGCGCTTGGCATAACGGTCTCCTGCTTGGCGCATAGGGCGCCGGGGATTGACTGGCAGAGGTTTTTTGCGAAGTGACTGGAAAACTATTCCAGTTTCGCTCGCAGTGTCAATTAGCCCGTTTTTGCTGGGCGAAACGGCTGCAAGTCAATCCGCCAAGTGCAGTTGAGTGCGGTTACCGAACGCAAAAAAGGGCCGAAACCGGCGTTTACCCTGCGACGGGTTTTTTCCCTTGATTTGAAACTGGAACTCAGTTCTAACTAAAAAGACAACCGCTCCTGGCCCCTCCTGGCAGGGCCCGGGCGAAGCGCATTTCTGCGAACCGAGAACGAGAGTCGAGCATGAGCGATCGCGTATTTTCCCTGGCTGCCCTGACCGTCCTGGAGCTGTCCCCACCTGACATGGTCGAGGTCGCCGCCCGCGCCGGGTACAGTCACGTAGGCTTGCGCCTGGAGCCGGCAACCGCCCAGGAGCAGCACTTTGCGTTGATGGCCGATGCCGGCTTACGCCGCCAGACCCACCAGCGCCTGAGCGACACCGGGGTGAAGGTGTTGGACGTGGAAATCCTGCGCTTGAAAGCAGACACGCAAGTGGCAGATTTTCGCGCCCTGCTCGAAGTCGGCGCCGAGTTTGGCGCGAGCGAACTGCTGGTCGCGGGCAACGATGCCAATGAACAGCGGCTGGCGGAGAACTTCGCCGCGCTGTGCGATCTGGCCAAGCCCTTTGGCATTTACCCGCACCTGGAGTTCATGCCCTGGACCGACGCCCGCGATCTGGCCCAGGCCTTGCGAATTGTCGAATGCGCCGGGCGCAGCAACGCCGGAGTACTGGTCGACGCCTTTCACTTCGATCGCTCCGGCTCGTCACTGGCGCAGCTGGCAAACGCCGTAGCACAACAGCCGCAACGCTTTCGCTATGCGCAGTTGTGCGATGTGGCCGGCCCACGCCCGGATGACATGGATGAGATCCTGCGCCAGGCACGTAATGAACGGCGCTTCCCCGGCGACGGCGATTGCGACCTGCACGGGTTGTTGAGCGCCCTGCCTGAGGCCATCGCGCTGAGCCTTGAGATCCCCACCCGGCAGTTGCTCGAACAAGGCGTCAGCGCCTTCGAGCGGGCGAAGATGGCACTCGACAAAACCCGCGCGCTGCTGCAAAGCCGCTGAGCCACCGCGCTGGCTTCTTCGCGGGCAAGCTCGCTCCCACAGTGTCCGAGCCGATCACAGCCGTTGCGGCGCACATGATCCTGTAGGAGTGGGCTTGCCCGCGATGAGGCCGGGATAGCCACACAAGATAACTGCGCCCCTTCGCACACTGTCACGCGCACCGCGCCACCTGCCCTCGCATCTGTCGATAGCCTAAAAGCGCCACCAGTAAAACCGCTGCGCCAGCCACCAACGCCAGCTGAAAACCGGCATTGGCACCCCGCAGATCCACCATCTGCCCCGCCCCCGCCGCGCCGAACGCCACGCCGACATTCAGCCCTGCCAGCAACCAGGTCATACCCTCGGTCAGTTGGCTGTCAGGCACGATGCGTTCGACCAGCGACATCGCCACGATCATGGTCGGGGCAAAAAACACCCCTGCAACCAGTACAGCCACGGCCAGGCCCGCGATGTTCCCCGCCCATAACAAGGGCAAGGTGGTCACCGCCGTGGCCAACCCACCGAGCAAAAGCACTCTGGGCAACGGCGATTGCAGCTTGAGTGCACCGAACACCAGCCCAGCCGCGCACGAGCCAATGGCGTAACACGACAACACCAGGCTGGCCGCAGCCGGCCTGCCCTGCTGCTCGGCGAAGGCCACACTGACGATGTCGACAGTGCCTACGATCACCCCCATGGCGACCATCAACAGCGCCAACAGCTGCACACCGCCAAGACGCAAGACCGAGGCTTGCCGCTGTGCTGTCGCCGCCTTTGGCTGTAGCGCTGGCTCAGTACCCACCTGGGCTACCAGCGCGAACACGCCGATGGCCAACAACAGGGCGGCAACCAGCGGCCCTGCTTGGGCAAACAGCACCACACTGAAACCGACCGACAACGGCGGGCCGGCGATGAAGGTCACTTCATCGAGGACGGTCTCTAACGCGTAGGCCGTCTGGAGATTGGCCTGGCCGCGATACAGCGCCGTCCAGCGCGCGCGCACCATGGCCGACATGCTCGGCATGCAGCCGGCCAACGCCGCGCTGGCCAGCAGCGCCCAGACCGGCGCCTGCCAATAGCTGAAAGCCAGCAGCAGCAAAATCCCCAGCACGCTCAGCGCAGCGGCCAGCGGCAACACCCGCCGCTGGCCGTGTTGATCGACCAAGCGTGAAACCTGTGGCGAGAGCACGGCAAAGGTCAGCACAAAGGTGGCCGACACCGCGCCGGCCAGGGCATAACTGCCGCGCAGTTGCGACAGCATGGTGATGATGCCGATGCCGGTCATGGGCAATGGCAGACGGGCCAACAGCCCGGCCAGGGTAAAGCCCTTGGCGCCCGGCACTTGAAACAACTCGCGGTATGGATTTGCCATGCCCGATGATCCTTATCGATAGGGCCCGAAACGCAAGGCCGAGTTATACATACACACCGCATGTTAAAAAACTCTATTATCATACGAATCGTATGTAAAGCCCTTCACCCAGGAGACAGCATGGTCAGACGCACCCGCGCGCAGATGGAACAGACCCGCGCCCTACTCATCGAAACCGCACGCCGGGTATTTAGCGAGCAGGGTTATAGCGAGGTCTCACTGGATGACCTGACCGCCCAAGCCGGCCTGACCCGTGGTGCGCTGTATCATCATTTCGGCGATAAAAAGGGCTTGTTCCAAGCAGTGGTCGGGCACATCGACGCCGAGATGGACGCCCGCCTGCAAGCCATATCGGACCACGCCCAAGACCCTTGGGCCGGGTTCAGCAGCCGTTGTCGCGCCTACCTTGAGATGGCCCGCGAACCTGAAATTCAACGCATCGTGCTACGTGATGCGCGCGCCGTGCTTGGCGCCCCCACGCCAGCGGCACAGTTGCACTGCGTGGGTTCTTTGCAGGTGCTGCTCGAAGGCTTGATGGCCGACCACATCGTCGTCGCTACCGCCCCCCAAGCCTTGGCATCGATGATTCAAGGCGCCTTGGCGGAAACCGCATTGTGGATTGCCAATGGCGCTGACCAACCTGAGCGACTTGAGCAAGGGTTGGCCGCGGTGCAGTTGCTGCTCGACGGCATTCGGCGACCATTGCCAACCGCTCAAGCTTAGAGCGAAACAGAATAATACCGTCGGTCGCCCCAGCATGAGCCTTCTTGCGAGCTTGCATGTCCGAAGCTAATAGTTAATTCAATTGCCTGGGGAGGCACTTAACATGCGACCGCGTTTCGTTGTAGTTCCGGCTATGCCTATGGAAAAGCCATACCTTGAGCGAGGGGTGCGTTTCTATTCAGGCCTGTGCACCGGCTTCGACCTCTACGACAACGTTGAGAAAATGAGGCTCAAGCCAACCTTCAACTTGCGCGCCGATGCCGAAGCCGAATGCTTGCGGCGAAATCAGGCGGGGATCGGTTGAGTTCAGCGCTGGGGCTCGGCTCGCGGTGGCTGCTGGCGCTGCCACACTTGCAGATTTCGCTGCAGCCATTGCTGGGGTAAGTCGCTGGCGACGATCTCTGTCATCTTCTGCGCCAGCTGCTCGCGCAGCCGTGGCTGGTTGCAGGGCGATGCCTGCGACAGCGCCAGGTACAATCCTTCACTGGAAACCGCCGGCTGCAGGACCTGCAACCCCTTGTCCAAGCCCAATGTCTGCGCCAGCGCCATGCCTGGATACTGCTCATAGATCAGGTAGTCGTTGCGCTTGTGCACCAATTTCAGAAACGCCTGGCTGGCGCTGGGCACCGCTTCGAGGTTGAGGTTGGCCTTGGCGTAGTCGTCGAAGGCCTGGCCATGGCTGTTGTTGACCAAGGTGCCGCCATTGCGCCCTTTGAGGTCAGCCCAACCGTGATAGGCAAAGCCTTCACCCCGGCGCACCCAAACCACGCTGGGGGTCGAGAGAAACGCGGGTTTGATGAAGTCCATGGTCTGTTGCCGGGCTTGGGTGATGAAGTAGCCGGCCATCATGTCGATGCTGCCGGTACGCACATCTTCCTGGGCCCGTGACCAGGGGCCGCTATAGACCACCTGCACCTCAAGCCCAAGCGTTTTGGCCAGGTGCTTGAGCAAGTCGGCATTGGCGCCGATCAGCTGCTCTGGGTTGTCTGGGTCACGCCACAGATAGGGGGGATATTCAGGATTGCCTGTGGCGGTCAGGTGTCGACAGTCGTCGGCTGCCAGGGCCAGCTTGGGGGTCAACACCCAACACAGCACCAGCAACCACAACCGCCCGGGGCGGCGCTCGATCATGTGCGAGCCTACGTCATCAATGACAGGGGAGTTCAACCAGTCTGGACCAGAATCTGCCGGCCGCCAGCGGGCCCTCACAGTACCTAATGCACAGTCGCGTGGCGGCAGGCATGCAGCCGCACACACTGTTGGCCAGGCAACAGCGAATCAACAGACTGCGCCTCACGCCACAGTCAGTTGCTCCCTACCCCGCCGCCGAGCCCCGTCCAGCTGGGAGATGGCCGAATGGCATGCCCCATGCAATCGGTGTTGATCCTCTTCGACTGTTTGGATCTTGCCGATGCGCCTGCCCCCCCTCGCCCTATCCCTTCCCCACGCCCTCAAGACCCTGGCCGCCGCTGGCTTGTTCGCGCTGGCGCTGAACCCCAGCGCCCAGGCTGAAACCGCCCCCAAGGAAGTGCGCCTGGACTACGCCTACTACTCACCCGTGAGCCTGGTCCTGAAGCATTTCGGTTGGCTGGAAAAAGCCCTGCCCGACTCGAAAGTGAGCTGGGTGTTCAGCCAAGGCAGCAACCGCTCGCTGGAGTATCTCAACAGCGGCGGCGCCGACTTCGGCTCGTCGGCCAGCCTCTCGGCCGTGCTGGCCCGCGCCAACGGCAGCCCGATCAAGTCGGTGTACGTCTACAGCCGCGCCGAATGGACTGCACTGGTAGTCAGCAAAGACTCGCCGTTACAAAACCTCGAAGCGCTCAAAGGTAAAAAGATCGCTGCCACCAAGGGCACTGATCCGTACCTGTTCACCCTGCGCGCCCTGGCCAAGGCCGGCATCGAGAAGGACGACGTCGAACTGCTGCACCTACAACACCCAGACGGGCGCACCGCTTTGGAAAAAGGCGACGTCGACGCCTGGGCAGGCCTGGACCCGCACATGGCCGCCAGCGAACTTCAAGCCGGTTCGCGCCTGCTCTATCGCAACAAAGACTTCAACAGCTATGGCGTGGTCAGCGTCACCGACACGTTCGCCCAGCAACACCCACAGACTATCGCCACAGTGATCAAAGCCTACGAACAGGCGCGCCACTGGGCCATCGCCCACCCTGATGAGTTCGCCAAGCTGTTGGCCGATGAGTCCAAGTTGCCGCTGGATGTGGCCAAACTGCAGCTGTCGCGGACCGACCTTTCCGCGCCGCAACTGACTGATCAGGATATCAGCGCCTCCAAGGCAGCAGCCCCCATTCTGGTGTCCGAAGCCTTGGTCAAGCGTGGTGTTGACGTCAATCAGGTGATCGACCAACTGATCGATCCATCCTTCGCCAAGGCCAGCATCCAGTGATGAGCACCTCCAGCAAGACCCTGGCGCCGGGGGTAATTGCGCCTGCCGTGCAACCGAGCCGTTGGCGGCGCCGAGCCAAGGGCCTGGCCCTGCCGGTGCTGATCATCCTGCTGCTCGAAGCTGTGGTGCGCCTTGGTTGGATCGCCGCCTACCAGATGCCGGCTCCGAGCGAAGTGGCCCAGACCCTGCTGCACCTGGCCGATGGTGCGTTGTGGAAACACATCGGTGCCAGCCTGTCTCGGGTATTGGCCGGCTTCGCCATCGGTGCGGCACTTGGGCTACTGTTTGCCGCCTGGGTTGGCCTTAGCCGCGAGGCCGAGGCCTGGCTTGAGCCCACCTTTGCCAGCCTGAGAGCGATTCCCAGCCTGGCCTGGGTGCCGCTGTTGCTGCTGTGGCTGGGGATTGGCGAAACCTCGAAAGTCACATTGATTGCCATTGGCGCGTTTTTTCCGGTGTACCTCAATGGCGTGGCAGCGATCCGCAATATCGATCGCAAGCTGGTTGAGGTTGGGCGCATGTATGGCTTCAGCCCGTTGCGGCTGGCCCGACGTATTTTGCTGCCGGCCGCCCTACCGGGCGTATTCACCGGTTTGCGCAGCGCACTGAGCCTGAGCTGGATGTTCCTGGTTGCCGCCGAGCTGATTGCCGCGACCCGTGGCCTTGGCTACCTGCTCAGCGATGGCCGGGAAACCTCACGACCAGATCTGGTACTGGCGGCGATCATTGTCCTGGCGCTGCTGGGCAAGCTCAGCGATGGCCTGCTGGCCAGCCTGGAACAGCGTTGGCTGACCTGGCGCGACACGTTCGACGGTACGGATACAGGAGTCTGAAGCATGAACCAACCTCTGCGCATTGCCGAGCCAGCCCCGCCCGTTGAACCGCTGCTTGACCTACAGGTGGAAGGCAAAGCGTTCGGTGCGACCCAAGTGCTGGGGCAAGTCCAGCTACAACTGCAACCGGGTGAAATCGTCAGCCTGCTCGGCCCTAGCGGCTGCGGCAAGAGCACCCTCCTCAGATTGGTGGCACAACTCGATCAGGACTTTACCGGCGTACTGCACAGCCGGCCCGAGCAGATCGGTTTCGTCTTCCAGGAGCCGCGATTGATGCCCTGGCTGAGCGTGGCCGAAAACATCGGCTTTAGCCAAGACCAAGGCTATGACCGCGCCCGTGTGGCGGGGCTGATCGAAGAGGTCGGCCTGGATGGCTTTGCCGCTGCCCTGCCCAAGGCCTTGTCAGGCGGCATGGCGCAACGGGTAGCGATCGCCCGCGGGCTATACGGGCAACCGCAGTTGCTGTTGCTGGATGAACCGTTCAGCGCAGTCGATGCCTTTACCCGCTTCAAGCTCCAAGACTTGCTCCTGGACCTGGCCCGTCGGCACCGGATTGCCTTGCTGGTGGTAACCCACGATGTGGACGAGGCGCTGTACCTGAGTGATCGGGTGCTGGTGATTGGCAATCGCCCAGGTACGGTGTGCCGCGAGTTGCGGGTCAAACTCGACTACCCACGCGACCGCCGCGACGAGCGCCTGGCACGGTTGCGCGGGGAGGCGCTGGAGGCGTTGCACAGTGCGCGGGTGATTTGAGCATTGAGCACTGCGGTTCGCCCATCCGCTCATCCGCTGGCTGACCCAAGAACGCGGCGCATGTACCCAGAATCGCCAGATGCCGGCCAGCCTCCCCGGCCGCGAGTGGCCCTTCTTCGTGCCGTAGAGGTTGCTCTGGCGTGAAGTCGCCCCAGATGTCCCAACCTGGGACCGTTTTGCCTGAGTACACACGAACACGCCGTCTGCTGTGGCCCTATCGCGGGACAAGCCCGCTCCCACCGGTGTGACGCCGCCTGCGTAGGAGCGGGCTTGCCCCGCGATGGGGCCAGCCCAGACAACCACTCCAGCAGCACAACGGTAGGCCCCTGAAACGCCGTCCTCAGCCCAGATATGGCGGATAGTCGATGTAGCCTTCTGCCCCACCACCGTAGTAGGTGTCCTTGTTCGCCACCGCCAGCGGCCAGCCATTTTCCAGCCGTGCAACCAGATCCGGATTGGCAATGAATGGCTGGCCAAATCCAGCCAGGTCGATCAGCCCCGACGCCACCAGCGCTTGCGCACGTTGCAGGGTAAGGTCACCGGCCAGAATCAAGCGGGTCGACTTGAGGCCATTGCGGCAACTGACCAGCAACGCCTTGAGCGCATCTTCGCGCGCTACGGCCGTTTCGGCACGCAGGAAGAAGTGGGTCTGGTCCATCACATGGACATAGGCAATGCCGCGCTCGCCCAAGCCGGCACACAGCGCGCTGTAGGTCTGGTCGATCTCATCGTACAGCGGCATGTCCATCAACTGCCCGTACGGCGAGAAACGAATACCCACGCGCCCGGCGCCAATACGCTGGCACACGGCGTCGACCACTTCGAAGACGAAACGCAGGCGGTTATCCAGGTTCTGCGCGCCGTACTGATCAGTGCGGTCATTAACCTTGGGGTTGAGGAACTGCTCCAGCAGGTAACCGTTGGCGCCATGAATTTCCACGCCGTCAAAGCCCGCTTCAATCGCATTAGCCGCAGCCTGGGCAAAATCACGCACCACCCGGCCGACCGCTTCGCTCGACAGCGCTTGTGGTTGCGAGGTCGAGACGAAACCTGGCTCGCCGTTGTCGGCATAGCCAAAGGCGAACGCGCCCTCAGCCGTTTTGCTGGTTGAACTGACCGGTGCCTTGCCACCTTCCTGGATCGAGGTGTGCGACACCCGCCCAACGTGCCACAGCTGGGCGAAGATCTTGCCACCAACGCTGTGTACCGAATCAGTCACCAGGCGCCAGCCGGCGATCTGTTCAGGGGTGTAGATACCTGGGTTGAACAAGTAACCCTGGCCCTCGCGCGAGATCGGCGTGCCCTCGGACACGATCAAGCCGGTGCTGGCGCGCTGGGTGTAGTACAGCGCGGTTAGTGCATTGGCGACATCGCCCGGTGAACGCGAACGGGTCATCGGGGCCATGACGAAGCGGTTTCGAAGTACGGTATCGCCGAGTTGGAATGCGCTGAACAGGCTCACGAAAGGTCTCCACAGGTAGTGAGTAATACTGCGTGTGGGTTAGCCTATTGAAGAAATCTTCGGTTATCTGCGCAAAGATTTCTCAAGTGAATGGAATTTGATTCATCAATTGGAGCGTGGCATGTACTCGTCTGAACGGCTCAAGGGCATCGACGTATTCGTCGCGACTGCTGACCTTGGCAGCTTTACCGCAGCAGCAGAGCGGCTCAACCTGACCAGTTCAGCGGTCAGTAAAAGTGTCGCGCGTCTGGAAGGCAGACTGGGCGTGCGCCTGTTCAACCGCACCACCCGCAAGCTGTCACTGACAGAAGCAGGCACCGCGTTCTATCGCACCTGCACTGCGGTACTGGCAGATTTGGAAGAGGTCGAGCACGCGCTGGTCAGCGCGGGCAATGAGCCGCACGGCAAAGTGCGGATCGACCTGCCGGCCTCCTACGGCAGGATGCACGTGCTGCCGCTGATTCTCGATTTCATTGGCCTGCACCCGTTGCTGCAGCCGCACATTTCGTTCTCGGACCGGTTCGTCGATCCGGTTCACGAAGGCATCGATATCGTCGTGCGCATAGGCGGGCCGGATGCGTGGCCGGCGAACCTCGGCCATCGCTACTTCGGCGCGCAACGGCTGATTTTTTGTGCAGCGCCCGCCTACCTTGAGCGCCATGGCGTCCCCCGCAGCGAGCGCGATCTGGATGCGCACCACTGCGTGGGCTACGGCCAGGCGGACGGGTTGGTCAGCCCCTGGTATTTCAAAGGGCGCCAGCCGGGCGAGATGGAGCGCCGAACGGTGCAGGCGCGCATTGCCGTTGGCGATGGTGAAGGGGAAGTCGCGGCAGTGCTGGCCGGCCATGGCATCGGCCAGTTGCCGACCTGGCTCACTCAGCGCCACCTCGATTCAGGCGCGCTGGTCGAGGTGCTGCCACAGCTGGCCACCGATGGCTTGCCGATGAACCTGGTATGGCTCAAGAGCCGTGAAAGCCTGCCTAAGGTCAGGGCCCTGCTCGATTACCTGCTGCCACGCTTGGCGCCGCATGGCACGCTCAACCGCAGTGCCCCGTGAAGCAAACAGCGGCCTCAATAAGTCGCCCTGCCCCCGCTCAGATCGAAGACAAAGCCTGTGGTAAAGCTGCATTCCGGCCCCGCGATCCAAGTCACCATGTTGGCGATCTCTTCGGCTTTGAGGAAGCGCCCCATGGGGATCTTGGCCTTGCTCGCATCAATGTGCGCTTGGGTCATCTCGGCCATCAACGGCGTCTCGACCATGGCCGGCGCCACGCAGTTGAGCAGCACGCCATCCTGGGCCAGCTCCTTGGCTGCGGCTTTGGTGAAGGCGATCACCCCAGCCTTGGCCGCCGAGTACGCCGAGATGTACTGAACGCCCTCCTTGCCAGCCATCGAGGCTATGTTGACGATGCGTCCATAGCCGCGCTCACGCATGTGCGCGATGGCGGTGCGACAGCAATAGAACACGCCGTTCAAGTCGATGGCGATGACCTTGTCCCAGGCATCCGCCGGGTACTCCCACGAAGGCACCACCGGGCCATTGATGCCGGCGTTGTTGACCAGGATATCGACCTGCCCCAGGCGCTCGAGCACTTCGGCGAACGCCGCCTGCACCGAGGACAACGACGAGACATCGACGGCCTGGCGTAGCGCCGGCTCAAAGCCGTTTCCGACACTGTCCCAGCCCTCCACTGCCAAGTCCCAGATGACGATACGCGCGCCCGCCGCGTGCAAGCGCCGGGCGATCGCCAGGCCAATGCCACGCATACCGCCGGTGATGATTGCAGCCTGCCCTTCCAGATACTGGCTCATTGCTTTGCTCCTTTCTCGACACACGGGATTTCGGGCAGGCGACGCAGGTCGCTGACCATGAACAGGTAACACAGCGCACCCAGCCCGGTGATGGTGGAAACGAACGCCAAGGCCCAGACGAACGAGCCGGTGGCGCTGACGATGATGCCGATGGTCAACGGGGTGACGATGCCGGCGGCATTGGCGAACAAATTGAACAGGCCGCCGCTCAAACCCAGCAGGCCCTTGGGGGCGATGTCGGAAACGATCATCCAGGCCAGCGCCGACATGCCTTGGGCGAAGTAGGCGATGCAGAGGATGGCGATGACCAAGGCGTCCGACTCGACATAGTTGGCCAAAACGATCACCGAAGCGGTCAGCAGGCCAGCGATTACCGGCAGCTTGCGGGCAACGTTGAGCGAGTAGCCACGACGCAGCAAGGCATCCGATAGCCAGCCGCCGACCAGCGTCCCCAGCGACGCGGCAATGAACGGCAGTACCGCGACCCAACCGACTTTCAGCCAGGGCATGTGCCGCTCGGTGACCAGGTAGGTCGGGAACCAGGTGAGGAAAAACACGTTGGTCGAATTGCAGGCGAACTGCCCCAGGCAAATGCCGAGCATGTTGCGATGCTTGAGCAGCGCCGGGATCTGCGACCACTGGAACACGTGGGCCTTCTGACCACCATCGACCACCCCGCCGCCCTGCTCGATGTAATCAAGCTCGGCCTGGTTGGCTGTGCTCGACTGGTGTGGTTCGTGGTATTTGCGCCACCATACCAAGCCATAGAGGATGCCCAGCAAACCGACCGCCATCAGCAGGAAGCGCCAGCCATAGGCATGCAATACCCAGAACAGCAGCGGCGTGAGGAAGGCCAGGCCAATGTACTCGGCGAAGGTATAGATGCTGGTCGCCCGGGCCCGTTCGCTCTGCGGGAACCAGGTGGCAACCACCCGGCTGTTAGTGGGAAAGCACGGCGCTTCGGTGATGCCCACCAGAAAGCGAAAGCCAAGCAGTGACAAAAAGCCCTGGGCCAAGCCCTGCAAGCCGGTGAACAACGACCACAATGTCAGCGCCAGCCAGTAGGTGAGCTTGGTGCCAAGGCGATCGATGAGGATGCCACCGGGGATCTGCGCGGCGGCGTAGGTCCAGGAAAATGCCGAGAAAATCAGCCCCATCATGGCCGCATTCAGGCCCAGGTCGGCGCTGATGCTGGGCGCGGCGATGCCCATCACGCTGCGGTCCAGGTAATTGATCATGGTGCCGCCGGAGATCAGCGCCAGAATCATGAAACGGGTACGGGTCTTGGCATGTTGCTGAGCTGGGGTGTCGAACACCGCCAAGCCGATCTTTTGCTCAGAGTTCATGATGTCGGGTCTCTTGTTATTGGTATGTCATCAATGCCCAGGCAACCCCTGGGGGAGCATCCGCTCGCGCGCGTCAGGTAAAACCGAACAAGCGTCGTGGGGTGTCCCACATGATCTTGCGGCGCAGTTGCAGGTCGGGCATCAGCTGCTCTGCCAGTTTCAGCAGCGGGCCGTAATCGACCCGCAAACGTTGCCGAATGAAGGGCCAGTCAGAACCCCAGACGCAGGCATCGGGCCCAAAGGCGGCGATCAAGGCCTGCACGTAGGCCCTGCTCTGCCCAAGCAGATCCTCGCTGGCGGCGAATTTCTGCATACCGGACAACTTGACGCTGACTCGCCCGCAGCTCGCCAGCTTGAGCAACGCCTGAAAGCCCGACTGTTGCAGGCCAGCGCGCACATCCGGGCGGCCACAATGGTCGATCAGCACACGTACCGGGTTGCGCTCAAGCAGTCCTTGCAGGTGCAGCAACTGGTCTTCACAAACCTGCACTTGGGCGAACATGCCCAGCTCGGCAAGCTTGCCCAAACAGGCTTGTGCGCCCTGCATGACCTCAACCCCGTAGAGCGCAGGATTGAACGCCACCCCGACCACGCCTTGCTCCTTTAGCGCCGCCAGCTGATCGATGCCGATGTCAGGCTCGACCACCGCCACGCCGCGCAAGCGCCCCTGGCCAGCTGCCAACGCGTGCAACAGGCAGCGGTTGTCGGTGTGATAGCCACTGTTCGGCCCAACCAGCAGGGCGTGACGCACGCCGTAGGCATCCATCAGCTGGCTAAATTGCTCAAGCGTTGCGACCTCCTGGCCGGAGGGGGCATAGGGTGCCGCGGGGTGATAAGGAAATCGCGCAGGATCAAACAAATGGTTATGGCAATCGATCTTGGGCTCGTCAAAGATGTTCACGCGGCTCTCCCCTGGCACGACCATCCATTGCTGAGTTAACGCGCCCCCTGTAGGAGCGGACTTGCCCGCGAATACGTCAGTGAATCCAGAATCGTATTCGCGGGCAAGCCCGCTCCTAAAGGGCCTGCGTAGCTCAGAGCGGCAAGGCCACTGCAGCGTTTTGCAGATCTTGTTATTGTTCGCCGACACGGCGGCGGGCTTGGGCTAACGATACTGCCGGCGATGTACTAACGCTCATACACAGATGGCGAAAACCATAACCAAAGGTAATGACCATGCTCCCCGGCAGAGAAGCTGCAGCGTCCAGCACGATGGTGTTCAAGCTGCGCCATATGGAGGTGTTTCGCGCGGTAATGCTGACCGGGTCGATCAGCGCGGCGGCGAAAATGCTGTATGTCTCCCAGCCTGCGGTGAGCAAGTTGATCGGCTACATCGAGGGCCGCCTGGCTTACCGCTTGTTCGAGCGAATCAACAATCGGCTGGTGCCCACTGGCGAGGCACAGATCCTGTTTCGCGAGGTCGAGCGGGTCTACCAGGCAGCGTTGGCAGTCAACGAGTGCGCGCTGTCACTAGGTTCTGGCTCACAGCGCAACCTGCGCCTGTCGTGCAGCGCGTCATTGTCGACGGTGGTCCTCCCCACGGCGCTGGCGCAGCTCAAGCTAGAGTCGCCGTCACTGAACATCGAGTGGCAGACCTCGTTGATGAACGAGATGCCCAACCAGATCCTGTCGAAGAAAGTCGACCTGTCGATCGCCGCCTTGCCAGTAGTGCATGACCATCTGCATTCGCAGGCATTCATGCGCGGGCGCATGGTGGTGGTGATGGCTGGCGACCACCCGCTGGCGCAGCAGCCAGTGCTGTCGCTGCAGCAGCTTGAGGGCCAGCCACTGCTGCTGTTCAGGCCCGACATGCCGTTTGGCCAACTGCTCGCGCAACAGATCGAGCACCGCGGTTTGCACCTGCACTCGCTGCTATCGTTCACCAACGCCGTCGAGGCGGTGGCGTTGGTCAAGCAAGGCATGGGCCTGAGCATCATCGATGAGTTCGTGGCGCAAGACAGCGGCTTGACGGTGGTGCCACTGGCCGAGGAAATCTACTTCGACATCAGCTTCGTCTATTCGCGCTTCGAGCCACCGTCGCAAGCAGCGCTGCACCTGATGCGGGTGCTGCGGGCGCAGGCGGTGAACGTTGGCCGAGCTATCGCTGGCTTCGAGTTGCCCAATCCATGAACCTCGGCGGCGACGGGTTGACCGCTGTACGACTGTCATAGACGATTGATTTCCCGCCAGACAAGGACGACCACATGTTACGGATACTGGGCAGAGCGGCCTCGATCAACGTGCGCAAGGTGCTATGGGCCTGCGCGGAAATGAACATCGGCTTTGAACGAGAGGACTGGGGCGCGGGCTTCAAACCGACAGCGCTGCCTGAGTTTCTGGCGCTGAACCCCAATGCCATGGTTCCGGTTATCCAGGATGGCGACTTCACCCTGTGGGAATCGAACAGCATCATCCGCTACCTGGCCACACGTGATGGCCAGAGCGCGCTCTATCCGGCCGAAGCCAGGGCCAGGGCACGCGTGGATCAATGGATCGATTGGCAGGCCTCCGATCTGAACCGCTCCTGGAGCTATGCCTTCATGTCCTTGGTCAGGCAATCGCCTGCGCATCAGGATGGCCAGGCGCTTGCCGCTGGCTTGGCGCAATGGTCCAACTACATGCAGATACTCGATCAGCAGCTCGAAGCAACAGGGGCTTACGTGGCCGGCGACGCCTTTTCACTGGCCGACATTCCCATCGGCTTGTCGGTCCACCGCTGGTTCGCAACACCTTTTGCCCACCCACCGCTGCCAGCAGTCACGGCCTATTATGAGCGGCTCAGCGAGCGACCTGGTTTTCGCCTGCATGGTCGCAACGGCACGCCCTAGACACGCTCGGCCACGCCTTGCTGGCAAAACGCCCCGCTTTACCAGTGGTTGATCGTCCGGCTAGAGTGTCGCCCCCCCGGGAATTGGATCCCGGGCTTTGGACCATGGAGCTGTTCAGTGAAGTACCTCAGTAAAGTTGTAGCCGCATGCGCATTCGGCCTGGTTCTGGCAGGTTGCACCGGTGCCCCGATCAAATCGGCCCACTATGACAGCAGCCAGTACACCGTGCTGGGTCACAGTGAAGCCAGCGCCACCGGCCTGATGCTGTTCGGCCTTATCCCGATCCGTCAGAACAGCCGCTTTGTCCGTGCACAGGACGCGGCGATCAAGGCCAAGGGCGGCGATGCGCTGATCAATACCCAAGTGCAGGAAAAGTGGTTCTGGGCCTGGGTCCTGAATGGCTACACCACCAAGGTTTCCGGTGATGTGATCAAGCTGAACAACGTCCAGTAATCCCACGCTTTGACAGTGTTGCCCAATGGGCGCGCCCGGCCGCAGATCGCGCGGCGTGGGGCGCGCCTGGTCATCAAACGCTGCGGGTCACCCCGCCATCGACGCGGATGTTCTGCCCGGTGATGTAGGCCGCTCCTTCGCTGGCCAGGAAGGCGATGGTGGCAGCGATTTCCTCGCTGGTGCCATAGCGCTTGAGCGGAACACTGTCGCGCCGCTGCTCAGTGGCCGGCAGGCTGTCGATCCAGCCAGGCAACACGTTGTTGATGCGCACGTTATCGCCGGCAAAGTTGTCGGCGAAGATTTTGCTGAAGGCTGCCAAGCCTGAACGGAACACCGCCGAAGTAGGGAACAACTCGCTCGGCTCGAACGCCCAGGCGGTGGAAATATTGATGATTACCCCGCCTTTCTGGGCCTGCATGATCGGCGTGACCAAGCGACTCGGGCGAATGACATTGAGCAGGTAGGTTTCCATGCCCAAGTGCCAGTCTTCGTCGCTGATTTCCAGGATCGGTGCACGCGGGCCGTGACCGGCGCTGTTGACCAACACATCGATCCGCCCCCATTTTTCCATGACCGCGTCGACCAGACGCTGCAGGTCTGCGTTGGACTGGTTGCTGCCGGTGACGCCAATGCCGCCCAGCTCCTGGGCCAGCGCTTCACCTTTGCCGGACGAAGACAGGATGGCCACCTTGAAGCCATCGGCGGCCAGACGCTTGGCGGCGGCGGCGCCCATGCCGCTGCCGCCGGCGGTTACGATAGCTACTTTTTCTACTGACATAGGGGCTCCTGGCTTTACGCGAGTCTGCGGTGGATGTGAGTTTCAGCCTACACCTTGGTTGGGATCAGCAGCAGTGATCAATAATGCTTGCAGCCTGTAGAAAATCTGTTGGCATGCCATTTTGGGTCCGCTTTGCGGCCCATCGCAGCGGTTCGGCGCCCCGACAAGCCAGCTCCTACAAGGGTCATGCAGAGGCATGTAGTCCCAAGATCCCGGCAAACACGCTAAGGTAGAACCTTTACGCAAAAGGACTGCCGCATGCCGCAACACTCCGGCTTCGTCAGGGTGCGTGGCGCCCGCGAGCACAATCTGCAGAACGTAGACGTCGACATCCCCCGCGACGCACTGGTGGTGTTCACCGGGGTGTCCGGCTCGGGCAAATCCTCGCTGGCCTTCTCGACGCTCTACGCCGAAGCCCAGCGCCGCTACTTCGAATCTGTCGCGCCGTACGCCAGGCGCCTGATCGACCAGGTTGGCGTACCGGATGTCGACGCCATCGAAGGCCTGCCGCCAGCGGTGGCCTTGCAGCAGCAACGCGGTACGCCCAGCGCCCGCTCCTCGGTGGGCAGCGTCACCACCCTTTCAAGCTCGATCCGCATGCTCTACTCGCGCGCCGGCAGCTATCCGGCCGAGCAACCGATGCTCTACGCCGAGGACTTTTCGCCCAACACCCCGCAAGGTGCCTGCCCCGAATGTCATGGCCTGGGCCGGGTCTACGAGGTGACCGAAGCGAGCATGGTCCCGGACCCTTCGCTGACCATACGTGAACGCGCAGTCGCAGCCTGGCCGATGGCCTGGCAAGGGCAGAACCTGCGCGACATCCTCGTGACCCTGGGCTACGACGTGGATATTCCCTGGCGCGACCTGCCCCAGGAGCAGCGCGACTGGATTCTGTTCACCGAACAAACGCCGACCGTACCGGTGTATGCCGGCCTGACCCCAGGGCAAACCCGCGCTGCACTCAAGCGCAAGCTCGAACCCAGCTACCAGGGCACCTTCAGTGGCGCCCGGCGCTACGTGCTGCACACCTTCATGCACTCGCAAAGCGCGCAGATGCGCAAGCGTGTCTCTCAGTTCATGCGCCCCAGCCCCTGCCCGCTGTGCGCAGGCAAACGCCTAAAGCGCGAGGCACTGACCGTGACCTTCGCCGGCCTGGATATCGCCGAGCTGGCACAGATGCCACTGCAAGACCTGGCCAAGGTGCTCAGGCAAGTTGCCGCAGCCGACTATCTGCAGCAGCCTGAACAAACCTCAGAAACCCTCACCCACCAACAAACCCGCGCCGCCCGCCAACAACGCGCGGCCAAGGGTGAGCCTGCGCACAGCGGCGGCCCGGATGTACGGCACACGCCCAACCTGTCGCTGGAAAAGCGCCTGGCCGCACAACGTATCGCCGCCGAGTTGCTGGAGCGCATCGACACCCTCATCGACTTGGGCCTGGGCTACCTGGCGCTGGAACGCAGCACGCCGACCCTGTCCAGCGGTGAGCTGCAACGCCTGCGCCTGGCCACCCAGCTCAATTCGCAGCTGTTCGGCGTGATCTACGTGCTCGACGAACCTTCGGCCGGCCTGCACCCGGCCGATAGCCAAGCGCTCTATGCCGCCTTGCAGCGGCTCAAGTCCAGCGGCAACTCGGTGTTCGTCGTCGAGCATGACCTGGACACCATGCGCCGTGCCGACTGGCTGGTCGATGTCGGCCCGGCTGCGGGCGAGCATGGCGGGCAGATTCTCTACAGTGGCCCCCCCGAAGGCTTGCGCCAGGTGCAGGCATCGCGCACCCGCGCCTACCTGTTCGCAGAGCAGGCCAGCCGCCAACATCAGCCTCGCCAGGCACACGCCTGGCTACGCCTGGAAGGCATCACCCGCAACAACCTCGATGCGCTCAGCGCACAGTTTCCACTGGGCTGCTTCAGCGCCGTCACCGGCATCTCCGGATCGGGCAAATCGAGCCTGGTCAGCCAGGCCCTGCTGGAACTGGTCGGCGCCCACCTGGGCCAGCCGCAGCAGCCTGAGGAAGCTGAAGAACAGAGCCTGGAAGATGAACCGCAGGCGACCAGCACTGGCCAGATCGTCGCCGGGCTGGAGCAGATCAAGCGCCTGGTCAAGGTCGACCAGAAACCCATCGGCCGCACCCCGCGCTCCAACCTGGCGACCTACACCGGGTTGTTCGATCACGTGCGCAAGCTGTTCGCTGCCACCGCGCAGGCCAAGGCGCAAGGTTTCGATGCCGGGCGCTTTTCGTTCAATGTCGCCAAAGGTCGCTGCGAAACCTGCGAGGGGGAAGGCTTTGTCAGCGTCGAGTTGCTGTTCATGCCCAGCGTCTACGCACCCTGCCCCACCTGCCACGGTGCGCGCTATAACCCCGAAACCCTGGCGGTGACCTGGCAGGACATGAACATCGCCCAGGTGCTGCAGATGACCGTTGACCAAGCCGTTGAGGTATTCGCCGAACAGCCCGCTATCCGCCGCAGCTTGCAGGTGCTGCAGGACATCGGCCTGGGTTATCTGCGCCTGGGGCAGCCAGCCACCGAACTGTCTGGCGGTGAGGCACAACGGATCAAGCTGGCCACCGAGTTGCAGCGCACGGCGCGCGGCGCGACGTTGTATGTGCTGGATGAACCGACCAATGGCCTGCATCCGCAAGATGTCGATCGCCTGCTGGTGCAACTCAACCGCCTGGTCGACGCCGGGCACACGGTGGTGGTGGTCGAGCATGATATGCGGGTGGTTGCGCAGAGCGACTGGGTGATCGATATCGGGCCGGGGGCTGGTGCAGCCGGGGGCAAAGTGGTGGTGAGCGGTAAGCCTGAGACGGTGGCCAAGCATCGGCACAGCCGCACGGCGCCGTTTTTGGCAGGCGCCTTGCGCTGAACGCGGTGCCCGTAGCGCATTGCGGGACATACATACGCCTACCAGTAAGCGCACAAACGACTGCCCACGAAAAGGCCGTAACTGATTAACGCCAACTGTGACAACCGAGCGTAGGCAGATTATTCTTCAGAGGTATGTTTTCCCGTCTCAATATGTGAGCGCCGAATATGAAAATCGATGACATGGACGCCTTCGTGGCGGTTATCCGTTGCCAGTCGACCAACCTTGCCGCCGAAGCCCTGCAACTGACCCAGCCGGCCATCACGCGGCGCCTGCAGAACTTCGAGCAAGACCTGGGCGCCACCCTGCTCGACCGCAATACCAAACCGCTCAAACCCACGCCGATGGGCTTGCGGGTGTATGAGCAGTGCAAGGCGATCCTGCGTGAAATCGATGCCCTGCGCGAGCTGGTAGCCAACGATGGCGCCCCCTCCGGCACCCTGCGCCTGGGCGTGCCGCAAACCTTGGGCGATGTGGTCTTGCTCGATGCCCTGGCGAAGATTCGCGAGGCCTATCCGGTGTTGCGCACCCAGGTCAGCAGCGGCTGGGGCAGCAGCTTGATCACGCGCATGGAAAACGGCGAGCTCGATGCGGCAGCCGCACTGTTCCCGCCCGGCAAGATCTTCCCCGAAGGCATCGCCAGCCAGTCGATCGGGCGCATGCCCCTGCGCGTGGTCGCAGCCAAGGGCAGTGCCAGCAAACGCAACTACAAGCTCAAGGACTGCTATACCCGAGGTTGGGTGCTCAACCCTGATGGTTGCGGGTTCCGCGCAGGTCTGCAACGGGCGCTCAGCGAGCAGGGTTTGTCGCTGTCGATCAACCTGGAGACCTTTGGCACGGACTTGCAGTTAGGCCTGGTCGCCAGTGGCCAGGGCCTGGGGCTGGTGCCTGAACCGCTGCTGCTGGCCAGTCGTCACAGGGATCAACTGGAGGTGGTCAACGTCAGTGATTTCAAGCCGCAGGTGGATCTGTGGCTGTTCCATCCGCGCTACCTGGGCAATTTGCAGGAGCCGGTGGAGCTGTTTGGCGAAATTGCTGGAGCGCGGTTGCGCAGCTAGGCCTCGCTGTACCCTTGGCTGCGGATCAAGGCTTCACTCAAGCAAACTAATGAAATAAACGCATAAAGTAGGATGAATTAAATTCTTAAAACAAATAATTAGCATAGAACCAAAAAGACTTTTACAGCTCTCATCCAGACGAATACGGTCTTAACAAATCTACCGTGTTCCAGGGATGAATACCCATGAGTCACCCACCTTCCGATCGCGCCCTGGCCGAGCTTACTCAAGCCCTGGCTGCCAACGCCGAGCGCTATGACCGCAGTGGTCAGTTCCCTCACGACAATTTCGCCCTGCTGCACCAATACCGCCTGCTCGGGCTGACCGTACCCAGTGCCCTGGGCGGCGGCGGTGCAGACTTGGCTACCGCGCGGCGGGTGATTGCCGCCGTCGGCAAGGGCGACCCGGCCACTGCGCTGATCCTGGCGATGCAGTATCTGCAACACGTGCGCTTGCAAGAGCACGGCCGCTGGCCCGAGCACCTGCGCCTGCGGGTGGCTCGCGATGCCGTGGACAACGGCGCGCTGATCAACGCCTTTCGGGTCGAGCCAGAACTGGGCACGCCGACGCGCGGTGGCCTGCCTGCGACCGTGGCGCGACGCACCGCTGAAGGCTGGCGAGTGTCTGGGCGCAAGATCTACTCCACCGGCAGCCACGGCCTGACCTGGTACCTGGTGTGGGCACGCAGTGACGACAGCGATCCTCTGATCGGCGGCTTCCTGGTGCACAAGGACAGCCCCGGCATCCGCATCATCGATGACTGGGATCACTTGGGCATGCGCGCCACCTGCAGCCATGAAGTGCGCTTCGACGATGTACTGATCCCACTTGATCATGCGGTCAACGTCAGCCCGGCCAGCGCGCCACGCCCGGAGCTCGATGGCGAAGGCCAGCTGTGGATGTCGGTGCTGCTGCCAGCGCTGTACGATGGCGTGGCCCAGGCCGCACGCGACTGGCTGGTGCAGTTCCTGCAATCGCGCACACCCAGCAACCTCGGCGCGCCGCTGGCGAGCCTTGCGCGGTTCCAGGAAGTGCTCGGGCGTATCGACACGCTGCTGTTCGCCAACCGCACCCTGCTCGACTCTGCGGCCGCCGGGCGGGTCGATGCGCGGCATGCCGGGCAGATCAAGCACCTGGTCAGCAGCAACGCCATCAGCGCGGTCGAACTGGCTATCGAAGCCGCTGGCAATCCCGGGCTGTCGCGGCGTAACCCGCTGGAGCGGCATTATCGCGACGTGCTGTGCAGCCGCATCCACACCCCACAAGACGACGTAGTCCTCGGCCAGGTTGGTCGTGCAGCGCTGGCGCAGACCAGTGCATAACCCCCTCTAGCGGAGATTGTCATGCGTTCATTGTCTATCGTCACCGATGCCACCCGCTCGGTGCGCCAGCGAGTCAGCAGCCAGGAGTGGGAGGTGCGGGTCAAGCTGGCCGCCGCCTATCGCCTGGCGGCGCTGTTTCGCTGGACCGACCATATCTACACGCACTTCTCGGCCCGCGTGCCAGGCCCGGACGAGCACTTCTTGATCAACGCCTTTGGCCTGCTGTTCGACGAGATCACCGCCTCCAACCTGGTCAAGGTCGACGTCGATGGCAGCATCATCGATGATCCGCTGGGGCTGGGCATCAACCAGGCCGGCTATGTCATTCACAGTGCTATCCACCGCGCTCGTCCGGATCTGAAAGCCGTGCTGCACACCCATACCCGCGATGGTGCGGCGGTGTCGGCACAGCGCCACGGCTTGCTGCCGATTTCCCAGCATGGCTTGGCCTATTACAGCCGCGTGGTCTATCACGACTACGAGGGCGTGGCGCTGGATCTGGACGAGCAGCAACGCTTGGTGGCCAATCTGGGTCAGAGCAACATTCTCATCCTGCGCAATCATGGCCTGCTGACCGGCGGCATCAGCGTCGAGCACGCGTTCCGTGAACTGCACGGGCTGGAACGTGCCTGCAACATCCAGGTGGCAGCGCAGGCGGGCGGCAATGCCGAGTTGCTGCACGCCTCAGCGGCGGCGATTGCCAAGGTGCACGAGCAGTCCAAACGCTTTTCCGATGGGCTTGGAGAAGGCATTCAGCGCCATTGGGATGCACTGATCCGTCAGCTCGATCGCGAAGGGCGCGATTACCAGCAGTGACGGCTCGCCAGTAGGGGCTTGATCGCGGGCAAGGCGGCAGCGGCTTGCCCCGTGCGATGAGGCCTTGAATGATCAGCGCAGCAGCATCTGGATCTGCTCGTGCAGGGTATCCAGATCAAACGGCTTGGCCAGAATCGGTGCCTTGCGCGCGATCGGGCTGCCGGATTCGAGGATCTCCGCCGGATAACCGCTGATGAAGATCACCTTCAGATCCGGTCGCAGCTTCACGGCAGGCTCGGCGATCTGCACCCCAGAAATGCCGCCCGGCAAGCGAAAGTCGGTGACGATCAGATCCAGGTGCGGTTTTCTCGCCAGAATGTCAAACGCCTGCTGGCCATCCTCGGCCACCAGCACGTGGTAGCCCTCACCGGACAGGTAATCACGCAGGATCATCCGAATCGCCGGTTCATCCTCGACCACCAGTACCACGTCTTGTGCATCTTCGCTCATGACAACGCCTTGAAATTCAATAAGTTGGCCATCTGACCCCAGGCTTACGCAGAGGTTGCCTGCGCCTGGTCGGTTTGTTGCGACAGCGCCGGTAGCGGCAACAGCACGCTGAATGTCGAGCCCTTGCCCTCCTCACTGTCGACCTGAATGCGCCCGCCATGGGCCTGGACGATCTGTTCGGAAATGTACAGCCCCAGGCCTAGGCCACCGCTGGCCTGCTGGGTCGCCACCCGCTCGAACTGCTGGAATATCCGCTGCTGGTTGGCCGCGTTGATGCCAATGCCCTGGTCCTGGACTTGCACCCAAGCCATGCCGTCCTGGGCGAACACCCGCACCTTGACGGGTCGTCGTTGCCCGTAGCGCAAGGCATTGGACAACAGGTTGGCCAGCACTTGTTCAATCCTAAATTCATCCCACTCGCCGGCCAGGGCCTGGCACTGTTCCAGCTCGATGCGCGTGTCCAGCGCGGTAGCCTGGGCGACGAAATTCTCCAGCAGGCCGCGCACCAACTGGGCGAGATCGAACGGTTTGGGCCGCAGCGACAACTTGCCGGTGCGGATGCGCGAGACGTCGAGCATGTCTTCGACCAGGCGGATCAGGCTGTTGATCTGCCGCTCGTCGCGCTCGATCATGGCCTGCAGCTTGTCCTCGCTGAACGCCGCCAGATTGCCCCGTGCCAGGTGCATCTTGCGCAGTTGGGCTTCGAGGATCAGGCCGTTGAGCGGGGTGCGCACTTCGTGCGAGACGATCGACATGAAGTCATCGCGCATACGCACCGCGTGCTCCAGCTCGCCGCGGGCCACCTGCAGTTGGCTGAGCAGCAGCTCTTGCTCCTGGCGACTGCGCTCCAACGCCTGTAATTGGCGATCGAGGACTTTGCGCTGGCGATACAGGTCGACGAACACCGAGACCTTGCTCTTCACCGCCAGGGTATCGAGCGGCTTGTGCAAAAAGTCCACTGCGCCGCTTTCGTAGCCTTTGAAGGCGTAGTTCATTTCGCGCCCGGCGGCGCTGACGAAGACGATGGGGATGTTCTTGGTCTTTTCCGTGCCACGCATCAGTTCGGCCAGCTCGAAGCCATTCATGCCCGGCATCTGCACATCGAGAATGGCCAGGGCGAACTCATGTTCGAGCAGCAGCGACAAGGCCTGCTCGGCCGATTGCGCCTGATGCACCTCACGATCCTCGCCGTGGATCAGGGCGTCGAGGGCCAGCAGGTTTTCCGGCAGGTCGTCGACGATCAGCAGTTTGGCGATGATTTGGCTTAGCATGCGCGAGCTTCCAGGGTGGCGAGCAACTGCCCGATACCGCTCAGAGAAAGTATATGGTCTGGGCTGTGCAGGGCCAGCGCGGCCTCCGGCATCAGCGCGACCTGTGCATCTTCAGGGTCCTGGACCACCGTCCGGCCTCCGCATTGTTTGATATAGGCAAGGCCCTGGGCGCCGTCTTCGTTGGCACCGGTCAGGAGCACGCCAAGCAACCCCGCGCGATAAGCATCAGCCGCGGAGGTGAACAGAAAATCGATCGCCGGGCGGGAGAAATGCACCGGCGCCTCCTGGCTCAGCGACAGGCTCAAATCACCCTCCACCGACAGGTGATAACCGGGCCCTGCGACATAGATAAGCCCCGGCTCGATCGTCGCCTTGTCCAGCGCCTCACGCACCGGGCGGCCAATCTTGCGCTGCAGCACTTCGGCCAACTGGCTGTGGCGATCGTCGGGCAGGTGCAGCACGCACAGCACCGGGATGGCAAAGCCCTGTGGCAATCCGCCGAGCACTTTGAACAGCGCAGCGACACCGCCGGCCGAGGCGCCGATGACTACCGCATCGACGCCGTTCATGATTTGCGAAAAATCCGTTCAGGCTTGACCAACGCTTCGAAACGGTCGCTGTAGGCGGAGAAGTCTACCGACTCTTTGCTGCCGAGCAGCAAAAAGCCGCGGTGGCACAACGATTCGTGAAACAGGCCCAAGGCGCGATCCTGCAGGTCCTTGTTGAAATAGATCAGCACATTGCGGCACGACACCAGCTGGGTTTCGGAAAACACGCTGTCGGTGGCCAGGCTGTGGTCAGCGAAGGTGACGTTGTCGCGCAGGCTGCTGTCCATGATGGCGTTGCCGTAGGCGGCGGTGTAGTACTCATTGAAGTCGCGCCGCCCGCCCGCCTTGCGGTAGTTTTCTTCGTAACCGTGCATGCTCTGCATCGAGTAGATGCCCTGCTTGGCTTTTTCCAGCGAGTGCGGATTGATGTCGGTGGCATAGAGGATGGTGCGCTCCAGCAGCCCTTCCTCGCGCAGCAGGATGGCCATGGAGTAGACCTCCTCGCCCGTGCTGCAGCCGGCGATCCAGATCTTGATCGAGGGCCAGGTGCGCAGCAGCGGCACCACTTCCTCACGCAAGGCAAGGAAATGGCCGGGATCGCGAAACATCTCGCTGACCGGAATGGTGAGGAACTGCAGCAACTGCATGAACATGCCGGGGTCGTGCAGCACCCGCTCTTGCAGCGCCGACACCGTGCGACAGTCGAACTGGCGCAGGGCGTGAAGGATCCGACGCTTGATCGAAGCGCCGGAGTAATTGCGAAAATCGTAGCTGTACTTGAGGTAGATCGCCTCGATCAGCAGCCGGATCTCGATATCGGTGTTGCGCTCGCTAGTCAAATTCGCTCCAGTTGCGGCAGCCAGACGCGGATCAGGGAGAACAGTCGGTCCAGATCGATCGGTTTGGCCAGGTAGTCATTGGCGCCTGCTTGCAGGCAGCGCTGCTGGTCGTCCTTCATCGCCTTGGCGGTTACGGCGATGATCGGCAGTTTGCGCCAGCGCGGTTGCTGGCGGATCAGCCGGGTCGCCTCGTAGCCGTCCATCTCCGGCATCATCACATCCATCAGCACCAGGTCGATGTCGTCGTGCTTGTCCAATTGCTCGAGCGCTTCGCGCCCGTTGCGGCCAATCTCGACGATGGCGCCCTTGTGCTCCAGGGCGCTGGTCAGGGCGAAGATATTCCGTACATCGTCATCGACCAGGAGGATCTTGCGCCCCTCGAACACCTTGTCGCGGCTGCGCGCGGTCTTGAGCATGCGCTGGCGCTCGTTGGACAACTGCGATTCGACCTTGTGCAAGAACAGCGTGACCTCATCGAGCAGACGCTCAGGCGAGCGTGCGCCTTTGATGATGATCGAGCGCGAGTACTTGAGCAGGTCGGTCTCTTCTTCCCGGGTGAGGTTGCGCCCGGTGTAGACGATCACTGGCGGGAAGCTGCGGATATCCTCGGCGGTCATGCGCTTGAGCAGCTCGTTGCCGAGCATGTCTGGCAGCTTCAGGTCGATGATCATGCAGTCATAGATGTTCTCGCGCAGCAACTCCAGGGCGTCCTGGGCCATGGCCACGGCGGTGATCTCGATATCGTCGTCGCCGATCAGGCGGGCAATGCTCTCGCGTTGCAGGTCGTCGTCTTCGACCAGCAGGATGTGCTTGAGTTTCTGCGTCAGCTTGGCTTCCAGGCGGGCGAAGACTTCCTTGAGCTGCTCGCGGCTGGTGGGCTTGACCGCATAGCCGACTGCGCCCATGTGCATGGCCGCTTCGATGCGGTCTTCGACCGAAATGATGTGCACCGGGATGTGGCGGGTGCTGGCTTGTTCCTTCAGACGCTGCAGCACGGTAAGCCCGGAGTGATCGGGCAGGCGCATGTCCAGCAGGATCGCGTCCGGCAAGTACTGTGCGGCGAGCTGGAAGCCTTCGTCGGCGCCCTGGGCGGCCAGGCAGCTGTAGCCCAGCTCATGGGCCAGGTCGAACAGGATGCGGGCAAAATTCGGCTCGTCCTCGATGACCAGGATGCAGCGATTGCTAAAGGGTGCCAGCTCACGGTCGTCGGCAAAGTTATGCCGGGCCACCGGCGCCGGCGCCGCCAGCTGTGGCGCCGGCGGCAGTTGATCCACGGCCGGACGCAGGGTTTGCACTTCGACCTGCTCAGCGTCCGATTCATAGCGCTCGGGCAGGATCAAGCTGAACACGCTGCCTTGTCCGGGGCTACTGTCGACACTGATCTGGCCCCCGAGCAGGTGCGCCAAGTCGCGCGAGATCGACAGGCCCAGGCCCGTGCCGCCATAGCGGCGGTTGCTGGTGCCGTCGACCTGGTGGAAGGCGCCGAAGATCGCTTGCTGTTGATCGGCAGCAATGCCAATGCCGCTGTCGCGTACGGCGAACACAATGCCTAGTCCGGCCTGCTGGCTGATGGTCATGCTGACTTGGCCGCGCTCGGTGAACTTGATGGCGTTGGACAGCAGGTTCTTGAGAATCTGCTCCAGGCGCTGGCGGTCAGTGAACAGGGTCGCCGGCAACGGATGCTCGAGTTGCACCTGGAAGTCCAGGCCCTTGTCGGCCGCCAGCGGCTGGAACATGCCGCGCAGGCCCTCGACCAGACGCTCGACCTGAGTGGTCTCGGGGCGCACTTCGAGTTTGCCGGCCTCGACCTTGGCGATGTCGAGGATGTCATTGATCAGGTTGAGCAGGTCGTTGCCGGCCGAATAGATCGAATCGGCGAACTTGACCTGCTCCTCGCTGAGGTTGCCTTCGCCATTCTCAGCCAACAGCTTGGCCAGGATCAGCGAGCTATTGAGCGGCGTGCGCAGCTCGTGCGACATGTTGGCGAGGAACTCGGACTTGTACTTGCTCGAGCGCTGCAGGTCTTCGGCGCGCGCTTGCAGCTCTTGCTGGGCCTGGTTGAGCTCGCTGTTCTTGCGATCCAGGGCGTCGGTGCGCTCGGACAGTTGCTCGTTGGTCTGCTCAAGCTCGGCCTGCTGGGTTTCCAGATGCGCCTGGGACTCCTTGAGCACCCGCGACTGTTCTTCCAACTCTTCGTTGGCGGTCTTGAGCTCCTCCTGCTGGACCTGCAACTCTTCATTGAGCTGTTGCGTCTCGGCCAGCACTTCTTGCAGGCGCTGGCGATAGCGGGCGCTCTCGATCGACATGCCGACGTTTTCCGCGACCCGCTCCACCATCTCCTGGTCACGCTCGCTGAGCGGTCGCAGGAAGCCCAGTTCGAGCACGCCGTTGATCTGGCCATCATCGCGGCTGGGCATCAGCAGCGCGCTGCGTGGCAAGCCGCTGCCAAGCCCTGAACTGAGATGAAAATAGTCTTCGGGCAGCTGCTCGAGGCGCACGATGCGCGCCTGACGTACAGCCTCGCCCAGCAAGCCGTCATGCGAGCCGAGGGTCTGGGTGCGGGCCTGCTCTTCGGCGTTCAGGCCATAACTGGCCACTCGCAACAGCTGGCCATGCTCGTTACGCACATAGAGGGCGCCCACCACACTGCCCAGATAAGTGGCGAAGAAACGCAAGATGTTGTCACCGAGCATGGGCAGGGTCAGCTGGCCCAGCACCTGTTCGGCCAGCTGCGTCTGGCCGTTGCGCAACCAGGCCTGGTGTTCCAGGCGCTCAGCCGAACGCTGCTGGGCTTGCAGGTTCTCGGTATAGCTATCAGACAGCGCCAACAGATCGCGACGGCCCAGGTAGGCCAACAAGCCACTCAAGGCAACGATGAACAGCACGAACGCGCTGATGGCGGTCACGGTGACCGTATTGACCGTTTCGTTACGCGCCTGGCGCAGCTGCTGTTCGGCTGCAACCAAGGCGTCGAATTCTTTACGGATTTCGTCGGTGATCCGCTTGCCGCGACCGTTACCAAGGGCCAGTTGATAGTCGCCCTGGGTGCGGCGCAGGCCAATCATCTCATGGCCAAAATCATTCCAGGCTCTTTGCAGGGCGATCAGCCGATTAACCCGCTCAACCTGGGTCGGGTTGTCCGCGACCATCTCGCGCAGGCTTTCGAGGCTGCTGAAGATCCGCGGTTTAGCCACCTCATAAGGGTCGAGGAAGCGTTCATCGCCGGTGATCAGAAAACCGCGCATGCCGGTTTCCATGTCGATCGACAGCTTGACCGTTTCATTGGCATTGCCGATCACCCGGTCGGTGTGCTCGACCCACTGCATGGCCGAGAGCAGGTAGTTGATCACCGCGACGAAGGCCACGGCGCCTAGCAGGCCCACCCCTAAAGGCAAGCCGACGTTGCGGCTCAACAGCTTGCGAAAGCTTTGCTGGTCCATCGAGGCTGCTTGAATCATCTGAAAACGCCCGAGCGAAAAAAGTCCGTTGAATACATGTGGCGGAAACACCCTTGGTAGCGTGGCGCCCGCTGCTGCGCTGACTGGTTCAAGCGCAAAGTCTAACCAGCTTTGCCGCATCTGGCAGGGGCATTTAGCCAGTATTTGAGAACAGCGTGCGTCAATCGTTCCATCGAATTACCAGCAACGTTATGCTGGGGAACTTCTGTCACTGCTCTGGGCACAGAGTAGAGACACTTCTTTTGTACAGGATCCCGATCAATGCACCTTCTGGTAGTCGAAGACGACGACATCGTTCGCATGCTGATGGTCGAAGTGCTCGACGAGCTGGGCTACACGGCCATCGAAGCGGACACCGCCACCGCTGCCCTGCGGATTCTCGAGAACCCCGACCAGCCCCTGGACCTGCTGATGACCGACGTCGGCTTGCCGGACATGCGCGGCGAAGAGCTGGCGGGCAAAGCGCGGGAAATCCGCCCGTTGCTGCCGGTATTGTTTGCCAGCGGCTATGCCGACAGCTTCAACGTGCCTGAAGGCATGCACATGATCGGTAAGCCGTTCAGCATCGATCAGCTACGCGACAAAGTGGTGGGGATTCTCGGCGCACCCTAAGCGTCCGATCTGGGTGATGACGGTGTAGGACCGGCTTGCTCGCGATGAGGCCGCAACAGGCAAAATCCCTCTAGATTGTTCGGCGCAACAAGTAGGTATCCATGATCCACCCCTTACGCCGGCGAGCCTGCTCTCGCACCTGAACGATCCTCGCCTTGACCTGCTGCAGGGGCCCGGCGATCAGAATTTCGTCCGCCGTCCCTAAATACGCGCCCCAGTAGATGTGCAGCTGTGGATCGTCCAATCCGGCGAACGCGCACTGGCCATCGAGCATCACCACCACGTTGTCGATTCGCCCCTGTTCGACCAGGCGCCGACCAGGCAACACCGTCAGTGGCTCGCCAATGCGATTGAGGGGGATCTGGTGGCGCGCGGCAAGGGCCTGGACACTGCTGATGCCGGGGATCACCTGCAGCTCAAGCAGCACACCCAGCTCACGCACCAGGTCAAGGATGCGCAGGGTGCTGTCATACAAACCAGGCTCTCCCCAAAGCAGGAAGGCGCCGACATCACCGGGCTGCAACTGCTCGTCGAGCAAACGCGCATACAGTGCCGCGCGCTGCTGGTGCCAGTCGCGCACGGCGCCGACATAATCGGCCGCCTGGCCGTCGCGCAGCGGGTCTTCGACCTGCACCAGGCGGTAGCCGCCCTGCGGCCGGTAACGCTCAAGGATGGCCTTGCGCAGGTGCAGCAAGTCGTCTTTGTCGGTGCCCTTGTCGAGCACGAAGAACACCGAGGCACGCTTGAGTGCATCCACAGCCTCGTAGGTGACCTGGCGTGGATCGCCAGGCCCGATGCCGATCAGTAACAGCTGCTTCATCGCTCTGCCCGTCTGTGAACCTGCGGCCATTGTCGCGCTGGCCGCAGGGCTTTGGCAAAGCGACTTACAGGATCGAGAAGTTGTAGCTGACAATGACCCGGGTTTCGTCCATGTCGCGTGCCCACTTCTCATAGTTGCTACGGTAGGTGGAGTTACGCAGGCGCACGCTGACGTCCTTGAAAGTGCCGCTCTGCACTTGGTACTTGAGCTCGGTGTCGCGCTCCCATTCCTTGCCCTCGTCGCGGCTGCCCGGGACCTTGATATGGTCGCCGTTGATGTAGCGGGTGAAGAAGCTCAAGCCCGGCACGCCCAGCGCCTTGAAGTCGTAGTCATAGCGCAGCTGCCAGGAGCGCTCCTGGGCGGCAGCGAAGTCGTTGACCTGGGCGTAGTTGACCAAGTACGGGTTGCTGCCATCGAGGTAAGGCATGGCACTTTCGCCATACATGCGCTGCCAGCCTGCGCTGACTTTGTGGCCACCCAGGCTGTAGCCGAGCATGCCGCTGAAGGCACGATGATCGATCTCGCCGGCGCGAGCGTTTCCAATGTCGTCACTCTTGATCAGGCGCAGGTCGGCCGACAGGCTACCCATCGCCAGCGGCTGGCTGGCAACCACACCGAGGAAGTGCTGGCGGTAGATGTTTTCAAGCTTGGCCACCTGGTATTGCGCGCTCAGGCGGTCGTTGAAGCGATAGTCCAGGCCCGCCAGGTCAAAGTGATCGGCTTCGATATCGCAGGCATAGCGCTTGTTCTTGCAATGAACGCGAATGTCCTGGCGATCGGTGGAGTCCCGCGCGGTGTACTGGTTCAAGCGCGCCAGGGTGAACTTGAGGTCATGCACTTCTTCGGAGGTAAGCATCGCACCATGGAACAGGGTCGGCAGCAAACGACCGTCGTTGTACTTGAGCAGCGGCACATCCGGCATCATCGAACCGTACTTGAGTACAGTGTTGGAAACTTTCACCTTGCCGGCCACACCGAGCTTTGCGTATTGGTCGGCAGAGCGGCGTGGGTCATGCCCGCTGGAGGGCAGCAAACCACTGTTACTGTCGGCCGGGCTTGAATCGAGCTTGAAGCCGAGCATGCCCAACGCATCTACACCAAAACCGATCGGCCCTTGGGTATAACCAGACTGAACATTGAGAATAAAGCCTTGGGCCCACTCTTCGCGCTTGGACGCGCCTTGGCTGGAACTGCTGTGGCCGTCACGAAAATCCCGGTTGAAATAGACATTGCGTGCTTCAAGCTTGGCCGTGGTGTCTTCAACAAAACCGGCGGCCTGGGCATTGACACCGGCACACAGCAAGAACAGGCCGGCAACACGACGCCCGGGGGCGAGTGGGAGGGGGGCAAACATGCGAGGGAACATCCAAAAAGAAAGGCGAAAACAAATCCGCCGCCGTCAATGGCCGCGGTACTGCAGCACAGCCGAAGACATATCGACCAGCATCTTGAATGTTCACCCAAAGCCTCTGGCGCGGGCAATTGGACCATGGTCTAAACAACTGGCGGTTGGCACCCGTGGACGTTATAAATTGCCGTTCGAAAAACTAAATTAGTTCCAGATCAATTGATTGAAAGTTTACGGTTTACCCACTAGCCAGCGACTACTACACTCGACCACAGCGAACAGCTGTACCCACCCACGTGGCCGGCGTTTAACGCGTCTTCAATGTTCGTCACGCCCTTGCCACAGTTGAATTACAGGAGTGATGACAGTGTCCAGACTTGCAGAGTTTCGTGCTGCCGAAAAAGCCCTCCAGGAACAGATTGCCCAACTGGAAGCGCTGAAAAAGGATGCCGGCCTCAAACGCGAAATCGAATTCGAGCAGAAACTACTCGGGCTGATGAAAAGCTATGACAAGGGCCTGCGCGATATCGTTGCCATCCTCGACCCTAAAGCCGGCAGCAAGGTGGCTTCCAAGACGCCGGGCGCGGCGCCCAAACAGCAGCGTCGACCCCGGGTAGTGAAAGTCTACGAGAACCCGCACACCGGAGAACTGATCGAGACCAAAGGTGGCAATCACCGGGGCCTTAAAGCCTGGAAAGAGGAGTATGGCGCCAAGACGGTAGAAAGTTGGTTGCGCCCATGAAACGTGCACATACACTTCACACTTTTTTCACAGCGCCTGGCGCACTATCGAACCAGCTAAAGGATTAGCGACCCCATCTGCGCCCGCACACGCGGGCCTCTAATTCAAGCGCCCTGCCCTCGTGCAGGGCGCTTTCATTTTGCGCAATCGCTTCAGTCCCGTATCATGGCCGGCCTGTCTTTACCGCTGGCGCCCCAGGATACAAAGCCTAGGGCCCGGCCCCGTCTCTGGAGCCCCCATGAGCCTGAACGATCTGAACACCCTGCCTGGCGTTACCGCTCAACCGGACACCGCCACCGCTCAATTCGTCTTCAACCACACCATGCTGCGGGTCAAGGACATCGAGAAGTCGCTGGACTTCTACACCCGCGTCCTGGGTTTTCGCTTGGTAGACAAGCGCGACTTCCCCGAAGCACAGTTCAGCCTGTACTTCCTGGCCCTGGTCGACCCGGCGCAGATCCCTGCCGATGACGCGGCCCGCCACCAGTGGATGAAGTCGATCCCAGGCGTACTGGAGTTGACCCACAACCACGGCACCGAGAACGATCCTGAGTTCGCGTACCACAACGGCAACAGCGATCCACGTGGTTTCGGCCATATCTGCATCTCGGTGCCAGACGTCGTGGCTGCCTGCGCGCGCTTCGAAGCGCTCGACGTGCCGTTCCAGAAACGCCTGGCCGATGGCCGCATGAACCACCTGGCGTTCATCAAGGACCCGGATGGCTACTGGGTCGAAGTGATCCAGCCAACCGAGCTGTAAGCACGCCGCCCGCCTGGGCGCGCTCGTCGGGCCGGGAACTACCGGCCCCTTGCTGTGGTATATGGAAGTAACCGCTTCCACACCACAGCGAGGTAAGGACGATGCAAACCCTTCACTGTGAATACCGCGACCACACCATCACTGCCAGCGTCATGGCCCACCCTGGGTCACCCCTGCCCTACGCCGCTGGATGCCTGATCACCGACCCTGAAGGCCACACCAGCAGGCGCTTGGCGCTTCCGCTGAAAATGGCCTTGCTGTCTGATCTGAACAACGCCCAGCATGCGTCTCTGGCCCACGGCAAATGGCTGGTGGATCAAAAGCTCGATGGTGATAGACGAACGCCATGATATCGCCCACTAATTGGGGCCGCTTCGCGGCCCTTCGCGGCGGTTCGGCGTCCCGACAAGCCCGCTCCCACAGGTACAGCGCTGTTCTCTGGATTAGCGCTGTACCTGTGGGAGCGGGCTCGCCCGCGAAGGGGCGCGAAGCGGCCCCATAACGGGCGGTTCAAGTATTCAGGTAGCGCGCGCGTATTCGATGGCAGATTCGACCTGCTCAGCTGTCGGCCTGACGCCGGTGTACAGCACGAACTGCTCCAGCGCCTGCAAGGCGATCACCTCAAGCCCGGTAATCACCGGCTTACCTAGCGCTTGCGCCTTGCGAACCAGTGGCGTGAGTGCAGGCATCGCGACCACATCGAACACTCGCTCGGCTGCGGCAATGGCCGTTTCAGCAAATGCCAGCTGCTCGGCCTCAGCCCCGCCAGCCATGCCGATTGGCGTCACGTTGACCAACATGGGCGGCGCCAGATCACCCAGCTCGGCCTGCCAGCGATAACCACAGACATCCGCCAGCTGCCGCCCAGCCTGCTCATTGCGGGCAACGATGAGCCCCTCGCGAAAACCGGCATCACGCAAGGCGCTGGCCACGGCCTTGGCCATTCCACCACTGCCACGCAAGGCAAAAGCTGTCGCCGGGTCCACCTGATGCTGCTCAAGCAGCTGGCGCACAGCCAGGTAGTCGGTGTTGTAGGCCTTCAAATGGCCGTTGCTGTTGACCAGGGTGTTGACCGATTCGATCGCCTGCGCCGACGGATCGATTTCGTCGACCAAGGCCATGCACGCTTCCTTGTACGGCATCGACACCCCACAGCCGCGGATCCCCAGGGCGCGGATCCCAGCGACCGCAGCGGGCAGGTCTTGGGTGGTCATGGCCTTGTAGTAGTAATCCAGCCCCAACTGCTGGTAGAGGTGATTATGAAAGCGCACACCAAAGGTGCCGGGGCGGCCGGCCAGGGAAATGCACAGTACGGTGTCTCTGCTAGGGGTCATCGCCAGGGTTACTCCTTGACCGTCACTGAATCGATTACGCAGCCTAGCAGACAGCGCCACCGGCGCGCCTCAGTTCATCGCAGGCCAGGCATAGGCTCAGCGCAGGCTTACAGGAACGGGCTTGCCCCGCAATGAGCCGCAAACCAACACCCGCCAAGCAAAAGATCAGACGACGAACGGCGCCTGAAGAACCGATCCAGCATGAAGCTTTTTTCATTTCATGGCCGGCTCTGAGCGAGCAATCGACAGCACTTCGACCATACTCCACAATGCAACGGTTTTTTGGGGGAAACCCTTGCACAGCCAACGACATACCAACTTTTAGTGAGCCTCAACGTGAAAACTTCCCTGTCCATCCTCAGCCTGCTGCTGTTGCTCACAGGAACTGCGACCCTTCCGTCGACCGCTGCTGCACAACCCCCGGCCCAGGTTCAACGCGACCCTTCGAAACTGCACCTGGCCTCTGGCAGCGCCCTGCTGATCGACCTGAACACCAATAAGGAGTTGTATTCGAGCCACGCTGATCGCGTGGTCCCCATCGCTTCGGTCACCAAGCTGATGACCGCGATGGTAGTGCTCGATGCCAAGCAGCCCATGGACGAAATGCTCAGCATGACCATCGCCAACAACCCGGAGATGAAGGGCGTCTATTCCCGCGTTCGCTTGGGCAGCCAGCTCGATCGCCGCGAGACCTTGCTGATCACCTTGATGTCGTCGGAAAACCGCGCCGCCAACAGCCTGGCCAACCATTACCCAGGCGGCTACAACGCGTTCATCAAGGCCATGAACGCCAAGGCCCGCAGCTTGGGCATGAGCCACACCCGGTATGTCGAACCCACCGGCCTGTCGACCTTGAACGTCTCCACTGCACGGGACCTGGCCAAGTTGCTGATGGCTTCGCGCAAGTACCCACAGTTGAGCGAGCTGTCGACCACCCGCGAAAAAACCGTAGCGTTCCGCAAGCCCAACTACACCCTGGGCTTTCGTAACACCGACCACCTGGTCAACAAGAGCAATTGGGATATCAAGCTGACCAAGACCGGCTTTACCAATGAAGCCGGGCACTGCCTGGTGCTGCTGACCAAGATGGACAACCGGCCGGTCGCGATGGTGATTCTCGATGCATTCGGCAAGTACACCCACTTTGCCGATGCCAGCCGCATGCGCCAGTGGCTGGAGACCGGCGCCGCCAAACCGGCACCTGCGGTGGCCATGCAGTACAAGGCTGAGCGGCGCAATCGCGTGGCGGCGGACTGAGCCTGTCGCGCACCCTGTGCACACGGGCCGCCCGGCGGCCCGAATCGGCTGTCACGCCTGCGTATTGACCATACCGCCCGCGCTGCTGCCGCCGGTCTTGCTCAGTGCTTCGAGCAACTGCGCGGTAGCGGCCATGATCTGGCCATTGAGCGTGGCGATACTGGCCTGCTTGGCGGTCACGGCCGCCAACTTGACGGTATCGTCCGTGTTCTGCGCCATCAGATCAGCCAGTTGCTTCTGTTCCTCGGCCATCTGCTTTTGCAGCTGCTTGATCATCTCGCGCAACTGCTTGATGTGCGCAGGCTCACTGCTTTCTTCACTGGCGCCTGCTGCCGGCGCTTGGCCGCCACCGGCGACTTTGCCCAGGTCTGCCTGGGTGGTTGCGCCCGCTTTCTCACCCTGCTCGGCTTCGCTTACCTGAGCGGTTTTCGCCGCGGCCTCAAGCGAAGCATTACTGTTGATGGTAACTGCAGTAATTCCAACCATGTTCTTAACCTGCCTTGAGGTGGTCCTTGCGTTGACTCACTTATCGGCCGGGCGGTGCAGTTCTTGAGGGCGCAAGCCCATCCAGGCAACAGTCGTCGGTTAAATTCCCTGAAAGCTGGCTCGTTCCAAGTGTGTATCAGGCGCAGGAGCCGGACCCCGGCAGGCGTCCACATTCGAACTTTAGGGAATCGCAGCCATGAGCCAGACCCCAGAAACAATCAAAGACCTGATCGGCGTGGGCTTCGGCCCTTCCAACCTGGCGCTGGCCATCGCCCTGGAAGAGCTTGCCCAAAGCCAAGGCCACGCGCTCGATGCGCTGTTCATCGACAAGCAACACGATTACCGCTGGCACGGTGACACCCTGGCCACCCAAAGCGAGCTGCAGATTTCCTTCCTCAAGGACCTGGTCTCGCTGCGCAACCCCACCAGTCCCTACAGCTTCGTCAACTACCTGCACCAGAAGCAGCGTCTGGCCGACTTCATCAACCTGGGCACTTTCTACCCCTGCCGCCTTGAGTACAACGACTACCTGCGCTGGGCAGCCGAGCACTTTGCGGCCCAAGCGGTGTACGGCGAGCAGGTGTTGCGTATCGAGCCTGAAGTGACCGGCGGGCGGGTCGAACACCTGCGCCTGGTGTCGCGTGATGCCAATGGCCGCGAGCATAGCCGGCGCACCCGCTCGGTGGTGATCGGCAGCGGCGGCACGCCGAAGATCCCCGAGAAGTTCACCGCGTTCAAGGACGACCCGCGGGTCTTTCACCACTCCAAGTACCTCAGCAGCCTGGCCAAACTGCCTTGCACCGAGGGCAAGCCAATGCGCATCGCAGTGATCGGCTCCGGGCAGAGCGCCGCCGAAGCCTTCATCGACCTCAATGACAGCTACCCCTCGGTCAAGGTCGACATGATCCTGCGCGCCACCGCTTTGAAGCCCGCCGATGACAGCCCGTTCGTCAACGAGATCTTCGCCCCCGACTACACCGACCTGGTCTATAACGAACCGGCCGAGCAACGCAGCAAACTGATCGGCGAATACCACAACACCAACTACTCGGTGGTCGACCTGGATCTGATCGATCGCATCTACGGCATCCTCTATCGGCAGAAGGTTTCCCACCAGTTCCGGCATAACGTGCTATGCCGACGCAATGTCGAAGCGGTCGTGGCGACGCGCGATGGCATCGAGTTGACTTTGCGTGACCTGGCTACCGGCCATCAGCAGACCCACCGCTACGATGCGGTCATCCTCGCCACCGGCTATGAGCGTCGCTCGCACCGCGAGTTGCTGGCGCCGCTGGAAGGCTATCTGGATGACTTCAGCGCCGACCGCAACTACCGCCTGCTGGCAAGCCCGGACCTGCAAGCGTCGGTCTACCTGCAAGGCTTCTGCGAGACCACCCACGGCCTGAGCGACACCCTGCTCTCGGTGTTGCCGGCAAGGGCCGCAGAAATCGGCCAGGCGCTGTACAAGGATCTGGCCCGACAAGGCAATGCACAACCGCTAGCCGCCCTGACCGGTGCCTGAACCGCCCTGACGCTGGGCCTCAAGCCGGCATGTCGCCTCAACGCGCATGCCGGCTTGCGCTTTCTGAAACATTTGCTTGCATTTAAAAAGGCAGGATTTTGATTCTCATTCGTCCTTAATAATGCAGCCTTACAGGTTGAGCATGCGCTCGACCCTCATTTTCAGAAGATGACCGATGGCCCAATCAACCAAAACTAAGAAGTCCAAGTCCAAGCTGTGGTTTCTGGTGCACAGTTGGCTCGCCCTGCCGATCTGGTTCTTTGTCCTGATCGTGTGCTTCACCGGCATGCTCGCGGTGGTCAGCCAGGAGATCGTCTGGCTGGCCAACCCGGACGTGCGCGCCAGCAAGCCTAGTGACGACGCCCAGCGCTTGAGCTTCCAGCAGATTCTCGATGCCATGCACAAGGCCGAGCCGGAGATGGCCGTGCGCAGGCTGGTGCAGCCTGACGGCTCGCACTTCGCCTTGACCGCCAATGTCACCAACCCTGATGGCACCACACCGACGCTGTATGTGAACCCTTATACCGGTGCTATCCAGGGCAAGGTCCCCGACTTCAACTTCGAGGCGTTCACTCGCGCGTTGCATGGCTGGTGGCTGGTGCCCTTCACCAACGGCTTTAGCTGGGGCTGGTATCTGGTATCGCTGCTCGGGCTGCCGATGCTGGCATCCTTGGTAACCGGCCTGGTGGTCTACAAGAAGTTCTGGAAAGGCTTTTTCAAGCCGCTGCGCACCGGCCACGGTTCGCGCATCTTTTGGGGTGATGTGCACCGCCTGGCGGGGGTCTGGTCAATCTGGTTCATTGCGGTCATTTCGATTACCGGTATCTGGTTCCTTATCCAGGCGATCCTGTCTGACAATCACATCACCATTTCCACCGAGCCGGTGGTGCCAGTGATTTCCCGCGAAGATGTGCCGCAGACCGCTGATGGCAGCCCGGCGCCACGCATTGACCTGGATGAGGCTGCGCGCATTGCAACCACCGCCATCCCGGGCCTGGATATCAGCTTTATCATGATGCCCGCGACGTCCTATAGCCATGTCAGCATGGGCGGTCGCGGCTGGTATCCGCTGATGTACCAGACCGCCGCGGTCAACCCCTACACGCGCACCGTCGACAGTAAGTTCCTGCTCGAGGACCGCTCGACCCTGGAGTTCGTCACCGAATCGATGCGCCCGCTGCACACCGGCGACTTTGGCGGCCTGGCCATCAAGCTGGTCTGGTTCTTTTTCGGCCTGGTCCTGACCTTGATGGTCCTCAGCGGCTTGCTGATCTGGACCAAGCGCACCGCCCAGGCGACCGCCGCCGCCCTCAAGCGCAGCGAACGTGCACCTGCCTCACGTAAAGCACGCGTTGAAACTCCTGTGGAGGTCCAGCCATGAGCAAGGCCCAAGCCCTGCCCGCAAGCCCGTTGAAGCAATTCTGGCTGAAGTGGCGCTTTCACCTGAACATCCTGCTGATCCTGATTCCGCTGGGCTTTATGCCCAAGTACTTTGCCGATGCGGCGATGTTCCGGGGCGACAGCGGCCTGGGGGCCAATCAGCAAAGCGCCATCCAGGTCGGCCCGTACACCCTGGATCTGGCCGAAATGCGCGATGAAGCGCCCAGGGCGGACGGTCCGGCAGGCTATTTCAAACTGTTCAACGCAGCGCTGTGCAAAGCCTGTCTCAAGGACGTCAAGGCGGTTTACCTGCGCATAGGCAAGCCGCGCAGCCTGCGCGCTGCGGGCACCATCTTCTTTGGCGCACCGTACCGCATGGCGACCTCACTGCCGGTGCCCCCGCGCACCAAACCTGATGCGCAGATCTGGATCACCATCGAAGGCTGGGACGGCAGCATGCACCAGGCGCCGGTGGCGCTGGCCAAAGCATCGCCGGCCACTGTGGCCTGGCTCGAAAAACAAGGAGGCAAGAAATGAAACACCTGATGCGCAGGCTGGCCCTGCCCCTGCTGCTCGTCGCTGCCGCCCCTGCCCTGGCGCACAACCCGATGTGCGAATGCGAGCCGGTCGGCAGCGACCAGATCAAATGCACCGGCGGTTTCTCCGATGGCAGCGGCGCACCGGGTGTGACCTTGGATGTCATCGGCTATGACGAGCAGGTGCTGGTCGGCAGCAAACTGGGCGATGACTCGACCCTGACCTTCAAGCGCCCCGACGGCGAGTTCTACGTGCTGTTCGATGCCGGCCCGGGCCATGTGGTTGAAGTCGACTATGCCGATATAGGCGAGCCATGAGCCGCGCCCAGGTCATCCGCCCGGCCGGTGCCGGGCATGAAACGCTGTATGTGCTGCTGAGCGCATTGTTGATCGTGCTGCTGGCGGCCACCGTGGTCGGGCTGCGCGGCGAACGCGAGGACGAGGTCAGCATCGCCAACCACCAGATCGATGCCCGCCGCGACCTGAATGCCGCCGAACAAGGTGTTTTCACAGACCTGTGGGTAGCGTTTGACGAGATCCAGATGCTGCGTGAAGAAAACACTGCAGCGCCAACGGTCACCGCGCTCGCTGAAGAGGGCCTGCCGCCCTTCGTCAACGATGCCAGCAGCGACAGCCGTGGCCGTCATCAGTGGCAGTGGCTTGCCGCCGGCGCCTACCTGGGAAGCAGCCAGGATGCCCAGGTAGCCGGCAGCTTCCTGCTGATCCTGCCGGCTAACGCCGATGGCCAGGCCGACGTCTGGCTGCGTCGCGACAGCGCAGCGCTGGTGCCGGACGATCTGGGCCAGGAAGCACTGATCGCCGCCGGCTGGCAGCAAATCGTCAGCCACTACGACGCCGGGGTCACCCGCCAACACCGTCACTGAATCCAAGGACTCCCCCATGCTGCGCTCCGTCTTCGTTCGCCGCGTCTTCGCCCTGCTCCTGGCCTGCGCCCTGCCGGCCCTGGCCCAGGCCGAGAACGGCAAACCCCTGCGAATCGGCATCACCCTGCACCCTTACTACAGCTACGTAAGCAACATCGTCGGCGACAAGGCTGAGGTGGTGCCGCTGATTCCGGCCGGGTTCAATCCACACGCCTACGAGCCGCGCGCCGAAGACATCAAGCGCATCGGCACCCTGGACGTGATCGTGCTCAATGGCGTTGGCCACGATGACTTTGCCGACCGGATGATCGCCGCCAGCGAAAAACCGCAGATCAAGACCATCGAATCGAACGCCAACGTGCCGCTGCTGGCCGCCACCGGCATCGCTGCACGCGGCGCCGGCAAGGTCGTCAATCCGCACACTTTCCTGTCGATCAGCGCCACCATCGCCCAGGTCAACAACATCGCCCGCGAGCTGGGCAAGATCGACCCGGACAACGCCAAGTTCTACACGCAGAACGCCCGCGCCTATGCCAAGCGCCTGCGCAAGCTGCGCGCCGACGCCCTGGCCAAGGTAACCGAGGCGCCCAATGCCGAGTTTCGCGTGGCCACCATCCACGCCGCCTATGACTACCTGGTGCGCGACTTTGGCCTGGAAGTCACTGCCGTGGTCGAGCCAGCCCACGGTATCGAACCCAGCCCTGCGCAGCTGAAGAAAACCATCGACCAGCTCAAGGCACTGGACGTCAAGGTGATCTTCTCGGAGATGGACTTCCCCTCTGCCTACGTCGAAACCATCCAGCGTGAATCCGGCGTGCACCTGTACCCGCTGACGCACATTTCCTACGGCGAATACACCAAGGAAAAATACGAGGTGGAGATGAAGCGCAACCTCGATACCGTGGTCAAGGCCATCCAGGAGAACCGCGCATGACTGCGGCGGCCAACCTCACCGTCGCCAGCGGACCGCGCATCGAGTTTGCCGGCATCGACCTGACCCTGGGCCGCACGCGCATTCTTGAACAGGTCGCGTTCAACGTCGCACCAGGCAGCGTGCACGCCATCGTCGGGCCCAATGGCGGCGGCAAGAGCTCGTTGATCAAGACCTTGCTCGGGCAGATGCCCCATCAAGGGCAGCTGACCTTGAATTGGCCGAGCGAGCACGAAGTGATCGGCTACGTGCCCCAGGCATTGGAGTTCGATCGGGGCCTGCCGATGACCGTGGACGACTTCATGGCCGCCATGTGCCAGCGCCGCCCGGCCTTTCTCGGCCTGTCGCGGCGCGTGCAACCGGCCATCGACGCAGCGCTTGCGCGGGTCGGCATGCTCGACAAGCGCAAACGGCGCATGGGCGCGCTCTCTGGCGGCGAGCGCCAGCGCGTGCTGCTCGCCCAAGGGTTGATCCCTGAGCCGCAACTGCTGGTGCTGGACGAGCCGATGTCGGCCTTGGACGAGGCCGGCATCCAGGTGTTCGAGCAACTGCTGCACAGCTGGCGCCAGGCCGGCACCACCGTGCTGTGGATCGAGCACGACCTGGAAGCGGTACTGCGCCTGGCCGATCGGGTCACCGGGCTGAACCGCAAGGTGCTGTTCGACGCCCCGCCGGCCCAGGCCCTGACCCCAGAACGCCTGCTCGGGCTGTTCTCCGTTCACCCCCGCAGCGAGAGCCTCGCCTGATGAGCTTTGAAGCCTTCCGCCAACTGGTCCAGGAATGGGCCAGCGCTGGCTACTTACCGGAGGCGCTGGCCTACGGTTTCGTGATCAATGCCCTGATCGCCGGCCTGATGATCGGCCCGGTGCTGGGCGGCCTGGGCACCCTGGTGGTGGTCAAGCGTTTTGCCTTCTTCTCCGAAGCAGTCGGCCACGCCGCCTTGACCGGGGTGGCCATCGGCATCCTGCTCGGCGAGCCCTACACCGGCCCGTATGGCAGCCTGTTCGGCTACTGCCTGCTGTTCGGCATCCTGCTCAACTTCCTGCGTAACCGCACCGGGCTGTCGCCGGACACTCTGATCGGGGTGTTCTTGTCGGTGTCGCTGGCGCTCGGTGCAAGCCTGCTGCTGATGCTGGCGGGCAAGATCAACGTGCACATCCTGGAAAACGTGCTGTTCGGCTCGGTGCTGACGGTCAGCGCCCAGGACCTGGTGGTGCTGGGGATCGTTGCGATCCTGGTGCTGGCCTTGGCCCTGCCGCTGTACAACCGGATCATGCTGGCCAGCTTCAACCCGCAGCTGGCGGCGGTGCGGGGGGTTGCGGTAAAGACCCTGGACTACCTGTTCGTGGTGCTGGTGACCCTGGTCACCGTGGCCTCGGTGAAAGTCATTGGCGCCATCCTGGTCGGCGCGCTGCTGGTGATTCCCGCCGCTGCCGCACGCCTGGTGAGCCAGTCGCTCAAGGGCTTTTTCTTCATCTCGGTAGTGATCGCGACCTTGAGCACCCTGTGCGGCATCCTGCTGCCGATCGTCTTCGACCTGCCGGTGCCGTCGGGCGCTGCGATCATCCTGGTCGCCGGTGTCTGCTTCGGCCTCGCCGCGCTGGCCCGCGCACTCGTCCCCCGCCTGCAAGGAAACCCGGCATGACCCTGAACCTCAAGCATCTGACCCTGGCCCTCGCCCTGGCTGGCCTGCCTGGCCTGGCGTTGGCGGCGCAACCTGCGGCGCTCGCGCAAAACAGCGCCGCCACCAGCGTGCTGACCACCTTGCCGGTGACCCATAGCCTGGCCGCCAGCCTGCTCGACGGCACCTCGGTGCAGCTCAAGCGTGCCGCGCCGGCCAACCTGCCGGCGACCCGCCAGCCTTCGTACTTCAGCGGCCGTGGCGCAGTGACCCTGCACAAAGCCGCGCAGCAGGCCGATGCGGTGATTGGCCTGCGCTCGATCTGGCGCGATGACCCGCTGTATCCGATGGCCCGGCGCAGCAACATCCGCATCGTCGAGATCGATGCAGCACGCCCGGTCGACGGTGCACTGCCAGGCATCGCGGTACAGGGTGACGATGCCTTCGCTGGATACCCTTGGCTCAACCCGACCAACCTGGGGCGCATGGCCGATGTCATGGCCAATGACCTGGAGCGCCTGTCGCCCGCTGACAAGGACAAGATCCAGGCCAACCTCGCCACCCTCAAGCGGCAGATGCTGGAACTGATTTCAAGCAGCCAGAGCCGCTTGGCCGAGGCTGACAACCTCAGCGTGGTCAGCTTGTCGGAACGCCTGGGCTATCTGGCCAGCGGGCTGAACCTGGATGTGGTCGATCAGCCGTTGCCGGCCGAGGACAAATGGGATGAGGCGGCGCTCAAGGCCTTGGCCGATAACCTCAAGGGCCAGGACGTGGCGCTGGTGCTGCACCACCGCCAACCTGATCCGGCTGTGGCCGAGGTGATCAAGGCCGCTGGCGCCAAGCTGCTGGTGGTCGATAGCGATCCAGAAGATACCCTGGCCGGGCTCAAAGCCAGTGTCGAGCAGGTGGTCGGGGCATTGAGTCAAGGCTGATGTAGGTAGAGAGGCCCTCACGGGCCTCTTCGGCGGCGCGCTGCAACACCTTATGCGCCAATTGCGCGCCGCCGGGCTAGCGCCTCATGCAACGTTCATAGCGCTCATCCACTCGCCCTGCAAACCACGCCGTGGTCAGCTTGCGGGTTATCTTCGGGCTCTTGAGCTCGATCCCCGGCAACACCGCCCGTGGCACTTGCTTGCCCGCCTTGGCATCGGCCAGGGCAAACACCCCGCGGTACAGCTCGGTGTGTTCAAACTCGAGGCTGTCGCTCTCCTCCAGCTGGCTGCGAATCTGGGTATTGCGCAGGCCAAGCTGGCGCCCCAGTTTGCGCGCTGCCTGCTCGGTGCTGCCGGGCATGATGGCCCCCGGCGCGATCAAGTCGCCATCGAGCGCCAACTTAATCCCCGTCACCTGGCTCAAGGCTGCCTGGAACGCCGCATCGCGGCTGGCGTACCAACCGGCATTGAAGTCGGCGAAGCGATACAGCTGGCGCTGGTAGTTGGCCGGATAGCCCAGCAGATGGGCAATGCCGAAATACATGCCGCCGCGCCGACTGAACACTTCCTGGCGAATCGTCCCGGCATAGCTGTACGGGTAGTCCTTGGCATGGCGTTCGGCGAACGCGATGCTGACCTGCATCGGCCCGCCGGTGTGCACCGGGTTGAGACCATCGAGCAAGGTGCGCCCAAGCGGCAGTCCGGCGATGAAGTCATCGAACAGCGCACTCAGTTGCTTTTCACTGCGCACGGCGAGCAGGCGTTGCTGGTAGGTCTTGCCGTTGGCAGAGGGGGTATTCAGCGCGCCATCGACCAGCAGCCGGGGAATGTGCAGGCGGGCTGCCCGTCGATCGATCTCCTGGCGTGCGATCCGCCCAAGATTGGGCACTTGCGGGTCAGCGCTGAAGGTCGACTCCTGCTCGGTCACCGCCAAGACCGCGCAGAGGTTGCTCTTGCTTGCGGTGATGTGCTGGGCTTGAAAGGCGGTTTGGATGTCCTGCGCCCAGCCCTGGCGGTCCTTGACCTGGGCAGGCAGCAGGCGCATCAACTGGGCACGTACCTGGGCAGGGTCAGCAGCCTGTTGTTCCTCGCGCCGCCCGGCACAACCCTGCAGCAGCGCCAGCACCATCAGCCCTGCCGTTGCAATACGCGCGTTCAGGGCTGCTCACCGACCAGGTAGGTCTTGCTGATGTGGCGAAACAGCGGATGGCTGGCGCTGCCCATCAGCTCGAACAGCACCATTTCGCCAGTGACCAGCTGGGCGCCGGCATCGCGCATGCGCGCAAGGCCTGCGGCTTTACTGGCCGGGGTGCGGCTGTCGCAGGCGTCCTCGACCACGAATACCTGCTTGCCCAGCGCACGCAGGCCCAGCACGGTCTGCAGCACGCATACGTGGGTTTCCATACCACAGACGATCACCTGCTCACGCTCCAGCAGACTGGCCGGCAAGCATTGCGCGGCCACACAGGAGAAGTGGTTTTTCTCGACGATCTGGGCGCCAGGCGAGGCCGCCTTGAGCTCAGCCAAGGTCGGCCCGAGGCCTTTGGGATACTGCTCGGAAATCACTGTCGGCAGCTCCAGCTCGGCGCTCGCCGCGAGCAGCCAGCGTGCCCGCGCGCGCGTGCCCTGTGGATCGCTCATGGCGCCGATGAGCTTTTCCTGGATGTCGACCACCAACAGCGTGGCCTGGTGCGGATCGATCAGCATTGTCAGCCTCTTGCCTGGGAAAAGCTCAAGCCTCGCCCATGCAAGAGACGCCGTCAATCAAGCGCTCAGGCGATGCGGCGCGAGCGCTTGGGCCAACACGGCCAGGACTCGATCCTCGTGCTCATGAATGAAGAAGTGTCCGCCAGGAAAGGTCTGCAAGGAAAACTCAGCCAGCGTTTCCTGGCCCCAGGCCAACAGCTGCTCTTCACTGGCCCGGTCATCTGCGCCGCCCAATACATGCAGCGGGCAGCGCAACGCTGGCCGCTGACGGTAGGCATAGTGACCACACAGGAGGAAGTCGGCGCGCAGAATGGGCAGGGTCAGGCTCATCAGCTCAGCATTGGCCAAGACTTCTTCCGGAGTGCCTTGCAGCTCGCGCAGCTCGGCGATCAACTCGTCGTCGCTTTTCGCAACACGCCAGTTCTTGCCGTCGTAGTCCTCACGCCGGGTCGGCGCCGCAGTGCCGCAGGCAAACAACGCCAGCGGCGGCGCACAGCCCAGTGCCTGCAACTCATGGGCAAGCTCGAAGGCCAGCAGCGCGCCCAAGCTATGGCCAAGCAACGCGTAGGGCGTGCTGGCGGCCAGGCGCTGCTCGCTGGCGAGCTGCCTGGCCAGGGCCTGCATGTCGGTGTGCAAGGCTTCGCCCATGCGCGCACCGCGCCCAGGCAGCTCAACCGGCCGCACCTGCAACCAGGCCGGCAGCTTGCGCCGCCAGCGGTTGTAAACCATGGCGCTGGCACCGGAGTAAGGCAGGCACAACAGATTCACTGCAGTCACCGATAACGTCTCACTGAGCCACGGCTTCTGCCATCTTCTGGCGCAGGCTCAACGGACGCATGTCAGTCCAGACTTCATCGATGTAGGCCAGGCAGTCCTTTTTCAGTCCGCTCTTGCCAGCGGCGCGCCAGCCGGCGGGGATCGCCTTGTAGTCGGGCCAGATCGAATACTGCTCTTCGTGGTTGACCACTACCTGGAACACGATGTCGTCGCGGTCGAATACGGAAGTCATTGCCTGTCTCCTTGAATGATGAAGGCCGCTGCGCACCCGGCGCAGGGCGGCTCTTCACTAAACGTAGGAAGCTTCAGAAAAATTAGTCAACTCAGGCCTACACTGTGCCTTTGCAAACGCCGCCGATGATGGCATATATCGTTGTCCTACCTTACCCAGCCCACCCTGGAGTCATCAGCATGCTTGGCGTGACCGACTACGGCGCATTCGTGATCGCGTTCCTCATCCTCCTGGCCATCCCTGGGCCGGGTAACTTCGCCTTGATCACCGCCACCGGCAAAGGCGGCATCAAGGGTGGCCTGGCGGCGACTTTCGGGGTGATTCTTGGCGATCAGGTGTTGATGTGGCTGGCGGTGGCCGGCGTCGCAACCCTGCTGGCAACTTACCCGACAGCCTTCCACGTGGTGCAGTGGGCAGGCGCAGCCTACCTGGCCTGGCTGGGCTTGCGCATGGTCTTCAGCAAACCGGGCGGCGCACCACGGGAAAGCCGCATGGACAACGGTCGCTACCTGCGCCAGACCATGCTGATCACCCTGCTCAATCCCAAGGCGATCATGTTCTACATGGCGTTCTTCCCGCTGTTCATCGACCCGGTGCGCCACCAGGGCGTAGTGACCTTCGCCTTCATGGCGGTGACGGTAGCGGCGCTGACCTTGCTCTATGGCCTGGTCGCCGTGCTGTTGACCCATCACCTGGCCGAGCGCATGCGCGCCAGCCCCAAGGTGTCGAACCTGCTCGAGCGCTTGGCCGGGGCATGCCTGGTCGGGTTTGGCATCAAATTAGCGGCGATGCGCTAGGCATCACGCAGCAGGTCGTGAACGTCGAGCAGCCGGTAAGCGACTTCAGGATTACGCTCAAGGCCCCGCCGAATTGCCGCGGGGATGGCCTGGCGGGTCTTGCGGCACAGGCCAGGTTGCTCGGCCAGTTCGATGACGATACCGCGCATGGTGCGCACTTCGTTGTGGCCAGGGGCAATGCTCAGGCGAATGCCCAACTGATCGTACAAGCGCAGTTGCAGGCGATGCAGGTCGTCCAAGTCCTTGAGGTTCTCCAAGCGTTCGAGCAGGCGTTTTTCTTCCTGGCGGGTGAGCAGCAGAATACGCTGCGCGTTGGCAGGGCATTGCTCCAGGCGTTCGCGACCACAGATGCAGGCGCCTGGCGGGCAGGGTTGGCGTAGGGAGGGGCTGGTCATGGGAAAAGCATAGCCGTCCTGCACGAGTTATCAGCGCAGGCTAGCCCAGTCACTGCTCAGCGCACAATTGGAAGAAGCGTGCTGCCACCCGCGACGGCGTTGCGGCGTGCGGCATCAATATCGAGAACCGTCGCGTCAGGGGCTCAGGAGCAATGCGCAACTGACGCAGCGCGCCATCTTCATGACGGATCGACATCGCCGAGACAAAGCCTACCCCCATCCCCGCGCGCACCGCCTCCTTGACCCCTTCCACCCCAGCAATCTCCAGCCCCACGCGCATCGCCACACCGCAGCGAGCAAAAGCCCGCTCGACCAGTTGGCGTACGCCGGAGCCGCTTTCGCGCAGCACCAGCGGGTAGTCACCGAGCGCCTGCAAGGTCTGCGCTTGGCCCGCTGCGGCGAGCGGATGATCACTGGGCACGATGGCGACGATCTCATCCTCGCGCCAGGCAGTGACACGCGTGCCCAATGGCAGCTCCTGCCCCGGTGGCCCCTCGATCAAGGCGATGTCCAGTGAGCCCAGCGCTGCAACGATCTCAGCGGTGTTGCCGTTTTCCGTGCTAACCACGATGTCTGGATAGCGCTGACGGAAATCGGCGATCAGATAAGGCAGCAGGTAGCTGGCCGGGGTGGTGCTGGCGCCAATGCGCAGGGTACCGCGCTCCAGGCCGCGCAGTGCATCTCGCAGCGCCTGGGCCTGGCGGAAGGTTTCGCGCAGTCGCTGGGCGTGGCCGAGCAGTTGCTCGCCCGCAGCAGTCAGGCGTACACCACGCCCGGCGCGCTGGTACAGCGGCTCGCCAAACTCCTCCTGCAACAGCTTGAGCTGGCCGGACACGGCAGGCTGCGACAAATGCAGGGCGAGTGCTGCATGACTGATATTGCCGTGCTCGGCAACGGTGGCGAAGGTTATCAGCTGTTCTGGGGTCATCCATTGAAAATATCAGCTTAGCGGATACTTGCCATCCCAAATGACGATTTTTTATAAGCTTATAACCGAATTAACCTAAGGCCATCTCAGCAACACCTCGATCGGAGGACACACCATGGCCACGGTCCCAGCCACCCCCAGCCTTGCGCCTACCCACGATACCCGTGGGCGGCTCAATGGCATTTTGTTTGTCGCCTTGTTCGCTCTGGCAGTTACCCAACTTGCCGCACTGCCTTTTTTTGCCAACCTGGGCATCAGCCCGCTGATCGTCGGCATCATCGCTGGCGCCCTGTACGGCAACGCGTTGCGCCAGGGAGTGCCGCCCAGTTGGGCGGCCGGCATCAATTTTTCCGCACGCGGCCTGCTGCGCATCGCCGTGGCGTGGTTCGGCCTGCGCGTGAGTTTGCAGGAGATTGCCCAGGTCGGCTGGTCGGGGCTGACGGTGTCGCTGTTGGTCGTTTCCAGCACCCTGCTGATTGGCCTTGGGGTGGGGATGAAACTGTTCAAACTTGATCGCGATACTGCCTTGCTCACCGCCGCCGGCAGTGCCATCTGTGGCGCTGCGGCCGTGCTCGCGTTCGAATCGGCGCTGCGTTCCAAGCCGCACAAGAGCGCCATGGCGGTCGGCAGCGTGGTGCTGTTCGGCACCCTGTCGATGCTGCTTTACCCGCTGCTGATCAATAGCGGCTGGGTGCGACTCGATACGCTCGGCGCGGGGCTGTTTTTCGGTGGCACCCTGCATGAGGTGGCACAGGTGGTGGGCGCTGCCAGCAATGTCAGCCCTGAAGTGACCCACGTCGCGACCATCGTCAAGATGACTCGGGTAATGCTCCTGGTACCGGTGTTACTGGTGGTAGGCATATGGATCAGCCGCGCGAAACGCCAAGGCCAGGCCGAAGGCAATGGCAAGATCCCTGTCCCATGGTTTGCCTTCGGCTTCCTCGCCCTGGTGCTGGTCAACTCGCTGCAGATCCTGCCAAGCGGCGCGGTCAGCGCGATCAACCAGCTCGACACCTTCGCCCTGACCATGGCCATGACCGCCCTGGGGATGGAGACCCGCCTGAGCCAGATCCGCCAGGCCGGCCCGCGCGCGTTGGCAACGGGGGCGATCCTCAACCTGTGGCTGGTGTTCGGCGGCCTGGCGATCACCCTCGGTGTCCAACGGCTGTTCGGATGATCAACGGGGGCAGGTTTTTCCCTGCCCCCCTCGTTGCGGCGCAAAATTGTCGGTATGGTGTTGGCTAAGTAGGAGTTTTACATGCACAGGAAAGACTTAGATGCCCCAACGCAATGTAATCAATGCATCCGTCAGCCCCAAAGGCAGCCTCGAAACGCTGTCGCAACGTGAAGTCCAGCAACTGAGTGAAGTCGGTACCGGCAGTCTCTACACCCTGTTCCGTCAATGCGCCCTGGCAATCCTCAACACCGGCGCGCATGTCGACAACGCCAAGACCATCCTTGAAGCCTACAAAGACTTCGAAGTCCGTATTCATCAGCAAGATCGCGGAGTACGCCTGGAGCTGCTCAACGCCCCAGCCGATGCCTTCGTCGATGGCGAGATGATCGCCAGCACCCGCGAAATGCTGTTCAGCGCCCTGCGCGATATCGTCTACACCGAAAGCGAGCTGGCCAGCCAGCGCATCGACCTGGAGAGCTCCCAGGGCATCACCGACTACGTCTTCCACCTGCTGCGCAACGCCCGCACCCTGCGCCCGGGCGTGGAGCCGAAGATGGTCGTGTGCTGGGGCGGTCACTCGATCAGCACCGAGGAATACCAGTACACCAAGAAGGTCGGCCACGAGCTGGGCCTGCGCAAGCTGGACGTCTGCACCGGCTGCGGTCCGGGCGTGATGAAGGGGCCGATGAAGGGCGCCACCATTGCCCACGCCAAGCAGCGCATGCATGGCAGCCGCTACCTGGGCCTGACCGAGCCGGGCATCATCGCCGCCGAAGCGCCCAACCCGATCGTCAACGAGCTGGTGATCCTGCCCGATATCGAGAAGCGTCTGGAAGCCTTCGTGCGGGTCGGCCACGGCATCATCATCTTCCCCGGCGGCGCCGGTACGGCAGAAGAGTTCCTCTACCTGCTGGGCATTCTCATGCACCCGGACAACCACGACTTGCCATTCCCGGTCGTGCTGACCGGCCCACGCAGTGCCGAGGCCTATCTGCAGCAGTTGCACGCCTTCGTCGGCGCGACCCTGGGCGAAGCGGCCCAGCAGCACTACCAGATCATCATCGATGACCCGGCCGAAGTCGCCCGGCAAATGGTCGAGGGGCTCAAGGCAGTCAAGCAGTTCCGCCGTGAGCGTAACGATGCATTCCACTTCAACTGGCTGTTGAAGATCGAAGAAGGCTTCCAGCGTCCGTTCGATCCAACCCACGAGAACATGGCCAACCTGGCCCTGCGCCGTGAGCTGCCGGCGCATGAGCTGGCGGCCAACTTGCGCCGGGCGTTCTCCGGGATCGTTGCCGGTAACGTCAAGGACAACGGCATCCGCCTGATCGAGGAGCATGGGCCCTATCAGATTCGCGGTGACAGTGCGGTGCTCGATCCGCTCGGACGGCTGCTGCAGGCGTTCGTTGATCAGCACCGGATGAAGTTGCCGGGTGGGGCGGCTTATGTGCCTTGCTATCAGGTCGTGACCTGATAGTTGTAGCGCCTTCACTGGCCTCATCGCTGCGACGTGTCCCGCGATGAGGCCAGCCCGCCGTGCTTGTACGATTCCGCAACACTCTGCTGACATTTCCTACGCTGAGCAGTGAACCTGCCTTGAAAAAAACGGTCTTTCGCTGACGGTCAATTCACCGACCGGTTCATGGGTCCATTCACCGGGCCTGCTTCTGTCCAGTTTCAGCGAAGACCAACATGCCTGAATCCCGCCCAACCCCGCCTGCCCTCCCTGCCCTGCGTGGCAGCCTGATTGCCGCCCTTATCGCCCTCGCCGCTCCTGTGCATGCCGAACAACCGAGCAGTGATGCGCGCTGGGTCAGCGACAGCCTGAGCACCTACGTGCGCAGTGGCCCGACCAACGGCCATCGCATCGTCGGCACCCTCAAGGCGGGGCAAAAGGTCACCTTGATCGGCAGCCAGGGCGAGTACAGCCAGGTGCGCGGCCAGAGCGGCGATCTGGTGTGGATTCTAAACAGCGACCTGCAAGCCGTTCCTGGCCAAGCTGAGCGCTTGCCACAGCTCGATAGCGAAGTGGCGCAGCTGTCCGAACAGCTCAAGACCATCGATGACAGCTGGAAAGCCCGCGTTCAAGGCATGCAGGAAACGTTGGATTCGCGCAAGGCGCTGATCGATGAGCTGGAAAAGCGCAACAAAGGCCTCAACAAGCAGCTCGACCAGGCCCAGTCGAGCCTGCGCGACACCCAGGCGCGCCTGGGTGACGAGAACAAGCAAGTGATGATGCGCTACATGGTCTACGGCGGCAGCATTGCCGGCGCCGGCCTGCTACTGGGCCTGATCCTGCCGGCCCTGACCCGCGGCCGCAAGCGCAACGACCGCTGGTTCTGAGGCCGCGAGCGGCTGGTTAGTCACCCCGAACGGCACATGGACCGAAGGCACTACAGTGCGTGTGCCGCTCAGATGACCCGACTGGTCGTCGAAAAAGATATGCGGCTTGAGCACCTGCAACACCCGGCGCTTCTCGATGCCGCCGAGGAAGAACGCATCGTTGGCCATCACGCCCCAGCTCTTGAGGGTATTGAGCGCACGCTCGTGCGACGGTGCGTTGCGCGCGGTGACGATCGACACGCGCAGACGATTGGCGTAACCGGGGTGCTCCAGCTTGTACTGCTCCTCGGCCGCCTGGATCCGCGCAATACGCACGAAAAACTCCTTGAGCGGCCCTGGGTTATGCGGCTGGGTGACGTTGGTCACTTCATGGGCATGAAAGCCCAGCAGGCCATCGCGCTGCATCACCGCTTCTGATTCATCGCCAGCCAGCACGCCATCGAAGTCGAAAGCGATGCGCAGGCCGTCATCGCTTTCATCGTCATCGAACTGCGAATCGAGCACCTGCCCGGCCGGATAGCCGGCCTGGATCGCGGCGTCCACATGCTGTTTGTCGGCGGACAGGAACAAGGCAATGTTCAACGCCGGAATGTACTCGTAAGGCGAACGCCCCTGCATGAAGATGGCGCGGGTCATGTTCAAGCCGTAATGCTCGATGGTCTTCATGACCCGCAGCCCGGTATCGGGGTCGTTCTGCGACAAAAGCACCACCTCTACCAGCGGGTCTTGCGGGTCGGCGCACAGGTCATTGAGCGCCAACAGACGCTTGATGAACGGATAGGCAATGCCGCGCGCCAGCGGCACGTGCATGTTCTGCTGCTGGTACAGGCGATACTGCGCCTCGCCTTCGTGGCGAAACACCGCATCGCAGGCACTGAGGTCGAACACCGCGCTCGAGGCCACGCCAATCACCAGGCGGTCGTCAATTTCATAAGCCATGGGGCATTCCTTTTGCGATGAGCGTGCACAGCCGTTCAGACACGCGGCTGGCCCTCCAGGCGCGAGCCCCAGTCTTCGACCTGACGCTGTTCCAGGCGCCGCTGCAAGGTCTTGCGCCAGGACGGCACCAGCGGCAATGCCAGGCATTGGCTGAGCAGCTCGGTCTCCAGGCGCTTGTCGAACAACACCGCCGATAGCCGCGCGACCGACCAGTCGGCATAGGGTCGCTCGACCAAGTGCAGTTCATCTCCCGCCTCGACCTCACCCTCCTCCAACACCCGGTAGTACCAGCCGGTCCGCCCACTCTGCTGCACCCGCAAGGCCATCTGCGCGACGTCGAATCGATCATTGAGTTTCCAGCACGGCATGCGCCCTTGGGAGATTTCCAACAAGGCCGTGCCTACGCGAATGCGATCCCCCAGGCAGACATCCGCCTCGCGCCAACCGACGCTGCTGAAGTTTTCGCCAAACGCCCCCGGCTGTTTCAACAGTGCATGTTCACCCAGCTCGGCCAGCCAGTCTGGATAGTGATCGCGTGGGTAATGATGAATGGCTTTTTCGACCCCGCCATGCACCCGTAAGTCGCCTTGCTCATCGCCTTCGATGCCGAGCGAGGTCACTTTCAACCGGCCCTGGCGCGGCTGTTTGTCGATACCGCTGCGTGAGCCGGGGCGGCTAAACGGCACGGCAACGCCGGTGAGCAGGCTGTCGAGGATGGGCTTGGCCGGGTTCATGCGCAGTCTCGTGGAAGTCGGCAAAGGGCGAGCTTACAGGAGACTGCAGCGCCGCCGAAATGCCCAGCGACGCTGCAGCGGCATTAGCGCTACTTGCCGCGCGCGGTGTTGTAGATGGTCTTGGCGCGGTCGGCCGAGGCCTGGCACTTCTGCATGTCGCCAGCCATCTGGGCTTCCTTGGCCTGTTTGAGCAGGGCGCGAAACTCATCGACCTTGCCGCCATGCAGCGCCGCGCCGTCGGCGGAGTGGATGGATTCCAGATCCTTGATCTTGGCCTCGCAGTTTTCCGCCGGGCCATCCTGGGCAACCGCGGCAACACTCAGAACAGATGCAATCACAAACAGTGTCATGGATTTCATGGAGAGGTCTCCTGGGGAAAAACCGGGACTACTGGCGTACTGCTGACTACCTGGGGCGCGCTGCGGCCCCTCAGGCACAGCGAAAAGCATAGTCGTGCAGCGCTTGCCAGCAATGGCCTTCGGCCAGACGGCAGTGCGTAGTTAGTCGCGGCTCTGGGCAAGCAGATAATCGATGAACACGCGCAGCCGCGAGGGCATATGGCGGGCATGCGGGTAGATCAGCATGAACGGTCGCCAGGTGCCGCCGAACTCAGCTAGCACCTCCTGCAACTCGCCGCTGTCGAGCGCCTCCTGCACGGTGAAGCGATACGCCTGCATCAGCCCGGCGCCGTGGCGCACCAGGGTGGTGGTGGCGAGAAAATCCCCCAGGCAGGTGCACTGGCCTGAGGTTTCCAGTTCGAACGCCTGCCCATCGCGGCGAAAGCTCCAGCTCGCCCGGCGACCGGAGCTGGGGATCTCGAACTGAATGCAGTCGTGCTCGCGCAGATCTTCCGGCACTTGCGGCACGCCTGCCCTGGCCAGATAGCCTGGCGTGCCGACAACCACCAACTCGGCCTGCTCAAGGCGCCGCGCGACCAGCCTGGAATCGGCAGGCTCGCGCCCGCGTATGGCCAGGTCAAAACCCTCCTCGACCAAGTCGACGTTGCGGTTGCTGACGTGAATGTCCACCTGCACCTGGGGGTAGCGCTGAGCAAACCCCGGCAGCAGCGGCAGCAGGCGGTGATGGGCGTAAGGCGTCGGCGCACTGACGCGCAGGCGGCCACTGGGCTCAAGCTGACCACCCGCCACCTGGCGCTCGGCCTCCAGCAGTTGCCCAAGCGCTTGGCGACACTGCTGGTAATAGGCCTGCCCGGCCTCGGACAAACGCATCTGGCGGGTGGTACGCACGAACAGGCGCACGCCCAGTCGCTCCTCCAAGCGGGCCACACTGCGGCTCACCGCTGCCGGCGTCACCCCCGCTTCAGTGGCGGCGGCCGTGAAGCTGCCGCTGTCGGCGGCTAGACAGAACAACTCCAGGCTACCCAGTTGCAGATCATCGAAATGACGGGTCATCACAGCTCAATTAATTACATGATGTATAGATTGAAATGCCATACGGCTCATTTTTCAAGCCGGCATTGCTGTTTAAAGTCATCTCCACACCGAGCCCCGGCTCATTGACTTGGAGATTGCCCACATGAACACCCCAGCCACCGTCATCATCACCGGCGCATCCAGCGGCCTGGGCTTCGCCCTCGCCCAGGCCTTCCTCGAACGCGGCGATAACGTGGTCGGCAATGCCCGCACCCAAGCGCGACTGGACGAGGCCGCCGCGCGCCTTGGCCATCCAGCGCGCTTTGTCACAGTCGCCGGTGACATCGCCCTGCCAGCCACCGCCCAGCGCCTGTTCGACAGCGCACGACAAGCCTTCGGCCAGATCGACATCCTGATCAACAACGCCGGGATCTTCATTGCCAAGCCAATTGCCGAGTACACCGAGAGCGACCTCGACGCGCTGATCGGCACCAACCTCAAGGGCTTCTTCTACCCAGCGCAGGCAGCAGCCCGGATCATGGCCGAGCAAGGCCACGGGCAGATCATCGCCATCACCGCCTCGATTGCCCTACAGCCCGACACCCGGGTTCCGGCCCTGCTGCCGGTGTTGATCAAGGGCGGCCTGAACCAGGCGGTCAAAGGCCTGGCCCTGGAGTTGGCGGGCAGCGGCGTGCAGGTCAATGCGGTCGCACCGGGGATCATCGCCACGCCGATGCATGGCGACACCATTGAGGAGCTTGGCGGCCTGTCGCCCAGCGGCCGGACCGGTACCGCGCAGGACGTGGTGGATGCAGTGCTGTACCTGAGCGATGCACGCTTTGTCAGCGGCGTCATTCTGCCGGTCGATGGCGGCAGTACTGCCGGCACCTGGCACTGAACACAAGGTTGAGGAGAATCACCATGCCTTATGTGCATATCCGCATCACCGATGAAGGCGTGACCGCCGAACACAAGCGCCAATTGATCGAAGGTACGACGCTGCTGTTGCAACAGGTTTTGAACAAGCCGCCTGCGAGCACTTTTGTGGTTATTGAGGAGGTACCTACCGATAATTGGGGGGTTGCCGGGGAGACGGTCACGGCGCTGCGCCAGCGCGAGCGAGGTTGAGTTTGGCGCCGCGCGGCTGCGCCACAATCTTACTGGCGCAGCCGCTGCAAAGCCTGCAACACATACCCCGTGGCGCGCTCCACCTCACCCTCGCGGCAGGCTATCCCAAGCTGGCGCCACAACCCCGGCCGCACAGGCCTGCGCGTTACCCGCCGATCCAACTCGGCGGCCTCCCCTTCCTGCGGCAACAGGGTCGCGCCATACCCCGCCGCCACCAGGCTCTTGATCGCATCGTTGAAATTCAGCTCGATCCGCGCCTCTGGGTACAAGCCCGCCGCGGCAAACCACTCCGAGGTGACCCGCGACAGCTGGGTACCGCTGTCATTGAGAATCAACGCCCGCTGCGCCAGCCACGCCGGTGTAACCCGTGCAGGCGGGTGCCAGTCGCTGGGTACGTAGGCCATGATCGGGTCGCGTCGCCACGGCGTGATCCGCACGCCACGGCCGGCGAGCTGAGGCAAGGCGACCAGGCCGATATCCAGGCTGCCCTCGCGCAACCGTGCCAAGGACGCCCCAGAGGTCAGCACCTGTACCTGTACATCGATTCCAGGATGCTCGATCCGCAACACCTGCAGTGCCTGCGGCAGCAAATGGGCGATGGCCCCGGTCGAGGCGCCCAGGCGCACCCGCCCGGTCAGGCCCTCGACCTGCCGACGCACCTCATCCAGCGCCAGGTCGGCATCGGCCAGCAGGCGTCGGGCGCGCTCCAGCAAGGTCTCACCGACTGCAGTCGGCCGCACCTGACCACGGGTGCGCGTGAGCAACGGCGCACCGACGCGCGCCTCAAGTTCAGCGACGTGCAGGCTGATGGTCGGTGGCGCCAGGTTGAGCCGGCGGGCGGCTTGGGCGAACGAGCCGAGATCGGCAATTACCACCAGGGTGCGTAGACGGTCGAGGCTGATTTCACGCATGGCTATCATTCAGAATTAATGAATATCAGCATCATGATATTCAAATTTTCTTTCGTCCAGCCACAAGCGAGGATACGCCCATCGCCCTTTCCCACGGATTCTGAACATGACCCAACCCCTGGTTTTCATCGACGGTGACCAAGGCACCACCGGCCTGCAAATCCATGCCCGCCTGCAAGGGCGCAACGACCTGCGCCTGCTGACCTTGCCCGAGGCCGAGCGCAAAGACCGGCAACGGCGCAGCCAAGCGATCAACAGCGCCGACATCGCCCTGCTGTGCCTGCCCGACGCCGCCGCCATCGAAGCTGTTGGCGCAATCGACAATCCGCAGGTGCGGGTTATCGATGCAAGCTCGGCGCACCGCACCACGCCGGGCTGGGTCTACGGCCTGCCCGAACTGGATGCGCAGCAACCTGAACGCATCGCCCAGGCCAAGCGCGTGAGCAACCCCGGTTGCTACCCAACCGGCGCGATCGCCCTGCTGCGGCCGTTGATCCAGGCCGGGCTGCTGCCTGCAGATTATCCATTCACGGTCCAGGCCATCTCAGGCTATTCAGGCGGTGGTCGCGCGGCAGTAGAGCGTCACGAGCAGCACCGCGAGGGCAAGCTACCGACCCTGCAGCTGTACGGCCTGGAGCTGGCCCACAAGCACGTCCCGGAGATCGAGCACCACGCAGGGCTCAGCGCGCGCCCGGTGTTCCTGCCGGGTTATGGCGACTATCGCCAGGGCATCGTGCTGAGCATTGCCGTGCAGCTGCGCCTGCTTCCCGGCAAGGTCAGCGCCGAGCACCTGCAAGCCTGCCTGGAGCAGCACTACCAGGGCGCCCGTCACGTGCAGGTGATGCCCCTGCACCAGCACGGCCCTGCCGCTGCGCTCGACCCCGAAGCGCTGAACGATACCAACGATCTGCGCCTGGCACTGTTCGCCAACCCTGAACACGGCCAGGTCGTGCTCACTGCGGTGTTCGACAACCTCGGCAAGGGCGCCTCGGGCGCTGCGGTGCAGAACCTTGACCTGATGCTCGCCGCGCTCGAGGAACGAGGCCGTTTCGGCAAAACCGGGTAGAATGTTCACCCCGTGCCACACCTGGCGCGGGGTGTTTCTGCCAGCCGGAGCCTTACCCGCGATGTTCATCCTCCGCCGCCTCGACAGCGTGCCGCCCGAATCCTTCCAGAACCAGATCCGCCAACTGGTGATCGACCACGTCGGTGAGATGAGCAGTGTCGCCATCAGCACGGACAATCCGCTGTACCCGCTGTATCAATACGGCGTCGGCCTGGAAGTGCACCAGTACCTGCAAGCGATGGACGGCACCCGCGGCCTGGCGGTGCAGCTACTGCTCGCCCTGGATGCCGAGGCGCCAGACCAACTGCTCGGCTTCGCCCTCGCCCTGCCCGCCCAGGACAACCCGCAAGCCTGCGTGCTGGCGTTTCTCGCGGTACTGCCCAGCCATCGCCGCCAGGGCATTGCCCGCGGTTTGCTGGCTGACCTGCAATCACGTTACGCGTGCGTCGAGCTCAATGCGTTCGCAGGCTGTGTGCCGTGGTTCGAGCAGATGGGCATGCAGGTAGTGGCGGCCAGCGGACCGCAGGTATTGATGAGCAGTACCGGCCAGGCCAGTGGAGCGTTGGTCGGCAGGCTGGATATTGCGCCGATCTACCAGACACTGGAGGTGCGCCAGATTCATGCGTACTTGCTCAAGCAGCAAGGCGAAGACGCGATGATCGAGGCCGAGCAGTCGCGCGATGAGCGGCTGGATCAGTTGGCAGAGCAGGCGCAAGCGTGTGTCAGGCAGCGTAAGACCGTGCATTGATGTGCCCTCTTCGCGGGTAAACCCGTTGCCACGCATTTATGGGTAGCACTGCGTGCGAGCGGGCTTGCCCCGCGATGAGGCCGGCACTGACAACCTACTCAGACCGGAGTCAGCGGGATATCCGAGGCACTAGCCTTGCCTTCGCGTCGCTCGCCCATCCAGTCATTGACCTTCTGCCCAAACTCCGCCGGAGCCTTACGCCCAAAGCGCCGCGCCAGGTCAAGAATGGTCTGCTGGGCCAGTGCCTCCTCCATGCGCTTTTGCGCACCAAGCATCACCGCATGAATCGCACAGGTGCCCTCGGTCGCCCAGCCTGGCGCCGAACCCTCGAACACCGCGCAGCGCTCGCGAATCTCCCGACAGTCGAAGATCTTCTTAGGCCCGTCGATGGCGTTGACGATATCCAGCACAGTGATCTCATCTGACGGCCGCGCCAGACGAAAGCCACCGCGCACACCTTCGGTGGCCGCCACCAGGCCGGCGCGTGCCAGCTTGGTAAAGACCTTGGCCAGGTACTCCTGGGGCACACCCTGCAACTCAGCCAGGTCGCGAACGCTGGATTCACGGCTGTCACCGCGCTCGTCCACCAGGAACAGCAGGCAATGGATGCCGTATTCAACGCCGGCACTGTAAAGCGACATAGCAATCTCCGACCAACTTTGTCGCAAATAGTACGCCGTTCCTCAGCAGCACGCAAAGCTTGCCTGCGCCACTGGTCGCCTGCCTGCCCAATCAATATTCAGCTGAAACCCAACATTCATGGAGCCTCGAAAGGATTTCCCCGCCGCCGCATCAGGCCCCGCTGTAAAAAAACACTTGTCGAATTTAACTACGACCAATAGAGTCGTAGTTATTCGACAAGCACACAGACGCGGTCGAAGCCCCTTTCCCCTACATCTGAACCTCGCGGAGCATCTGTATGAAATCCAACATCCTGATCATCGGTGCCGGCTTTGCCGGAGTCTGGAGCGCCTTGAGTGCCGCCCGTCTGTTCGACCAGGCCAAGCGTGGCGACTTGAGCATCAGCGTGCTCGCGCCTCAGGCCGAACTGCGCATCCGCCCGCGTTTCTACGAGCCCGACGTGCAGGCGATGAAAGCGCCGCTGGCGGCCCTGTTCGACGTAGTGGGGGTCAACTTCATCCAGGGCAACGCCGAGCGCATTGACGCCAGCGAACGCCTGGTCGGCTATCGTGATGGCCACGGCGAACAGCGCGAAATCCGCTACGACCGCCTGATCCTCGCGGCCGGCAGCCAAGTGGCGCGCCCTGCGGTGGCGGGCCTGGCCGAACACACCTTCGATGTCGACCAGATGGAGTCGGCGGTGCGCCTTGAGCAGCACCTGACCGGCCTGGCTGCCCTGCCCGCCTCGCCAGCGCGCAATACCGTGGTGGTCTGTGGGGGTGGCTTCACCGGCATCGAGACCGCAACCGAAATGCCGGCGCGGCTGCGTGCCATCCTCGGCAGCGATGCCAAGCTGCAGGTGATCGTGGTCGATCGTGGTGCCAAGGTCGGTGCGGCGTTGGGCGCAGGTATCACCCCAGCGATCGTCGCCGCATGCGAGCAAGCCGGTGTCCAATGGTTGCCTGGCAGCTCGGTGGTAGCGGTCGACGCCGGTGGCGTGACCCTGGACAACGGCGAGTACATCGCCAGCAAGACGGTGATCTGGACCGTGGGCGTCAAGGCCAGCCCGTTGACTGCTCAAGTGAGCGGCGAGCGCGACAGCTTTGGCCGCCTGCGCGTCGACGACCACCTCAAGGTGATCGGCCAGCAGCACATCTACGCGACCGGTGACGTGGCCTGGGCTGCGGTGGATGAGCTGGGCAACCATGCCCTGATGACCTGCCAGCATGCCATCCCGATGGGCCGCCACTGCGGCAACAACGCCGCGGCCGATCTGTTGGCAGTAGCGCCTGTGATCTACCGCCAGCCCAAATACGTGACCTGCCTGGACCTGGGCGGCTGGGGCGCGGCCTTCAGCGAAGGCTGGGAACGTGAACTGAAGCTGCAAGGGCAGGAAGGCAAAGACTTCAAGCGCCAGATCAACTCGGTATGGATCTACCCGCCAGCGGCTGATCGCGCTACCGCCCTGGCGGCTGCAGACCCGGCGATCGCCATCGTCTAAGCGTACTCAACACAACAAGCCCGTCAGATCATGACGGGCTTGCTTATACGTGTCGTTACATTGAATGACTGGTCAACAATGATGGCACTATGGCATCATTTAAAGAAAAAACGATTCATGAAAGGTGAGGATCAACCACACATCTCGCAGCGCATCGAGAGCCTGGCACCCTACCGGTGAGCCGGCTCTGCCCCATGCTCTTGACGCCTGCACGCCAACGTCAAGGAGCATTCCATGTTACGGAATATGAAGATCGGCAATCGGGCAGCCAGCGTATTCACGCTGTTGGCGGCCCTGGTCCTGATCATGGGCCTTCTCTCGCTGTACGAAACCCGCCAGATGGACAAGGCTACCGACGAGATCCGCGTCACCTGGATGCCTGCCGTCATCGCCCTGAGCGATATCAGCACCAACCTTGGCCGCGCCCGCGCGGTCACCCTGCGCGCCGCACTGGATGATGACGCCAACGAACGCCAGCGCAGCCTGGCCCTGCTCGACGGGATCAACGAGCAACTGCAAGGCAGCCTGAAGGAGTACGAAGACACCATTATCGCTGCCGATGACCGCGCCCTGTTCGACACCTTCAATAGCGCCCACCAGCACTACATCGATCAGCAAATGCAGGTACTGCAAGCGCTGTCTGCCGGTGACCTCAGCCAAGCCAAGGCGCAGATCAGTGGCCCGCTGACGCAACACGCCGATGCGATGATGAAGGCCATGAACGCGCTGATCGCTTACAACGGCAAAGGCGCCGAGATTGCATCGCAGCGCAGCAGTGATGTGGCCGATGAAGCCTTCACGGTCATCATCGTCTCGCTGCTGATCATCGTCATCGCCCTGGCAGCCATTGCCACCCTGCTCACCCGCAGCATCGTCGTGCCGTTGGCCGCGGCCGTGGCAGTCGCCGAACGGGTGGCCACCGGTGACCTGACCCAGGACATTCAACTGCGCGGACGCGATGAGCCGGCGCTGTTGCTCGGCGCCCTGAGCCGGATGCAAGACAGCCTGCGCGACACGCTGCGCAAGATCTCCGCCTCTTCCGACCAACTGGCCTCGGCCTCCGAAGAGCTGCACACCGTCACCGAAGACACCAGCCGCGGCCTGCATCAGCAGAGCGCGGAGATCGACCAGGCGGCCACCGCCGTCAACCAGATGACGGCGGCGGTCGAGGAAGTGGCCAACAACGCGGTGAGCACCGCCGACGCCTCCAAAGGCGCTGACCAGACCACCCGTGACGGTCGCGACCAGGTCAATCAGGCGCTCAGTTCGATTCAGCTACTGGTCGATGATGTCAGCGGCACCTCCGAGGAGATCGAACTGCTGGCCAACAACGCCAACGAGATCAGCCGGGTGCTGGATGTAATCGGCTCGATTGCCGGGCAGACCAACCTGCTGGCGCTCAACGCGGCGATCGAAGCGGCGCGTGCCGGTGAGGCCGGCCGTGGTTTTGCCGTGGTCGCCGACGAGGTGCGCGCGCTGGCCCATCGCACTCAACAGTCCACCGCCGAGATCGAGCAGATGATCGCCGGCATCCAGAACGGCACCGAGCGGGCGGTCAACGCCATGCACAACAGCCGCGGCCGGGCCAACGGCACGCTGGAGGTGGCGCAGTCGGCTGGCCAGGCGTTGGAAGTGATTGCCGAGGCGATCGCCTCGATCAACCAGCGCAATCTGGTGATTGCCAGTGCCTCGGAAGAGCAGGCGCAGGTGGCGCGGGAGGTCGATCGCAATCTGGTGAACATCCGCGACCTGGCCATGCAGACCTCTGCCGGGGCTAACCAGACCAGCGCCGCAGCACAGGATTTGTCGCGCCTGGCAGTGGATCTGAACGGGATGGTGGCACAGTTCAAGGTCTGAAACGGCTGGGGCGAATGATAGTGCGCAGATCTTCGACCCGCACCTGATCAATATCCGGTCATCTCCAGATATCCCTTGCCCTGCACACCCCCACTCACCCGTACTGGCCCTTCCCAGTACGGGAAGCGGGTGGTCATCCAAGCCTTGCTGTGCAACGCCTCCACCTGCACATCCAACCCCTGAGCAGGTAAGCGTATGCGCCAACGGGTCGGCAGGCGCTTGCCATTGTCCTGCAGGGTGAATGCCAACGGTTGGAGCTCGATCTGCTCGCCAAGCAAGGGCTGCGCCTCGCCTTGGGCGCTGATCCAGGTCCCGGCTCGATAGGGTTGGCCCTGCGCTTCGCGGACCTGGAACAGCATCAGCTTGGCGCCGTTGGCCAGGTGCAGCGAGAACCAGTCCCAGCCCGACTGCCCAGGCGCCAGCGGCTGGCTGCTCCACTCCCGGTCCAACCACGCCTGGCCGGTGACGACAACCCGTTGCCCCTCACGCTCAACCTCACCACTGACCCGGTAAAAGGGCTGGCTGTAGTAGTAGGACGCCTGGCCTTTGCCCGACTTCTCGCTGTAGCCTTTTACCCCATGCAGCACCAACGGCCCGCCACTGACCAGTTTCAGTTGGTAGCGAAAGCCCTTGCCGCTGGCGCGCATATCGAGCTGGTCGATGCCGTCGGTGCCCTGCAACGACCAATCATCGATCCAGGCGCGAAACGGCTGCGCCTGGACGCCGGCCTGCCCAACGCCGCCACGCGCCAAGGTCTCGCTGACCTGATGGCTGCCGGGGCCGGTCAACGCGGCGTGGCCCATCCACAGGTTGGGGCTGACCCAGTTGGCGGTTTCCGGGCCAGGGCGCAGTGCCGAGCGAAACAGCGTCCACTGCGCCCCCCAATCGCGGCCCTGGGCATCTTGCAGGTTGGCCGTGATGTACCACCACTCGATGCGAAAGCCGTCGTGTGCGCCATGGTCGCGCGGGAACACCAGCTCTGGGTTGGGCGTCACTGGTCGATAGGCGCCCGCCTGTTGGCCCAGGCCAGCAAAACTCTTGGGCTCAGGCGCAGGCGGCTCGCAGCCGCCGAGCAGCAAGCTGCCGAGCAACAACCAGGCGCCTGTGCTTGCTCGGCTGTTTTCCCCTTGCCTGATCGCCAGTCGGCGACTTCTCGTCCACGTCCTAGCCTTCATTGGCAAACTGCCTCAACAGGTCACTCGGCTGGCGACGGGCGAGCTGCCAGAGCGGCCAGGCACTGGCCAGGAAACTGGTCAGCACACCTAGCATGGCCAGCTGCAGCAACTGCCCTGGGAACACATGCAACGGCAGCCGCCAGCCAAATGCCTGCACGTTGACCACCGCCACCAGGCACCAGGCAAGCAGCAGCCCCAGGGGCATTGCCAGCAGCACGGTCACGCTGCTGAGCAGCAAGGTCTGCCCCAGCGACAGCCAGACCAGCCGCCCGCGCGACACGCCCAATGCCCAGAGCGGTGCCAACTGGCTGAGGCGGGTCTGACCCAACGTCAGCAGGCTGATGAACAACGCCACGCCTGCCACCCCCAGCGTCAGGCTATTGAGCGCAGCGGTGGCGGCAAAGGTGCGGGTGAAGATTTCAGTCGACCACGCTTTCAAGCTGGCCTGCTCGACCACCCGGCTATCGTCCAGGGCGAAACGCTGTTGCAAGGCGTGCTTGAGCGGCGTGAGCTGCTCAGGCGTCACACTCACGCCAAGGCTGCCAAGCGTCGCCTGCGGCCAGTGCTTGCGTAACGCATCGGCGTTGATCAACACATGCCCCTTGGGATTGCCATAGTCAGCGTAGATGCCGACTACCGTCAGGGTCTGGCCGGGCAATGGCAAGCGATCGCCCAGCCCCAGCCCCAGGCGCCGCGCCAGTTGCTCGCTCAGCATCACCGCCGCGCCCTGCGCCAGCTGCTCCCAGGCTTGTGGGCTTTGCGCCAACAATGGCCAGTGCGTGCGGTAGTAGCCATGATCGATGATCCCTTGAAACTGGGCCGGCCACTGCCCCAGCCGCCACTCCAGGCGCCAGCTGGGTAACACCGCGCTGACCGCTGGCTGCTGCGCCAGCCAGGCGCTGATCTGCAGCGCTTGCGCGGTGTCGCGGGGGGTCAGGTAGAGGTCCGCCGACAGCCGCTGATCCAGCCAGCCGGTAAAGGTTCGGCGAAAGCCTTCAGTCATGCTGCCGACACCCACGCTGGCAGCCAGGGCCAGCAACAACGCCATCAGGGCCAAGCTCAATGCCGGCAGTTGCTGGCGGCTGTCAGCGATGAACCACTGCGGCAACGGTCGTCGGCAGACCCGCGCCAAGGCGCCGAGCGCCGCTTCCAGCAGGGCCGGTAACAACAGCGCGGCGGCCAGCAGTAATGCGGCCAGCAGCGCAAAGGCGCTGGGCAGGCTGTTGCCCCATTGCCAGCAGCCCAACGCAAGCACACCCAAAAACCCCGCAACAATGGCCTGTCGCCGCAACCCTGCTCGTTGTGCCAGACGCCAGGCCTGGGGTTGTGCCAAGGCCAACAGCGGCAAGCGAGCGGCGCGCAGCACACTGCCAACCCCCGCCAGTAGCGCCCCCAGCACGCTTACTGCAACACCTGCCAACCACCACTGCGGCGACAGGTTCAGCTGTCCGGCCACTTGCGCGCCATACAAGCCGCGCACGCTGGCAGCAAAGTCGGGCAGCAGCAGCCCGGCCAACAGGTAGCCACTGACCACCCCGGCCAGCCCGCCAAGCACTGCAAACCCGCCCAGCTCCAAAGCCAACCCGGTCAGCACGGTGCGCAGGCTGATGCCACACGCCCGCAGGGTACGGATCAAACTCCGGCGCTGCTCCAGGGCCAAGCCGATAGCAGCATGGGCGATGAACAGTCCGACCACGAAAGCCAGCAGGCCAAGGGCGGTGAGGTTGAGGTGGAAGCTGTCGGTAAGACGCTGCAGGTCGCCATCGTCGCTGGCCGCTTGCAGCGTCACCTGATCAGCGATTGCTGGGGGTAAAGGCGCCGGGGCAGTGCTTAACAGCAAGCGTGACAGCTGTCCTGGCGCTTGCAGCAGCGTTTGAGCGTGGCCAATGTCGACGATCACCACGCCCGGGGCCAGCTCCGGCTTAAGGACGAATGGCGGTAACCGCCGGCCATCGCGGGTCTGCGCTTGCTGCCCAGCCTGCATACCCAGTTGACGCAGGGTATCGGGGCTCACCCAGGCTTGCCCTGGTTGATCGATGAACGCCGCGAGGTCGAATGCCTCGGCCTGGACGCCGGCAACCACCGTCGCAGCAGGCAAGCTCAACGGTTCGATCCCGATCAGGCGAACGCTCAGGGGCATGTCAGCCGCCAGGCGCAAGCGCCCTTCCAGCACTGGCGTAACCTGCCAACCTAACTGCCTCAGTTGCACGTAGAGGGACTGTTCAAGACGCTCGCCCCTACGCGGCACCAGCTGTGCCTGCGCAGGCCCGGCCAATACGGCGCTGGCACGGGCATAATCGGCACGTGCCTGGCTATTGAGCGCCTGCACGCCGGTCCACAGCGCCGTGGCCAGCCATAGTCCGGTCAAGATGCTGAAACACTGCAACCAATGCCGTCGCCAGTGGCTGAGCAGTGCCTGCAGGGCAATCGCCAAGCTGCCCATTATCCTTGGCCGACCTGGACCCGGCCGGCGTGAAGCACACAGCGCTGTTGCAGCTGTTCGGCCAGGCGCTGGCTATGGGTCACCATCAGCAAACTGCTGCCCGCCTCGCTGACCAGTTGCAGCATCAACCGCAGCACTTGGTCACTGCTGGCCTCATCCAGGCTGCCGGTGGGTTCGTCGGCTAACACCAGCGCCGGGCGTGCCGCCAGTGCCCGACCGATCGCAACCCGCTGCTGCTGGCCACCCGACAGCTGTTCCGGATAGCGTTGCAACACTTCAAGCAGCCCCAGGCGCTCGGCCAGATACCCCGCCCAAGCGCCATCATGGCGCCCGGCCAGGCGCGCTTGGAAGGCAAGATTGGCGGCCACATCCAGGCTGCTGATCAGGTTGTACTGTTGAAACACCAGCCCGATCCCCTCACGCCGCCAACGGGCCATGGCCGCCTCGGAGCGCCCCGCGAGCGGTTCACCGTCAATCAGGATCTGGCCGCTGTCAGCGCGATCAAGGCCGGCGACCAGATGCAGCAAGGTGCTTTTGCCGCTGCCCGACTCTCCCATCAGGGCCAGGCTGCTGCCATGTGCCAGGCGCAAATCGACACCCTGGAGCACCGCCAACTCGCCTTGGGTAGTGCTGAACGACTTGCGGAGCTGCGCGACAACCAGCATCTATGGCAATTCCTTTGGCAAGGCAGGAGGAGGATCGGCACCGGGCCAGCACCCCATCTGCGGGGTGACGGAGGCCGCACGTGGATGCCTGCTGCGCACGTGGTTCAGTCCGGCTGAGCACGCTCACCACGAATGCTTCAACCAATAGGCATAGCAGCCCTGCCAACCTTTGCACGCCCAAGGTGGGCCGCAGCCCCGCGCTGCAGCGGCGGCCTCGGCAGCTGGCAATATCAAATTGGAATCACTGCGCTCATTTGCCTACACTGCGCGTTCTTCACGCTTTCTAGACCGGCAGGTGCCGGCCCGTGAATAAGGAGATTCTGGTGTCTTCCAACGCCCGCCGCTGCCTCGCACTGAGTGCGATCACCCTGGCCTGCCTCAACCTCGCCGGATGCTTCAGCGAAGAGATCGATGCCCGTCAGACCCATGAAATACAGGGTCTGCTGTACAAGATCCACGCCGAAGATCCGTTTACTGGACGGGTACTCAACTACCCGATCTCGGTACTGGGGTTGTTCAATGTCGGCACCTGTGCAGCCGATTTCAAGAAGGGTTTGCCTGACGGCGAAATGCGCTGCTCGGACAACGCCGGCACCTTGATCGCCAGCGGCGAGTTCAAAGCAGGAAAGCGCGACGGCAAAGAAGAGAAGTTCGATGCCAAGACCGGCAAGAAAACTGCCGTCGGCCACTGGAAAAACGGCCTGCAGGACGGCGTACAAGAGCAGTTCAACCCGCAGAACGGCGAGCGCGTGCTCGAGGTGCACTACAGCGCAGGCAAGAAACAGGGCCGCGAGCGCGCCTGGGACAACCAGGGGGACCAACTGATCGCCGAGCTGGAATGGGACAACGGCCTGCAAAGCGGTTTCGACAACCGTGGCACCCAGCACCGTACCTACCTGGACGGCAAGCAGCACGGGCCGCAGAAGGAATACAGCATCGACGGCAGTCGCTTCTACGTGGCCCGTGAAGAAAACTACGACAATGGTGTAATGCACGGCGTGCAGAAGCGCATCGACGCACGCGGCAACGTCACGGAGTTGAGCGTATTCGAGCATGACAAGCTGCGTACTCGCACCGTCGATGAATACAACTACAGCGGCCAGCATGTCCATCACGTCAGCCGGGTGGCACTCAAGGAAGACGTCAACCGCTTCATCGCCAGCGATCTGAGCAATGATGGCGAGGAGCAATACTGGGATGACCAAGGCAATCTGATTCGCCAACTGCAATGGCGCAATGGCCAGCTGCTTAGCGCAACTGCCACGGTGTGGGTGGGCGGGCGCCAGGAAAGCCAGTTCCAGGGCATTGGTCGCGACAGTTACGAGCCAACGCAACAGGACGTACTCAAACATGGCCAGGAGCGCCTGTTCAGTGATAACGGCGAACTGCAGGCAGTGATCTTCTGGAACGCAGGCTCAGTCAATCAGATCCTGGTGAGCCTGCCGCCCGATCAGCGCAATCAATACCCTGGCAAGATGGGTCTGTTCGACGGCAACGAGTTTTGGGGGAGCCCGGTCCAAGCCGACCCTGATTTCAGTAAGCCGAGTCGCTACAACGCAGGTTTCGCCACCCGCTACGAGCAGTTGGTGGATATCCCCGCCCCTGGCCAGCCGATGCAGGCCAGCAACGTACCCGCCAGCGCCCAAGCCGCTGCCGCGCCTGTCGCTGCCGCCAGCAATGATCAGGACAGCTGCGTACAACGCAAGGTAGATGCTGTACACGCTGAAGACCCGGATGCCTTGATTCGCGCCGACATGCTCGAGGAGTTCGAGCAGGACTGCCTGTAAGCAATGGGGCTAGACTGAAGAAACCATCACCCGCTGCGCCTCTTGGCGCTCAGACAGGAACCCACCATGACCCGCTCTGCAACATTGTCTCGCTTGTCATGGTGGCTCGCGCCCGTGCTACTGGGCAGCCTGGCGCTCAGTGCTGGCTGCTCGAGCAAGCACACAGCCACCCGGTATGCCACTGCCAACGTCGGCTCTAGTTGCTTCGCCAAGGCAGTGCCCACCAGCGGTGAAGGTGGCCTTGCCTTCGGTGATACCTTGAGCATGGCGCGGAAAAAGTCCATGGACAGCTGCATCCGCTATGCCGGTCGCTCAGGCGGCGAGCCACGCACTTGCCAGGTGGTGATGGCCAAGTGCAAATGATGCAGCGCTGAGGATAGGCGGCGGCTACGTACGAGCCTGCTAGACCGGGCTATGAGGTCAGTTACCCGGCTGGCCGGAGGGCCACCCGCACGCAGCTACCATTGAAACAACCAGGTGTTTAGATAACTGTAGAGTGCTGCCTGGGATGCCGCAGGCTTGAAGACCCGCGGTATCGGCTGACAGGCGATGGAGGATGTTGCCTCACCGCGCCAAGGGCAATCAGGAAAGTCCGATTCATCCATTGAGCGGCGTCAGCAACGTGGAAAGCTGAAAGTGAAGGCAGTCCCGTCACGCCAAGAAGACTGCACCGTCACCTCGCCCTGATGAGCCCTGGCTATCTGCCGAACGATGAACAGGCCAAGCCCGACACTGCGCTGTGCCAGGTTGCAGCCGTGCCCACGGATCATGGGTTCGAACAGGTCATTGAGGTGTTCTTGCACAATGGGCGTGCCCTGGTTGTGCACGACGATACTGGCCCTGTCGACACCGACCTGCGAAGTGACTGTCACCGGTGCTTGCGAGTTGCCATAAGCCAAGGCATTGGAAACCAGATTGCCGATCAACTGACAGAACCGATCAGGATCGAATGCCACCCGCCCCTGGCCCAAGCACAGGTGCAGCAGATTGGCGTGGGGATACGCCAACCTCAGTTCATCCACGCAGTGCGCCACAGCCAGTTGCAAGTCCGCTACTACGGGCTGGATCACAATGCCTCGGCCAACTCGAACCTGCCGATAATCCAGCAAATCGGCCACAAGCCGCTCGGCGCGCTCGGCCGAGTGAGTGATGTGCTCGAGTAATTGGCACGTGCGCGCGTCCTGCGGCTGACGCGCCAGAATCTCGGTGGCCATCTTGATCGCCAGCAGTGGATTACGCAGATCATGAGCGACGATGCCCAACATCTGTTCGGCCAGCAAGGCGCGCTGAGCAGCATCGGCGTGCTTGTCCTGCACGGCGCGCTCGCTGGATAGCAACCCGGCATCGATAACGCAGGGCACTTGGCGTGAAACGACCATGAGCAGCTCCGCGGCCAACAGTGGCCAGTGAGTACAGCTCTAGGTTGAGCGCTATAAGCATGCGGGTCTGTTCGCTACCGAACAGACCCCGCAGGAGCTCAGCAGCACAATGGCCACGAGCGATTGAACCTGTGTCAGCAAGGACTCCATGGCTAATCCCTGGCTTCGCGCAACCCGTCTGCTCCAGCGCATGCCGTTCGCCTTGCAGCGTTGGCGCGCGGTGCCTCGCGTGTTCAGCTCTGAAAGTCTGCTGCGCTCGGAGCTGTTTAGCGCCGAGCAGATGGCCGACCACGGCTGCGTCCTGGCCAAGCAGCACCGTGTGAGCCAATTGCCGGCCGATGATGCCTTGCTTGTGCGCCTGAGTGACAACGAGCGAACCCTCTCCAGCAGTTGCGCCGCGCTGGCCAGCACATTGCCGGCGTCACGGCGGGACATGCCGGCCGCGCAGTGGCTGCTGGACAATTTCTACCTGGTCGAAGCGCACATCCGCATAGCCAAAAGCCACCTGCCACCCGGCTACAGCCGCCAGCTACCGCGTCTGGATAACGGTGCATCCAGCGGTCTACCGCGGGTCTATGACATTGCCCTGCAAACCATCTCCCACGGTGATGGCCGGTTCGACAAGGAAAGCCTGAGCGGCTTTGTCGAGGCTTATCAGACCATCACGCCCTTGACCCTGGGTGAGCTGTGGGCAATCCCGATCATGCTGCGCCTGGCACTGATCGAGAATCTGCGCAGGGTCGCAGCCAGGGTCATGGCCAATTGGGCCGACCGTGACCTGGCCAACAGCTGGGCTGATCGCCTCAGCGAGATGGCTGAGCGCGACACCAAGAGTGTGGTGCTGGTGGTAGCCGACATGGTTCGATCCGGGCCGGTGTTGAGCGCAGCGTTTGTCGCCGAGTTAGCCAGGCGTCTGCATGGGCAGAGCGCCACCCTGACCCAGCCGCTGGCCTGGATTGAACAGATGCTCAGCGAGTCGGCATTGAGCATCGAGCGCCAGGTACAACTCGATGCCCAACAGCAAGCCATGGATCAGGTCTCGATCAGCAACAGTATCGGCAGCCTGCGCTTGCTGTCGACCACTGACTGGCGGGCGTTCGTCGAGCAACTAAGCCTGGTTGAACGCATTCTCAGCCAGGATCGCGCCGCAGTGTACAGCGCCATGGACTTTGCCAGCCGGGACCATTACCGACATGTCATCGAGCAGCTCGCCCGCCATAGCTCCTCCAGCGAAGCAGCTGTGGCGCAGACGGCCATCGACCTGTCGCATGTGCCAGACGCCAGCGCCGACGATCCAACCGATCATGTCGGTTTCTATCTACTCGGTCCTGGGCGTGCGCTGTTGGAACAGCGCGTCGCTGCCCGGGTAGCACTTGCCGAGCGCTGGCAACGGCTGCTGCACCGGGCGCCGCTGGCGTTTTACCTGGTGCCCTCGGCGCTGCTCTCAGGGCTGTTGGCCTGGGTATTCCTGCAGGCCATTGATCAGGACGGCTGGCCCACTTGGGTGCTGGCCTTGCTGGCCATGCCCATCCTGCTGATGACCAGTCGCCTGGCCATCGGACTAGTCAACTGGCTGGTCACGCTGACCGTCAAACCGTCCTTCCTGCCGCGACTGGATTACAAAGACGGGATACCGGCGCAGGCTCGAACGCTAGTGGTGATCCCTAGCCTGCTGGCCAATGAAGACGATGTGCAAGAGTTGCTCGAGGGCCTGGAAGTTCGATTTCTGGCCAATCGCGACGAGCACCTGCACTTTGCGCTGCTGACGGACTTTCTCGATGGCCAGCAGCAGAACTTGCCCGAAGACGCCGGCCTGCTGGCGTCAGCCAGTGCAGCCATCGACGCCTTGAACCGCAAGTATCCCAGTACTGGCAGCGAGCGCTTCCTGCTCCTGCATCGCCCCCGGGTGTGGAATGCCAGCGAGCGACTGTGGATGGGTTACGAGCGCAAGCGTGGCAAGCTGATGGCGCTCAATGCCTTGTTGCGCGGCCAGGGGCGCGAACACTTTGTCCTGATCGTCGGCGATATCGCCAAACTGTGCGACGTGCGCTATGTGATTACCCTGGACACCGACACCCAACTGCCGCGCAATGCCGCCAGGCAGTTCATCGCCACCCTGCAACACCCCCTCAACCATCCCCGTTTCGAGCGCCACAGCCGGCGTATCCGCTCAGGCTACGCCATCTTGCAGCCCCGGGTCGGTATCAGCCTGCCCAGCGCGTCGCGTTCGGCCTATGCCCGATTGTTCGGCAGCGACGCTGGTGTCGATCCTTACACCCAGGCGGTTTCCGATGTCTATCAGGACCTGTTTCTCAGTGGCTCGTTCATCGGCAAAGGAATCTATGCCGTGGACGCCTTCGAACAAGCACTGGAGGGCTGCTTTGCCGACAACCGGGTGCTCAGCCACGACCTGATCGAAGGCTGCTATGCCCATTCGGGCCTGCTCAGCGATGTGCAACTGTACGAAGAGTATCCGCCGCATTACAGCACTGACGTCAAACGCCGCCATCGCTGGATCCGCGGCGACTGGCAGTTGTTGCCTTGGCTGCTGCCGTGGCCCAGGCGCGCTGCGCTGAGTGCACTGTCGCGCTGGAAAATCGCCGACAACCTGCGCCGCAGCTTGGAGCCTGCGGCCTTCGTCAGTGTGTTGCTGTGGGGTTGGCTGGCCTCCTCGGCGCCAGCCCTGTGGACCCTGGCGGTGCTGGCGTTGCTGCTGACCCGGCCGCTGCTCGACACCCTGCTGGAAGTGCTGGGCAAAACTACCGATGTGCCGCTGGGGCAGCACCTGCAAGCCGCATTGCGTGCCTCGCGAGCGCATTTCATACGTTGCGTGCTGGGCCTGGCATGGCTGCCCTTCGAAGCCTATTACAGCCTGGATGCGATCGTGCGCACCCTGTGGCGCCTGCTGGTCAGCAAACGCCGCTTGCTGCAATGGAACCCCTCCCGGGAGGATGCACGGGTCAGCGTCAACAGCCTGCGCGCACTCTACCAGGACCAGTGGATCTCTCCGGCCATCGCTGTGCTGCTGGCCGTCGCCCTGCTGGCGAACCCACAGGCGCTGCTGGTCGCCACACCGATCCTCAGCTTGTGGCTGCTTGGCCCGGCGCTGGCCTGGTGGCTCAGCCGCAGCCCTACTCGTAGTGCGTTCAGCCCATCGGCCGATGAGCTACGATTTCTGCATCGCCTGGCCCGCAGCACGTGGGCGTTCTTCGACCAGCATGTCGGCAGCGAAGACAACTGGCTGGTGCCTGACAACATCCAGCAAGCGCCCTACGCCAGCATCGCTCACCGCACTTCACCGACCAATCTGGGCATGGCATTGCTTGCGCACATGGCAGCTCACGATTTTGGCTACCTCAGCGCGGGGCGCCTGCTTGAGCGGCTGTCACTGATGCTTGACAGCATGGAGCGCCTGGAGCGCTACAAGGGTCACTTCTACAACTGGTACGACACCCAGACCTTACGCCCACTGGCACCGCTGTATATCTCCACGGTGGACAGCGGCAACCTCGCAGGGCTGCTGCTGACCTTGCGTGCAGGCCTATTGGCCTTGGCTGACGCGCCGTTGCTGGAGCGGCGTCTGAGCCAAGGCCTGGTGGATACCCTCGACGTGCTCAGCAGCACCTTGGCCAGCGCTGGCCGCGCGACGGATGAAGTCAACGTGCTGCGCGAGCAAGCCTTGCAGTTGCACCTGCAATCGACGCCGGCGCAACAGGCTCAGCTGCTGCAACGCGTCAGCCAATTCGCCGCCGCCAGGCTTGAAACCGGCGACGCCAGCGACTGCAGCTTCTGGTTGGCGACGCTGCAGGCGCAATGCCTTGATGTGATGAGCGAGCTGCAATGCGTTGCCTTGCCGCAAAGCCATGACCCGCCGTTGTCGCGGCCAGGCAGCTGGCGCCAGCTGGCAGACTTGCCCGTCGCCCATTGGCCAGTTGCCGAACAGCCTGGCGTGGCCAGCGTGAAAGCCCTGGCCCGCGCACGCATGACCCAGGCTGGGCAGCTAGCCAGGCGCATCGATGCCTTGGCAAACATGGATTTGCGCTTTCTCTACGACCACCAACGCGACCTGTTCACGATTGGCTACAACGCCACTGAGCACCGCCCGGACGCGGGGTTCTATGACCTGCTGGCCTCAGAAATGCGCCTAACCAATTTCGTCGCCATCGCCCAGGGCCAAGTCCCCCAAGATAGCTGGTTGGCCTTAGGCCGCCTGTTGACCAGCAATGCCGGGGTGCCAGTGCTGCTGTCCTGGTCAGGCTCGATGTTCGAGTACCTGATGCCCATGCTGGTGATGCCCAACTACCCAGGCACCCTGCTCGACCAGAGCTGCCAGGCGGCGGTCACCCGGCAGATCGATCACGGCAAGCAGTTGGGCCTGCCCTGGGGAGTATCGGAGTCGGCCTACAATGCACTGGATAGCCATCTGAACTATCAATATCGCGCTTTCGGCGTTCCTGGCTTGGGCCTCAAACGTGGGCTGGGCGAAGAGCGGGTAGTTGCCCCATACGCCAGTGCCCTGGCCCTGATGGTGGCGCCGGCGGCCGCTTGCCGCAACTTGATGCACCTGTCGCAAACCGGCCTGGCCGGCCGCTTCGGACTGTTCGAGGCGGTCGACTTTACCCCGGCGCGACTGCCACCGGGGCAGGAGGCGGTGGTGATTCGCTCGTTCATGGCCCACCACCAGGGCATGAGTTTGCTTGCTCTGACCTCGCTGCTGTTGGACCAGCCCATGCAGCGGCGCTTTGCCAGCGATCCGCAGTTTTTGGCCAGCATGCTGCTGTTACAGGAGCGCGTGCCGAAAACCGCTGCGCAGTACCTGCACACTTCACAAGCACCCGCCCTGGATGACACCGGTAGTGCCAGCGAGTCGCGCCTGCGCGTATTCAGCGACCCGAACCGGCGCTACCCCGCCGTGCAACTGCTGTCCAACGGTCGCTACCATGTCATGGTCAACACCGCCGGCAGTGGCTACAGCCGCTGCAATGAGCTGGCCGTCACCCGTTGGCGCGAAGATATCAGCCACGATAGCCTGGGCAGCTTCTGCTACCTGCGAGATGTCGACACCCAGAGCTTCTGGTCCACGACGTTTCAGCCCACCCTGCACAAGCCACACAGTCAGGAAGCGATCTTCAGCGATGGTCGAGCCGAGTTTCGCCTGCGCGAAATGGATTTCGACTGCCATACCGAAATGGCCGTTTCGCCTGAAGACGACCTCGAATTGCGTCGCCTGCACCTGACCAATCATGCGTCAGTACGGCGCATCCTGGAGCTGACCAGCTATGCAGAAGTGGTGCTGGCGCCGGCGATCAGCGATGCACTGCACCCAGCCTTCAGCAAGTTGTTCGTCCAGACCGAGCTGATCCGCCCGCTGCAGGCCATCGTCTGTAGCCGTCGACCACGCTCGCAACAGGAGGCCGTCCCCTGGATGTGCCACGTGTTGGCGGTGCACGGCGCTGATATTACAGCGATCTCATATGAAACCGACCGCGCCCGTTTCATTGGCCGTGGCCGCTCGCTGATCGCCCCGGCCGCCTTGCAGGCGGATGTCGAGCAGCTGTCTGGCAGCGCCGGCGCGGTGCTTGACCCAATCGTCGCGATTCGCTGCCGGATTTCCCTGGGGCCCAGCCAAAGCGCCACTCTCGACCTCGCCACAGGGCTCGCCAATAGCCGCGAAGCCTGCCTGCAATTGATCACCAAGTACCGCGACCGGCACTTGGCCGACCGGGTCTTCGACCTGGCCTGGCCGCACAGCCAAGTGCTGCTGCGCCAGCTCAACGGCTCGCTGGCCGATGCCCGCCTGTTCGAACAAATGGCCGCCTCGGTGATCTACGCCCACGCCACGCTGCGCGCCAACAGCGCGTTAGTAGCCAGCAACCGGCGCAATCAGTCTGGGCTGTGGGGCCAGGGTATCTCCGGGGACCTGCCGATCGTGCTGGTACAGATTGCCGATCCTGCCAACATCCAGCTGGTCAAGCAGATGGTCCACGCCCACGCCTATTGGCGGCAGAAGGGCCTGGCGTTGGACTTGGTGATCTGGAATGAAGACCAGGCAGGCTACCGCCAACAACTGCAAGACTTGATCATGGGCGTGGTCGCCTCCGGCAGCGAGGCGGCCCTGCTCGAACGCTCGGGGGGGATCTTCGTGCGCCCGGCGCAGCAGCTCAGCGATGAAGACCGCACCTTGCTGCTGTCGGTGGCGCGACTGGTACTCAGTGACAGTCATGGCAGCTTGGCAGAACAGATGCACCGTCGGCGGGCGCCAACTGCCCCCGCAGATCTGGTGGCCACTTCGGCGCCTAGGCAACAGCCCGATAGCCGCCCAAGCCGCGCAAACCCTGCGCCGCTGCTGCTAGCGAATAGCTATGGTGGTTTCAGCAGCGATGGTCGCGAATACATCATCCCCATATTGCCCGATCGGCCTACCCCGGCGCCGTGGGTCAACATCCTGGCGAACCCACAATTGGGTAGCGTGATCTCGGAATCCGGCAGCGCCTACACCTGGCGCGAGAACGCCCATGAATACCGGCTTACGCCTTGGCACAACGATCCGGTCAGCGACCCAAGCGGCGAGGCTTTGTACGTGCGTGACGAAGACAGCGGCAAAGTCTGGTCAGCCACCCCCCAGCCCAGCCCCGGCCCCGGCAGTTACCGCACCCGCCATGGCTTTGGCTACAGTGTGTTCGAGTACGTCGAGCAAGACCTGCGCAGCGAATTGTGGGTGTATGTTGGCCTGGATGCCGCGGTCAAATTCTCCCACCTCAAACTGCATAACGACGCCGACCGGCCGCGGCGGCTTACCGTCACCTGTTTTGTCGAATGGGTGCTGGGCGATCTGCCCAGCAAGTCAGCCATGCACGTGGTCAGCGAAACCGATCCGGTCAGTGGCGCGCTGTTTGCCCGCAATGCGTTTTCGATCGAGTTTTGCCGGCATGTGGCGTATCTGGATTGCGACCTGCCCTACCTCAGCATCACCTGTGATCGCAGCGAATTTCTCGGCCGCAACGGCCATCTGCGAGCACCTGCCGGGCTGCGTCAAGCGCGCTTGTCAGGGCGCATCGGCGGCGCGCTGGACCCTTGTGCGGCACTACAGGTCAGCGTGGAACTGCAAGCCGGCGAAAGCCGCGAACTGGTGTTTCGCCTCGGCGCAGAGGCGGACGCAACCGCTGCCACCCAGCGGGTATTGCAGTACCGCGGCCTGCGCACCGCCATGGCTGAGCTGGACAAGGTGCAAGCCTATTGGCGCCAGACCTTGGGCACGTTACAGGTGAAGACACCAGAGCCTGCGCTCGATGTACTGGTCAACGGCTGGCTGATGTACCAGGTGATCGCCTGCCGCTTCTGGGCGCGCAGCGGCTTTTATCAGTCGGGCGGCGCTATCGGCTTTCGCGACCAATTGCAGGACAGCATGGCCATGCTGCAGGCCGCCCCCGCCGCTGCGCGCCAGCACCTGCTGACCTGCGCGGCCCATCAGTACGTCGAAGGCGATGTCCAACACTGGTGGCACCCACCGCTGCAACGTGGGGTGCGCACACGCTGCTCCGATGACCTGCTGTGGCTGCCCCTGGCCACCAGCCGCTACGTCGAGGTGACGGGCGACCGCAGCGTGCTGGACGAAGCGGTGGGCTACATCGAGGGCCGCCCGCTCAACCCCGGTGAAGAGTCCTATTACGACTTGCCGGCTCGATCCGCCTTGGTCGAAAGCCTCTACCAACACTGCCAGCGCGCCCTCGGCCAAGCCCTGCAGTGTGGCGCCCACGGCTTGCCGCTAATGGGCAGCGGCGACTGGAACGACGGCATGAACCGGGTTGGCGAACAAGGCCTGGGAGAAAGTGTCTGGTTGGGCTTCTTCGGCCATCATGTGCTGCAAGCCTTCGCCCGGATTGCCCAGCGCCAGGGTGACCGGCATTTCGCCGAGCACTGTGCCAAGCAGGCCGCTGCCCTGAGCAGCAACCTTGAAGCACACGCCTGGGATGGCGGTTGGTATCGCCGTGCCTGGTTCGATGATGGCCAACTGTTGGGCTCGGCGACCAATCAGGAGTGCCGCATCGATTCGCTGCCACAAAGCTGGGCAGTACTCAGCGGCGTGGCCTCGGCTGAACGTGCGCGCACTGCCATGCGCGCCGTTGATCAACTGCTGGTGCGCCGCGACCTGGGTTTAGTGCAGTTGCTCGACCCGCCGTTCGACCAAGGCAGCCTGGACCCCGGCTATATCAAGGGCTATGTGCCTGGGGTACGCGAGAACGGCGGGCAATATACCCACGCCGCCATCTGGGCCAGCATGGCGTTTGCCCAGTTGCGCGACAGAGCCAAGGCCTGGGAGCTGCTGCGCCTGATCAACCCAGTGGGTCAAGGTAGCATTGCACAGATCGATACCTACAAGGTCGAGCCGTATGTCATGGCGGCCGATGTCTACGCGGTAGCGCCACATGCCGGCCGCGGCGGCTGGAGTTGGTACACCGGCTCTGCCGGCTGGATGTACCGTTTGCTTGTGGAAAGCCTGCTCGGCCTGCAGCGCACGGGCGATACCTTGCACATCCGTCCCCTGCTGCCTGCCGACTGGCCGGGCTACACAGTGCATTACCGCTTCGGCGCCACCGACTATCGCATCGAGGTGCGCAACAACGTTAGCGGCGCTGAACTGAGCTTGAGCCTTGATGGCCAGCCGCTGGCCGTCAACACGCTGCACTTGGTGGATGATGCAGGGCTGCATCAAGTGATTGTCCAGTGCCAGCCATCGACCCAGCCTCTTGATCTGTAATGCCTGCTGACCTGCGTTGGGCTAATCTTGCTCAACCAACCTTCGCACCTTGAACGGTGGCCGATCATGCTCCCCATGCCGCAGCACAACCACCTGCTGGCTGCCCTGTCCACGCCGACTTTCGAACGCCTGGAGGGCGATCTTGAGCTCGTGACGTTGCCGTTGGGCAAGTCGCTGTACGAGTCGGGCGATGCCCTGCGCCATGTCTACTTTCCCACAGACTCGATCGTTTCATTGTTGTACGTGATGGAAAATGGCGCCTCAGCGGAAATTTCTGTGGTGGGTAACGAAGGCCTGGTGGGCATCGCGGTGTTCATGGGTGGAGAAAGCACGCCCAGCCGCGCGATCGTTCAAAGCGCCGGCCACGCCTACCGCTTGCCCGGGCAGCGCCTGAAGGACGAATTCAACCGTCACGGCGAACTGCTGCTGTTGATGTTGCGTTATACCCAGGCACTGATTACCCAGATGGCGCAGACCGCGGTGTGCAATCGTCATCACTCCATCGACCAGCAACTGTGCCGCTGGTTGCTGCTGTCGCTGGATCGCCTGCAGAGTGATCAGGTACGCATGACCCAGGAATTGATTGCCAACATGCTGGGGGTGCGCCGTGAAGGAGTAACCGATGCTGCGGGAAAACTGCAGCGTCTGGGCATCATCGAATACAGCCGCGGCCATATCAAAGTAGTGGACCGTGCCCGGCTCGAAGCGCTGAGCTGCGAGTGCTACGAGGTGGTGAGGAAAGAAACCGAGCGCCTACTGCCCTATCTGCCGCAGCGTGCAATAACCGACCCGCCTTGACGTGAAAGCCCCTTGGCGGGATAGCCCGCACCTGCGTGGCCCTTACCGGATACATGGACTGCATCCGATATTTACCCCGCAGGAACGAGCTAGCCCGGCAAAGGGCCTGCGGCTAACACGTCACTCTGCGACCGAGACGCAAAACGGCCCCGGTCGCAGAACTGAAGATCAACGTTCCTCATCTTTATCCATGTTGCGGTCAGCATTGCCTTGCTGGCCAGCATCGCGCTCACGTTGAGTACCTTGGTTTGGATCATCGGCCATACCGCCACCCGAACCTTGGCCCCCCTGACGCCCTGCGTCAGCTGGACGGTCAGCGTCCTTCGACCAGTCGCCACCGCTCTGTTTACCGCCCTGCTTGCCCATGTCCGACTGACGTTGAGGATCGTTACCCGCACCCCCTTCGGACATCTGGCCACCTTGACGGCCCGCTTGAGAGGCCTTGTCCTGATCCTTGGCCCAGTCACCTTGATTGCCCTGGGCGCCTTTGCCCATGTCGCCACCTTTGTTGCCTTGATTACCAGCCATGATGGTGTACCTCGTTCAGGAACACAGATAAACCTGTGTGTACAGCTGAGACTCGGCGTCGATCCGGGTAATCCTATTTATCTTTGCGTGCGCAGACGAAAGGCCGCAAATGCCGCGGTGCCGGGACTTTTGCGCGCGAGTATCGAGAGCGCAGGTCATCAGGATGTGCCGATGATTCAAACCCTTTCGGGGGTTCGATAATCGCCCATTTTAAACAGCAGATGCATTTTCAAGATTGACGAATTAACTAGATAGTACAAATATCGAGACATCCAACAACAACAAAGCGATGCCCGCCATGACGCCCCGAATCCTCGTGCTCAACGGCCCTAACCTCAATCTACTCGGCACCCGAGAACCCGAGCAGTATGGCCGCGAGACCCTTGCCGACCTTGCCAACGGCTGCGCCGACACCGCTCGCCAGCTGGATATGGAAATCGAATTTCGCCAGACCAATCATGAAGGCGAACTGATCGACTGGATCCATGCCGCCCGCGGTCGCTGCAATGGCATCCTGATCAACCCCGGTGCCTGGACCCATACCTCGGTGGCCATTCGTGATGCCTTGGTGGCCTGTGAACTGCCCGTGATCGAAGTGCATTTGTCCAACGTGCACAAGCGCGAACCGTTCCGCCATATCTCGTTCGTCTCCTCGATTGCGGTCGGGGTGATCTGCGGCCTTGGCAGCCAGGGCTATCGCCTGGCCCTGGCACACTTCGCAGAGCTGCTCGGGGAGCGCGCGGCATGAGCCAGCAGAGTGTTCTTGCCGGTTTGATCGGCCGGGGTATCCAGGCCTCACGCACGCCAGCGCTGCACGAGCGCGAAGGTGATGCGCAGTCATTACGTTACCTGTACCGGTTGATCGATGCAGACCAGCTTGGCCTGGACGACAGCGCCCTGCCCGGTCTGCTCGATGCCGCGCAGCGTACCGGCTTCACCGGGCTGAACATCACCTACCCATTCAAGCAGGCGATTTTGCCACTGCTCGATGAGTTGTCCGATGAAGCGCGCGGTATCGGCGCGGTCAACACGGTGGTGCTCAAAGATGGCAAGCGAATCGGCCATAACACCGATTGCCTGGGCTTCGCTGAAGGCTTGCGGCGTGGTTTGCCCGACGTGCCACGCGCCCACGTGGTGCAGATGGGTGCTGGCGGCGCTGGGGCTGCTGTGGCGCATGCCTTATTGGGTGAAGGGGTCGAGCATCTGGTGCTGTTCGAGGTTGATGCGGCGCGCGGCCAGGCGCTGGTAGATAACCTCAATCAGCATTTCGGCGCAGGCCGGGCCCGCCTTGGTACAGATCTGCCCACTGCGCTGGCGATGGCCGATGGGCTGGTCAATACCACACCGGTGGGCATGGCCAAACTACCCGGAACGCCGCTGCCGGTGGAACTGCTGCATGCGCGGCTGTGGGTAGCGGAGATCATCTACTTCCCACTGGAAACCGCCCTGCTGCGCCACGCGCGAGCGCTGGGTTGCCGTACCCTGGACGGCGGCAACATGGCGGTCTTCCAGGCAGTGAAAGCCTTTGAGCTGTTCAGCGGCCAAGTGGCCAATGCCGACCGGATGCAGGCGCATTTCGCCAGCTTTGCCTGACGCGCCATGTCGCGGGATAGGTCCACGCCCTCGGTTTGCCGAGCGTGCAACCGTCCCGCGAATGGCCGGTAACTGAAGCGTCAGTTTTTCTCATCGAGCAACGCCTGTATCACCTTCTCCTGCCCCGCATAGTCGCCTTCGCCGAAATGCGCATGGCGTACCTGACCTTGCCGGTCGACAAAGTAATGCGCCGGCCAGAACTGGTTGCCCCAGGCATTCCACACCTGATAGCTGTTGTCCACCGCGACCGGGTAGCCGATGCCTAATTTGGCGAGCTTCTCGCGCAACGTGCCGACATCATGCTCGTAGTCGTACTCAGGCGTGTGCACACCGATCACCACCAAGCCCTGGGCGGCGTAGCGCCTGGCCCAGTCGTTGACATAGGGCAGGCTGCGCTGGCAGTTGATACAGTCCCAGGTCCAGAAGTCGACCAGCACCACCTTGCCCTTGAGCGCTGGTGCATCCAGCGGCGGCGAATTGAGCCATTGGCTGGCGCCACTCAACGATGGCATCGCCCCGTTGCTGTCCTTGGCCAGCAGATGACCCGCCAGCCCCAGGCCGGTCAAGGCCAGCACCACCGCACCGGCTTTGAGCAGCACGCCTGGATTAACTTTCATGGCAGCCGCCGCTGGCATAGGTGCGGTACTGCAGGGTTTGCTGCTGACCGTGAGAGTCGAGGTAGACCATACGTGTGTTGACTACCCCGCAGGCATTGCTCTGGTCATCCATGACCGACAGGACTTTCTTCACATCGAGCCGGTCACCATAGCGATACTGCATCACGCTGCTATCGTCCATCTGCTGGGTGTTTGCTTGAGCGCTGATGGCCGTAAAACCGAGCAGTGCGACCAAGCTGGCATTAATCAGAGTCTTGAAGTTCATGGCATCTCTCCTACATGCGGTTTGCTGATGGGGAGGTGCTTCCCCTTCAGTCGAGAACCATTTCACGCCTGCAAGGTATCGCGGATGTGTCGGTCAAGCGCGAGACGTGCATGCACCTGTATCCAGCAGCAAGCCAGATACACTGCAATACAATCCTCGGCAGGCAAGCGCGCCAACGCCCAGTACACTTGGCTTACTCAAACTAAGGCAGGGCCCGCACGATGGAACACGTCGATCACATCCTGATCGTCGACGACGACCGCGAAATCCGTGAGTTGGTCGGCAATTACCTGAAGAAAAATGGTCTGCGCACCAGCATCGCCGCCGACGGCCGGCAGATGCGCGCCTTCCTTGAGGCCGATGCAGTGGACCTGATCGTGCTCGACATCATGATGCCCGGCGATGACGGCCTGTTGCTGTGCCGCGAGTTGCGCGCGGGCAAGCATCGCAACGTGCCGGTATTGATGCTCACCGCCCGCGACGACGAGACCGACCGCATCATCGGCCTGGAAATGGGCGCCGACGACTACCTGACCAAACCGTTTTCCGCCCGCGAGCTACTGGCGCGGATCAATGCCGTGCTGCGTCGCACGCGCATGCTGCCGCCGAACCTGACCATCAGCGAAAGCAGCCGCATGTTGCGTTTCGGCCCGTGGCGCCTGGACACCACGGCGCGTCACCTGCTTGATGACCAAGGCACCCTGGTGGCCCTCAGTGGCGCCGAATACCGCCTGTTGCGGGTATTTCTCGACCATCCGCAGCGAGTGCTCAGCCGCGAACAGTTGCTCAACCTGACCCAAGGCCGCGAGGCGGACATCTTCGACCGCTCCATCGACCTGTTGGTCAGCCGCCTGCGCCAGCGGCTGGGTGACGATGCGCGAGAGCCGACCTGCATCAAGACCGTGCGCAGCGAAGGCTACGTGTTCTCGCTAGCGGTGCAATTGCTTGAGTCGCCCTCATGAAGTGGCCGCGTACCCTCGCCTCGCGCCTGGCACTGATATTTTTCACCGGGCTGGTATTGGCCTACGGCCTGTCATTCGGTTTACAGGCGTACGAGCGCTACATCAGCAGCCGTTCGATGATGCTCAGCAACCTTGAGCTGGACGTCGCCACCTCAGTCGCCATCCTCGATCGCCTCCCGGCTGCCGAGCGCCCGGCCTGGCTACCGCGACTGGAGCGGCGCACCTACCGCTATAGGCTCGACTCTGGCCAAACCGGATCGGCCATGCCCAGCGAAGACCCGCCGATGGCGGCCGAGTCGATCGTCAAGGCCATCGGCAAGGACTACCGCCTGACGTTTCTGGAAATCCCCGGCCCGCTCACGCACTTCCAGGCACATCTGCGCCTGGCTGACGGCGCGCCGCTGACCATCGACGTCACCCCTGCCACCGTTCCGGTGGCCAGCTGGTTGCCAGTAGTGTTGCTGATCCAGCTGGCAGTGTTGCTGCTGTGCACCTGGCTGGCGGTGCGTCTGGCGATTGGCCCGCTGACCCGGTTGTCCCAGGCCGTGGACAATCTCGATCCGAACACGCCCGGGCCGCAATTGGATGAAAGCGGGCCGCGCGAAGTCAGGTACGCCGCCGCAGCCTTCAATGCCCTGCAAGCGCGCATCGCTGCCTACCTCAAGGAGCGCATGCAGCTGCTGGCGGCAATCTCCCATGATTTGCAGACGCCCATCACACGGATGAAGCTGCGGGTTGAAGTGATGGACGACGGGGTCGAGAAAGACAAGCTGTGGAGCGACCTGAGCGCCATGGAGCACCTGGTACGCGAAGGCGTCGCCTACGCCCGCAGCATGGACGTGGGCACCGAAGCGCCGTGCCGGATCGACCTCGATGCCTTTCTCGACAGCGTGGTGTTCGACTATCAGGACAGCGGGGCCAAGGTTGAGCGCCTGGGCAGCACCGAGACGACCTTGCAAACCCGCCCGCACGCCCTGCGCCGAGTCCTGGTCAATCTGCTGGACAACGCCTTGAAATTTGCCGGCGCCGCTCAGTTGGAGGTCACTCAACACGCCAATGCCACGGTGATTCGGGTACTCGATGAAGGCCCAGGCATTCCTGCCGAGGAGCTCAACGAAGTACTCAAACCGTTCTACCGGGTAGAAGGCTCGCGCAATCGTGGCACCGGCGGCACGGGTTTGGGCTTGGCCATTGCACAGCAACTGGTGCAGGCCATGGGCGGTACATTGACGTTGAGTAACCGCGAAAATGGCGGGCTCTGCGCCCAGATCGAATTGCGTTGACCGCTGGCTTACAAGCGCATACCTACACTGCGATACATAACTGCAGCGCCTCGACACATTGCAGATACCCCACCCGCGCAAACTCCGAGTCAGTCTTTTCGCTGACCGGAGCCACCCCCAATGACCAGCCTGACCCGTGCCCTGCCCGCGCTCAACCGCTTCGGCGACTGGAGCGCAGATCTGCCTCTGCGACTTTTCCTGGCCTGGGAGTTTTTTGAATCAGGCCTGGAAAAATTCAATGGCAGCAACTGGTTTGCCGATATCCAATCCAACTTTCCCCTGCCTTTCAACCTGCTACCCGCCAGTCTGAATTGGCAGTTGTCGATGTGGGCGGAGCTGATCTGCCCACTGTTGCTGCTGCTCGGGCTAGGCACCCGTTTCGCTTCGTTGGTATTGATCGGCGTGACAGTGGTGGCCACCGCGGCAGTGCATTGGCCGGCAGAATGGTCGGGGCTGGCGGAACTGGCCCGGGGCTATGCGATCACTGACCAGGGTTATGGCAACTTCAAGCTTCCGCTTATCTATCTGGTCGCCTTGCTGCCGCTGGCGCTCAAGGGCGCGGGCTGGCTGAGCCTGGACCATTGGCTGTGGCATAAGCTCGGTTACTGCCCGCGCAACGCTCGGTAAACATCGCGGCCCCTGCTACGGGGCCGTCGGCGTTTCTACAGCACGCGTTTGATCAACGGCTCCAGACGGCTCAAGCGCAGCCTCTTGAGGAACTTGCGCACCTGCTGCGGATGCTCGCCGGGCTCGCCCAACTCGCTGGCCGAACGCAGTACAGGCGCATGCTGCCTGATCCCCTGCAGCTCAGCCTCGCGAGGTATCAGCCACTGCCCATGTGGGTCGTCGATCAACAAACCATTTTCGAGGTCCAGGTTAAATCCGCGTGGGTTGAGGTTATTACCCGTGAGCAGGCTATAACGTTGGTCGATCCACAAGCCTTTGGCGTGAAAGGTATGCCCCGGATCATTCCAGATGCGCAACACCAACTGGCCGCTGTCGATGGCCGCCTGACGACGTCGGGCGAAGGCCCGCAGGTTGTCTTCGTACAGGTAGGGCAACACCCCACTAGCACTGAACGGCTTACCCGGCTCGACGTAGAAATCATTGGCGGTACGATGACCGACGATGATCTCGACGCCAATGCCGCGGGCCAAGGCCCGGTCGATTTCGCTCATCACCACGCGGGGTGGATTGAAGTACGGGGTACTGATGATGATCTGCGCGCGCGCCGCCGCCAGCAGCGAGCAGATGGCGTGGTTGAGCGGGTTGCCGCGGCCGATGCCCAACAGTGGAATGACCCGCAGGCCATCGATCGCAGGGCTGTCTGGCAATGGGTAGGCCATGCGCCGCAAGCGTGTGCGCAATCGGCGGATGTCCCCGCGCAGACTACGGGTCGATGGCGCCGCTGGCAGGTCCAGGCGGGGTGTGGCGGTACTGGCCAGCACATCGCGCACCAGTTCGACCATGGCATCGGCCAGCGCCGGACAGTCGAACAGGTGATAGCGGTCGAGGCGATAACGCTCGAAACGGTGCAGGTAGACGTTATTAAGGCTGGCGCCGGTGTAGATCACGCAATCATCGATGATGCTGCCCTTGAGGTGCAGCACACCGAACAGCTCGCGGGTTTGCACTGGCACGCCATGAATGATCACATCCAAGCCATGGTGCTCGCGCTGCGCTTGATACCAGGCAGCATTACCCGGCTGGCGGCCCGCCCCTAGCAGGCCACGACGGGCCCGGAACCAATCGACGACGATGACAATGTGCAGTGACGGCCGCGCCGCCTTGGCCTGGTACAGCGCATCCAGAATCTCCTGACCGGCCTCATCTTCCTGCAAGTACAGGGCGACGATGACGATACGCTGGGTCGCGTTGGCAATACGTTCGAGCAAGCAGGAGCGGTAGGTGGCGGCATCAGGCACCACCTCGATGGCTTGCGGTGCCAGGGCAAAGCCTTTGTGCGGTACTGCCACGGATCTGCGGATCAAGCGGTTCACCTCAAGTCGGGAGTGATGGGCACGGCTCACCCGTGCACAGGTGCTGGGTGTACTGACAGGCCCGGCCACGCCCCATCATAGCAACAATGCCAGCAGGCTCGAGTTTCTCCCTGCCCTGCGAACCGACAATGCCTTGGCTTTTACAGGAAGATCGTACAGCTATCGAACGGCGGCAAGCGTCTCTACATTGAAGCGTGTGGTGCCTGAGCCGGCCTCTTCGCGGGCAAGCCCGCTCCTACAGGTGCCGTGCCGCTCACACATTTTGTGACGACTCAAACACTGTGGGAACGGGCTTGCCCGAAGAGGCCGGTTCAGGCACCACACCTTGGCAGCGGATTGGCCCTGGACCAGGTTATGGTCTGGGCGCTAGGTCAAAGCGGTCCAACTCCATCACCTTGACCCACGCCGCGACAAAGTCTTTGACGAACTTAGCCTCGGCGCCGGTGCTGGCATACACCTCACTCAGCGCACGCAACTGGGCATGCGAGCCAAACACCAGGTCCACCCGGCTGCCGGTCCACTTGCTCTGCCCGGTCTTGCGATCCTTGCCTTCGAAGGTTTGGTTATCGTCCGCGGTCGGCTTCCACTCCACGCTCATGTCCAACAAGTTGCGGAAGAAGTCGTTGGTCAGTTGCCCAGGCTTGTCGGTGAACACGCCGTGCTTGCTGCCAGCGTGGTTGGCGCCCAACACGCGCAGGCCGCCGATCAGCACAGTGAGTTCTGGTGCGGTCAGGGTCAGCAATTGCGCCTTGTCCAGCAGCAGCCGCTCAGCCTTGACGCTATAGGCACCCTTGGAGAAATTGCGGAAGCCATCGGCGAGCGGCTCCAGCACCCCGAACGACTCGACATCGGTCTGCTCCTGCGAAGCATCGACGCGACCAGGATGGAATGGCACGCTGACCGTGTGTCCGGCATCCTTGGCAGCCTTCTCCACCGCCGCAGTACCGGCCAGAACGATCAGGTCGGCCAGCGACACCTGCTTGCCGCCCACGCTGAACTCACTGCGAATTTTCTCCAAGGTGGTCAGTACCTTGTCCAGCTGTTCAGGCTGGTTGGCCGCCCAGAATTTCTGCGGTGCCAGACGCAACCGGGCACCATTGGCGCCGCCGCGTTTATCCGAGCCACGGAAGGTCGAAGCCGACGCCCACGCGGTAGCTACCAGCTCGCCGATGCTCAGGCCGCAAGCGAGCACCTTGGCTTTCAAATCAGCGATGTCCTGCTCGCTGATCACCGCTGCCGGCGCTGGCGGCAGTGGATCTTGCCACAGCAGCTCTTCCTGGGGCATTTCCGGCCCCAGGTAGCGCGCCAATGGGCCCATGTCGCGGTGGATCAGCTTGTACCAGGCGCGGGCAAAGGCGTCCGCCAACTGATCAGGGTTGTCCTTGAACCGCCGAGCGATGGGCTCGTAGATCGGGTCGAAGCGCAGCGCCAGGTCCGAGGTGAGCATCGACGGAGCATGGCGCTTGCTGGGGTCATGGGCATCGGGAATCTGCCCTGCCCCATCACCGTTTTTCGGCCGCCACTGGTTGGCACCCGCCGGGCTTTTGGTCAGCTCCCAGTCGAAGCGGAACAAGTTCTCCAGGTATTCGTTGCTCCATTTGGTCGGGGTCGAGGTCCAGGTCACCTCCAGGCCGCTGGTGATGGTGTCGCCACCCTTGCCGGTGCCGAACGTGTTATGCCAGCCAAACCCTTGCTGCTCCAGGGGTGCAGCTTCAGGTTCCGGACCGACATTATCGGCAGGGCCAGCGCCGTGAGTCTTGCCAAAGGCGTGGCCGCCTGCGATCAGGGCGACGGTTTCTTCGTCGTTCATCGCCATGCGGCCGAAGGTTTCGCGGATATCCTTGCCCGAGGCGATGGGGTCGGGATTGCCTTCCGGACCTTCCGGGTTCACATAGATCAGGCCCATCTGCACGGCGGCCAGCGGGTTTTCCAGGTTGCGCTCGCCCTGCAAGGTGCGGCTCTGTTCTTCTCCATGCTTGGCAGGCTCGGCCACCAGATCACCCTGGCCGGGCGCCTGGGCCTTGCCGTAGCGGGTGTCGCCGCCCAGCCAGACTTTCTCCGAGCCCCAGTAGACATCTTGATCCGGCTCCCACACATCGGCGCGGCCACCCGAAAAGCCAAAGGTCTTGAAGCCCATCGACTCAAGCGCGACGTTGCCGGTAAGCACGATCAGATCTGCCCAGGATATCTTTTCGCCATATTTCTGCTTGATTGGCCACAGTAAACGCCGCGCCTTATCCAGACTGACGTTGTCTGGCCAACTATTGAGTGGCGCATAGCGCTGCTGACCGGAGCCTGCGCCACCGCGCCCATCACCGATGCGGTAGGTGCCGGCACTGTGCCAGGCCATGCGGATGAACAGCGGACCGTAGTGGCCGAAGTCGGCCGGCCACCAGTCCTGGGAATCGGTCATCAAGGCAGTCAGGTCTTGTTTCAGGGCTTGGAAATCCAGGCTCTTGAACGCCTTGGCATAGTCGAAATCCGGGTCCATCGGATCGGACTTGCTCGAATGCTGGTGAAGAATGTTCAAGTTGAGCTGGTCAGGCCACCAGTCACGGTTACTGGTGCCGCCACCTGCGGTTTGATGGAACGGGCATTTCGATTCGTTCGACATCTGCGGTTACCTTTGGGTCGGGTTCTATCCAGATTTCCGGTCTATGCCAGGTTTGATCAGCCGAGCACGAAGGCTCATGCCTACCCCTCATCAGGTGGGTAGGTCTTCGCCGATACGGGCGTGCGAGCGTGTCATCACGTGCAGCGCAGTGTCTTGCACTCAGGTGCTGCCACGCCGCCCGCGCAGGCTTTTCACAGGGCCAGGGACAAGACTAGTCGAGCCTCGCAAGACTTCTAATAGAGTCCGTATTGGCTGCCAATAGCCTGACTCTGTCAGCGCACATCGATACAAGCAGCAAGGCGGCGGACATGCTTGAATATGACGCCACACCTCCCGACCGAGAGCCCTTGCCTTATGAACCGCAATGACCTGCGTCGCGTCGACATGAACTTGCTGGTCGTGTTCGAAGCCTTGATGCTCGAACGCAATCTGACCCGCGTCGCAGAAAAGCTGTTCATCTCCCAGCCTACCGTGAGCGCCGCTCTGGCCCGCCTGCGCGATCTGTTCGACGATCCATTGCTAATCCGCAATGCTCGTGCAATGGAGCCCACGGCACGGGCGCTGCAGATCTTCGCCGAACTGGCGCCGGCAATGGATGTGATTTCAGCTGCCATCAGCCGCGCCAAGGCGTTCGAGCCTGCCACCAGCTGCAATGTGTTTCGCCTCGGTTTGTCGGACGATGCCGAGTTCGGCCTGTTCCCTGATCTGCTCCAGGCCCTGCGCGAAGAAGCGCCACAGATTAGCGTGGTAGTGCGCCGGGCCAACTTCCTGTTGATGCCTGGGCTGCTGGCCTCAGGGGAAATCTCGGTTGGCGTCAGCTACACCACCGACCTGCCGGCCAACGCCAAGCGCCGCAAGCTCCGTGACATCGGTGTGAGAGTATTGCGCGCAGATACCCGCCCAGGGCCGTTGAGCCTCGACGAATACTGCGCCAGACCGCACGTGATGGTGTCGTTCTCAGGTGACATGAGCGGCAATATCGACATGGACCTGGCACGCATTGGCCGCTGCCGCAAAGTGGTGCTGGCCGTGCCACAGTTCGGGAGCCTGCGCGCCCTGCTGCGCAATACTGAATTAATTGCCACAGTGCCGGACTATGCTGCCCGCGCCCTGGCGGACGACGGTAGCCTGCGCGCCGACCCGGCGCCTTTTGCCATCAGCGAAGCCGAGCTGTCGATGGCCTGGAGCAGCGCCCATGACAACGACCCTGCCGAACGCTGGTTGCGCGAGCAGATCCTGCAGTTCATGGCCTCGGGCAACTGAACTGCAAGCCCTTGAGATCAGGCCTTTTTACCGCGCTGCATCCACGCCGCGCCCAGCCCGCTCAGGCAGATGATGGCGATGCCCACCAGGCTGGTGGTGTCTGGCGCCTGGCCGAAGATCAGCAGGCCCAACAGGCCGGCGAAGACGATTTGGCAGTAACTGAACGGCGCCAGCAATGCCGGCGCGGCAAAGCGAAACGCCTGGGTCAGGAGCAAGTGCGCAGTCATGCCAAAGCCGCCCAGGGCCAGCATCAACAGAGCGTGATGCCATTGCGGCGTCTGCCAGAAAAACGGCACCAGCGCCGTCATCACCAGGGTATTGCACAGGCCTGCGTAGAAGTTGCTGGTGGTCGGGCTGTCGTACACCGCCAGTTTACGCGTCAGCACCTGATAGAAGCAGAAGCCCAACGCCGAACCGAACGGGAACAGGATCGCCGGGGTGAACATCGCCCCGCCCGGATGCACCACCACCAGCACACCCACGAAACCCATCACCACCGCCAACCACTGGCCGAGCGTGACCCGTTCCTTGAGCAGCGGCACCGACAAGGCAGTCACCAGCACCGGAGCGAGGAAGTTGACTGCCGTTGCCTCAGCCAACGGTAGGTATTGCAGGCCGGCAGTGAACAGCAGGCTGGTGCTCAGCAGGCTCAAGGCGCGCAGAGTCTGTAGCACCGGGCGATGGGTACGCAGTACCGCCATGCCGGCCCTGGGCAGGAAGATCCCGGCCATCAACAGGGTGTGCACCAGGTAGCGTGCCCAGACCACCATGATGATCGGATAAAGACCGCCGAGGAACTTGGACAGGGCGTCGTGGCTGGCAAATAGAAGCGTGGCGACGACGACCAGCGCGATCCCTCGCAGAGGCTGATTGACTCCAGACAGCGGTGTACTCGAACTCATGGCGTTCTCGAAGGTGGCGTCGGCGGTTGCCGCGCCCGGGGACCTGCGCCGCCTTTGGGCAGCACGGATGTAATGACGGATTCTAGAAGAGATGAGTCAGCTTGCGATAGCCGCGATGCCGTCACAGCACCCTTGCGGACAATTTGCGTTCGCTGATCGACCACTTTTGCTCAACCCTGCATGGTCTGCCCGGTACCGATGCACCACCATGGGCCTGGCCTCTACCACTTGAACAAGGAGTTTTCATGCATAGGCTCACCTCCCAGCATGGCCTGGACATGCCCGCCATTGGCCTGGGCACTTGGCCGATGACTGGCGCCGAGTGCACCCGCGCCGTGCACCAGGCGCTGGAGCTTGGTTATCGGCACATCGATACCGCGACGGCGTACGACAACGAAGCTGCGGTAGGCCAGGCGCTGCGTGATAGCCCTGTCGCGCGTGAGCAGATCCACCTCACCACCAAAGTCTGGTGGGATCGCCTGACACCGACGGCGATGCGCCAATCGCTGGAGGACAGCCTGCGCGCCCTAGGCACCGAGCAGGTGGACCTGTTTCATATCCACTGGCCCGGTAAGGACTGGGACCTGGCGCGCAGTATCGACACCCTGGTGGCGCTGCGAGACGAAGGCAAGGCACGTTGCATCGGCGTGGCCAACTTCCCGCTGGGCCTACTACGCCAAGTGGCCGAAGAGCTGGGCGCACCGCTGTCGGCGATTCAGGTGGAGTACCACGCCCTGCTCGACCAGCAGCCATTGCTCGACTACGCCCGCCAGCACGGCATGGCGCTGACGGCCTATACCCCGCTCGCCCGTGGCCGGGTCGCCGAACAGCAGGTCATCCGCGACATCGCCGCCAAACACGGCGCACTGCCCAGCCAGGTTGCGTTGAAATGGCTGCTTGACCAGGACGGCGTGGCGGTGATTCCCAAGGCCAGCAGTGAGCACAATCAATTGTCCAACCTGGCGGCGTTGCAGGTGCAGTTGGATGATCAGGACCGGGCGCTGATCGCCGCCTTGCCGAAGGATCAACGGGTGGTCAACCCTGAGTTTGCTCCAGACTGGAACAGTTGAGCCCAGGAGCCGCTGCGATGGGTTGCGCAGCGGCCCTAGCGCACTTCAGCGCAGCAACGCCACGCTCTTCAAGCGCTCGCAGGCAGGCGCTGGCCGACCATACAGGTAGCCCTGGAAGTGCGAGCAACCCTCGGCGCGCAAGCGCTCCATCTGTTCAGCTGACTCCACACCTTCAGCCGTGGTCTTGATCATCAGGCTGTTGGAGAGCTCAGTAATGGCGCGGATGATCGACATCGCCTCGCGGCTGTCGCACATGTCATGGACGAACGACTTGTCGATCTTGATCCGATCGAACGGGAACGAGCGCAGATAGCCCAGCGACGAGTAGCCAGTGCCAAAGTCGTCCAGGGAAATCGACACGCCCAAGTCCTTCAGCGCCCGCAGGGTGCGCACGTTTTCCTCACTGTTACCCAGCAGCACCGATTCGGTGATCTCCAGCTCCAGGCGCAGCGGCGACAAACCGGAATCGGACAACGCCAGGGCGACGATATGCACCAGGTTGGCATTTTTGAACTGCACCGGTGACAGGTTGACCGAGACCACTTGTTCAGTGCCCCAGGTGGCCGCCTCCTGGCACGCCAGGTTGAGCGCACGGGCGCCGATTTCATGGATCAGCCCAGTCTCTTCGGCAATCGGGATGAAGTCCATCGGCATGATCATGCCCCGGCCCGGGTGCTCCCATCTCAGCAACGCTTCGTAGCCGGTCACCTCGTGGCTTTGTTGATCCACCACGGGCTGGTAATGCAATTGCAACTGGCCCAGGTGCAAGGCCGTGCGCAAGTCGGTTTCGACCAAGCGGCGCTGGCGGGCAGCCACGTCCAGCTCAAGGTGGAAGCACTCGAAGCGATTGCGCCCATTGCGCTTGGCTTCGTACAGGGCCATGTCGGCGTAGCCGAGCAGTTGTTCGGCCTGGTCGTGATCGTCCGGGGCGATGGCGATACCGATGCTCACCCCCACCGAAAACTGATGCCCTTCGATCTGGAACGGCGGGCACATGGCTTCGATCAAGCGCCGGGCGGTGTTGCAGGCAGATTCGGCGGTGTCCAGGCCAGCCAGAATCACGGCAAATTCATCGCCGCCCAGTCGGGCCAAGGTGTCATGTTCGCGCAGCTCCCGGCGCAGGCGTTTGCCCAGGGCGCGCAGTAGCTTGTCGCCAAAGGCATGGCCGAGGGAGTCGTTGATGTTCTTGAAGTTGTCCAGGTCCAGGCACAGCGCGGCGGTCAACTTGCCGGTGTCTTCGCCGCGCAGCAGCGCCTGCTTGAGCCGCTCGTTGAACAGGGTGCGGTTGGGCAGGCCGGTCAGAGCGTCATGATGGGCCATGTGGTGGATCTGCGCATGCGCGGCCAACTCTTCGGTGGCGTCTTCAGCGACGAACATGACGTAGTCGGCCTGGCCCTCACGCTTTTGGCTGAGCAAGGCGCGGCTACGCAAGGTGCGCGGACCGCGAGCCGTCTCTACCCGTGTTTCGGCAGCATAACCCTTGGTGCTGCGGGCACCGTTGGCCAGCTGCAGTTGCAGATACTCGGCAGCGCCGGGCAATAGGCATTCGCCCGGCAGGCGGCCAATCATGCTCGCGCCCTGGCTGCCGAACAGGCGCTCGGCCTGCTGGTTGGCCAGCAGGATGCGCTGGCTGTCCAAGTCCTGGACGATGACGCTGGCAGGGATGTTGGCAATCACCGAATCAAGAAAGCGCGACAAGTTGGCCATTTCCTGGCTGTACTGTTCAGCCAAGACCTTGGCCTCAAGCAGCTCAAGCTCGTAGCGGTGGCGCTCGGAGATGTCGCGGGTGACCTTGGCAAAGCCGAGCAGTTGGCCTTGTTCATCACGCACCGCATCGATTACCACATGGGCACGAAACGCACTGCCATCCTTGCACACCCGCCAGCCCTGCTCTTCGAAACGGCCAGTGCGCCGCGCTTGTTCCAGGTTCTGTTCGGGCAGCCCGGCTGCGCGGTCTTCATCTTCATAGAACAGGGAATAGTGCTTGCCCACGACCTCATCGGCGCTGTAGCCCTTGGCTCGCTGCGCCCCCGGATTCCAATTGGCGACCACGCCATCGGGGGTGAGCATGTAGATGGCATAGTCCACCACGCTCTGGATCAACAGCCGGTACATGATGTCGGAACTGGCAACTAGCGACATGGGTTTTCCCTGAACCTGCGACACGCACGAATGAATCCCCGGCCAGAGCGGCCGGGCCTTGAATAAGACGTGCTGGCATTATGCCGTGCAACCAACCATTTTGTGAACTGCGTCACATTTTCGGCGGGCGCTGTGGCAGGTATCAGTGGGTTTGAGTGGGTACCCAGTAATTGATCAGGTCGGTATCGTCCTCCAAGCTTATGGACTGGACCGGGCGTGGCAGGTCTGCCAGCACCGCGCTGCAAAATGCCATAGCCAGGCGATCTTGGCGATAGCAACGCAGCAACCAGTTGTGGGCGTCACTGCCCAGGTCAGCTGTCGCTCGGGCTGACGTCATCGCGGGGCAAGCCCGCTCCCACGCAGTATTTCAACGTGGGCTTGCCCCGCGATGACGCTGAAGGTCCACGTGGGAGCGGGCTTGCCCCGCGATGACATCAGTATTGACACCCCGCGATCAAACCGCAGCCACCGCGTCGATTTCCACCAACATCCCATCCAGCGCCAAGCGCGGCACCGGAATCAACGTGCAGGTGGGTTTCATCTGCGTACCCCAGGCCCGATCAGCCTCGGCCACCCACTGGCGCAGGCGCTGCTGATCATGCTCGACAATCAACAACGTCAGCTTGCACACCTGTGCAAGCCCAGCGCCCTTGGACGCCAACGCCAGGCGCAAATTGGCCAGGGCCTGGCGTGCCTGCTCGGCGAACAGCGGCGAGAGATTGCCCTGGGCATCCTCCCCACCTTGCCCGGCGATGAACAACAAACGGCTACCGGCCTGAACTTCAGCGACATGCGAATAGGCATTGGCGCTGGGGTCGTACAGCCCTTCGGGATTGGACAGTTGCAATGCACTGCTCATAAGGTCGCCCCATCGATGAAAAGAGCAACCGAGTATCAGACCTCAAGTAAAGTCGAGGTCAAGCCCATGCTACTTTTCCTCCAGTACCGCCCTGCCCTTGACCGCCCGCGGCCCGCGCCAGGCCCAGAACAGCAACCCGGGAATCGGTGCATAAACCACAAAGACAATCCACAACATCTTGCGTTCGGCGCGTCGCTCGCTGCCGATGATGTGCCAAATGGCCCAGATCTCCATCAGGATCACAAAGGCGGCGACGATGATCCAGAGCGTTCCGATTTCCATGAGCGTTCTCCTGTGAGCGTGTACTGGGTTGGGTAGCAGCCAGCGTCAAGGGTTCATTCGGATGTTGTCCAGCACGCCGCACGCTGGCAGAGTGGACAGCCGCTCTGCCCTGCACCTTGGAGACTTTGCATGCGTTTCAACCCTCGCCTGCTCGCCAGCGCCCGGCATATCGTGGTGTTTACCGGCGCCGGGGTATCTGCCGAAAGCGGCATCGCCACTTTTCGCGACAAGCTCACCGGCCTGTGGGAGCGTTTCGATCCGGCCGAGTTGGCCAGTGCCGAAGGTTTTCGCCGCGATCCAGCGCTGATCTGGGGTTGGTACGAGATGCGCCGGGCCGGCATTGCCCAGGCCCAGCCCAACCCCGCGCACTTGGCGATCGCCGAACTCGCTCAGCGAGTGCCGAAGCTGACCTTGGTCACGCAGAATGTCGATGACCTGCATGAGCGCGCTGGCAGCGCGGATGTCCTGCACCTGCACGGGCAGTTGGATGCAGCGCGTTGCTTTGACTGTGCGCGACCAGCGGGCGCGGTACTGGAGCTGCCCGAGGGCGCTGGCGACGGCAAGCGCATCGAGCCGCCGCTGTGCAGCGCCTGTGGCGGCCCGCTGCGACCAGGGGTGGTGTGGTTTGGCGAGAACCTGCCAGAGCAGGCGCTAAGCCAAGCATTTCTGGCGGCAGCCGATTGCGACCTGTTGCTGTCGATCGGCACCTCAGGCGTGGTGCAACCGGCGGCGATGATCCCCGGCGTGGCGCTTGAGGCCGGGGCCAGGGTGGTGCATATCAATCCGCAAGTGACAGGGGCTGGCCATGCCAGGGAGTTTGCCCTCGCTGGCAAGGCGGGCGAGCTGTTGCCGCAGCTGCTTAGAGAAGCATTCGGCTAAGTGCAAACGACCTCAAGGTCGCTTGGCCTGATCTATGGCGGCCTTCAGTGCGTTGGCGTCTGCGTACTCCTGTTGCGCCACCAGGCTGGCGTTGTCCAGCTGCAACCACAGTACCTGGCCCTCTTTGCCTGGATAGCGGCTGGCCACCTGGCCATCGCGGTCGAGCAGCACGCGGTAGCTGTAGTCGCGCATGGCCGGGATGGCGAACAGCTTGCTGATGATCGCCGGCATACGTTGAATGTCGGCCACGAACACCGCGCCCCGGGCTTCAAGGTAGCCCTGGAGCTGCTCGGCCAGGGCCGCCTTGACCAGCTTGGCACCGTCCATATCGCGCGCTACCAGCAAAATGCGCGTGCTGGGGCCGAGGCTATAGGCCTGATCGTGTTGATCGGGCAGCGTCCAGGGGGCGAGCTTGTCGCCGGTCTCCAAGGCCTGGGCCAGGACCGGTAGCAGGGCGAACAGCAGTGCGATGGCGTATTTCATTGCGGGTTCTCGGGTGCTTGGGAGGGGCAGCATAAAGCACAAAATGGATATTGGCAGTGCCGGCCTGTTCGCAGGCAAGCCCGCTCCTACAGGGATCGCGTTGCTGTTGAGATTGCGCGGGTTTACCCGCTAAGGGGCCGGCACTGCCAAGCCCAGGACTTGCCTGAACACGACCTCCAATACCACCCTGCCACCGGCACAGTTGTCTTTCCCCCGCCCCCCAAGCACACTCACCCGAGCCAGCCAGGAAGCGGAGTCCGCAGTGCCCACACCACGCCATTTCAGCAAGAAGACCAGCACCAGCAACATGCTGCGGCTCAAGTCCGCCACAGGCGAGGCGCACAAGCCATATCGGGTCGATTTCGTCTTGCTCGAACACTTCTCCATGGCCAGTTTCACCGTGGCGATGGACGTGCTGGTCACCGCCAACCTGCTGCGCGCCGACAGTTTCAGCTTTACCCCGCTGTCGCTGGATGGCGAGCGAGTGCTCAGTGACCTGGGCCTGGAACTGATCGCCAGCGACCTCGACCCTGCCGAGCTCAAAGCGTTGGATCTACTGGTCATCTGTGGCGGCCTGCGCACCCCACTCAAATATCCAGAACTCGACCGTCTGCTCAATGACTGCGCAGCGCACGGCTTAGCCATGGGCGGGCTGTGGAATGGCGCCTGGTTCCTCGGCCGCGCCGGGGTGCTGGCCGACTATGGCTGCAGCATCCACCCCGAACAACGCGCCAGCCTTGCCGAGCGCAGCCCGCAAACACGCATCACCCCGGCAAGCTTCACCTTGGACCGCGACCGCCTCACCGCCGCCAGCCCCAACGGCGCCATGGAGCTGATGCTTGGCCTGGTACGGCGCTTGTACGGTGACGCCCTGGCCGAAGGCGTCGAGGAGATCCTGTCGTTCTCCGGCGCTCGTTATCGCCAGGTCGGGCCAGGGGCTAAGAAGTCGATGAGCCTGCACCTGCGGACCATCGTCGAGCTGATGGAAAACAACCTGGAAGAGACCCTCAGCCTGGACCAGCTCGCCGCCTACAGCGGCCGCTCGCGGCGGCAGATCGACCGCCTGTTCCAGGCTCAGCTAGGCACCTCGCCACGGCGCTACTACATGGAGCTGCGCATCACCAAGAGCCGGCGCTTGCTGCAGTACTCCGACCTGTCGGTGATGGAAGTGGCAGTGGCCTGTGGCTTTGTCTCGGTATCGCACTTCAGCAAGTGCTATGCGGCGTACTTCGGCTACCCGCCGTCGCGCGAGCAACGGCTGGGCGAGTGACGGCGATCAGGCGCGGATGTAGTTGATCACCGCTTCGCAGATCATCTGCTTGTGGCGCTGCTTGACCTGTTCATCGGACAGGTCGATCTGGAAGATATCGCTGAAGGTATGGCGGTTGGAAACCCGATAGAAGCAGAACGAGCTCATCAGCATGTGCAGGTCGATGACCTCGATGCCCGCACGGAACACCCCTTCCTCGACACCCCGTTGCAAGGTCCTGGCCAACGCCTGCAAGACCAGGCTGCTCATTTCGCGAATGGCCGGGGTTTGCTTGACGTATTCGCCGTAGTGAATGTTCTCGGTGCAGACGATGCGCACGAAATCGACGTTGCGATCATGGTGATCGAAGGTGAATTCGACCAGGCGGCGGATCGCTTGCTCGGCCGGCAATGCCTCCATGTCGAGGTTCTGCTCGGTTTTGCGAATGTCTCCATAGAGCTTGACCAGGCACTCGACGTACAGCTGCTCCTTGCTGCCGAAGTAGTAGTAGATCATGCGCTTGGAGGTGGCGGTGCGCTCGGCGATGGCGTCGACCCGGGCGCCGGCCAGGCCCTGCTGGACGAACTCACTGATGGCGGCCTGGAGGATGTCCTCGCGGGTCTTCTCAGGGTTGTTCTTGCGCGCCTTGCGCCCCCCTTCGATGGCAGGCTGGCCGAGGCTGACTACAGAATCACTCATACCCACTCACAGGCTGTTTATTGGAATAAGCCAGGGATTATCCGTGAGTGGGACCTAGCAGGGAAGCGCGCTGTTGGTCGAGTGGTCAGGATCTTAGAGTGCCAGTGCCGACCTCTTCGCGGACAAGCCCGCACACATGTCCCTGCACAGCGCAAGCTGTGTGACCGACTCGGTCCCTGTGGGAGCGGGCTTGCCCGCGAACGAGCCAACGCGCATCGGGCCTTAAAGCACCAGTCTACGCGCCGCCCCGCTGCGCGCCTTGGCCATCGCCGCCAAGCGTACCGCGACGTTGGCCGCGCCGTATCCTGCGTATCCCCCCTTGCGCTGGATGATCTCGAAGAAGAAGCGCTCCTCGAACGGCTCGGTGTAAACGTGGAAGAACTCGCCGCCCTGGGCATCACGGTCGTACAGCACGTTGTAGTACGCCAGCTCACTGAGAAACTCATCGTCGAAATCAAAGCGTGCGGCCAGGTCGTCGTAGTAGTTCAGCGGGATCTCCAGCAACGGCACCCCTGCTTCTTTGGCGCGCGCTACTTCGCGGAAGATGTCCGCACAATCGAAGGCGATGTGGTGCACGCCTGAGCCACGATAATTCGACAGTGCGTGGGCGATGGCGGTGTTGCGGTTCTCGGAAATGTTCAGCGGCAAACGCAGGCTGCCGCACTGGCTGCGCAACGCCCGGCTCTTGACCAGGCCATAGGGGTCGGGCAGCACCACCTCGTCATCGGCGGCGAAGTCGAACAGGCTCTTGTAGAACAGCACCCAGCTGTCCAGCGACTCGGCTGGCAACGCCAGGGCCATGTGATCGATACGCTGCAGACCACCGGTGGCCTCATTGCCAGCATCAAGACGAAAATCACTGTCATAGATGGTCTGCCCCGCCCCGGCCTGCTCCACCAGGTAGATCAGGCTGCCATCCGGCGCCCTGACAGCGGGGATCTCTCGCTCGTTAGGACCGACCAGGCCACGGAACGGCTGGCCCCGGTAGGCGGTGGCACGCTGCAACGCAGCTTGGCCATCCTTGACCCGTAACGCAGTGGCACACAGCGAAGGGCCGTGGGCTTCGAAGAAGTTATGCGCGAACGAATAAGGCTCGGCATTGAGCACGATGTTTATATCGCCCTGGCGCAGCAAGCGCACGCCCTTGCTGCGGTGCGCCCCGGCCTCGGCAAAGCCCAGGCGCTTGAGCCAGCCGCCCAGACGCGCACCAACCGCTTCGTCGACGGCAAATTCGAGGAACTCAACGCCATCATAGGCACTGGCCGCCGGCGGGGCGAACAGCACATCGGGCTCTACCGCTCGCGCCTCGCGTTGCAATTGCAGACGGGTCTTTTCTTCCAGATAGAGCAGTGAGCGCAGGCCATCGGCGGCGTTCTGCCGGGTCGGCGCGGCGCGGAAGCCATCGTTGAAGATCTCCAGCGACAACGGCCCGCGATAACCCGTCGCCAGGATTGGCGCAAGGAACCCCGCCAGGTCCATTTCACCTTGCCCCGGGAAGCAGCGGAAATGCCGGCTCCACTCCAGCACGTCCATGGCCAGGATCGGCGCATCGGCCATCTGCACGAAGAAGATCTTGTCGCCAGGAATGTCGCCGATCGCGCGAGGGTCGCCCTTGAGCGACAAGGTGTGGAAACTGTCCAGGATCACCCCAAGCGCCGGATGATCAGCCTGGCGGACCAGGTTCCACACCTGCTGATAGGTGTTGACGTGACGGCCCCAGGCCAAGGCTTCGTAGCCAATGCGCAAACCTCGGGCGCCTGCGTGTTCGGCCAGCAGGCGCAAGTCATCTACCAGCAGCTGTTCATCGCCCAGGGCATCGGCCTGGACGTTGCTGCACACCAGCACCAGGTCGGTACCCAGCTCCTGCATCAGGTCGAACTTGCGTTCGGCGCGGTCGAGGTTTTTCTGTAGCCGGTCCCGGCGGCAGCCTTCGAAGTCGCGAAACGGCTGAAACAGGGTGATGGCGATACCCAGGTCGGCACACATCTGGCGAATCTCGCGCGGGCTGCCGGCGTAGTAAAGCAGATCGTTTTCGAAGATCTCGACGCCGTCAAAGCCGGCTGCGGCGATGGCTTCGAGCTTTTCCGGCAGGGTGCCGCTCAAGGACACGGTGGCAATCGAACGCTGCATGCTGGAGTTCCTTGTTATTGGAGCGCAGCCAGGACAACTGCGCGAATACGACAAAGCCGAAAACCGCGGCGGGTTCCTGGCACGATCGATTATTCGCAGGTAAAGTCGGCTCAGCAATTCATTTTGTACGGAACAGTTAGTTTTTGTTCGATTACCGAACAAAAGCGAATTTTGCGAATTGATCGGCGCCCAGCACTGGGCAACCATGAATCGCAGCACAGGCGATCCACCGGCGCTCCCTGCCCTGCCGAACGTTCGGCGGATCCTGTCTTGACCAGCCCAGCGTCACAACATAATAAGTTCAATAAATCGGGTAACGACCTATGCACACCTCCCTCGCCCTGCGATCCGCACCTGCTCGTTCGTCCTGTCTACGCAGACCTCGTTTGCGATCGTGCGCCTTGCGCTGAAACCACTCCCAATACTGATCGCACAGTGCTTCACCGCGGCCTTCGGCCGTGCGCGTGGCACCGTCTGCAGACTTACAAGAACAACGGAGACAACGATGGCTCACTCTAGCTCCCAAGCCAAGAAAGCGACTGCCAGCGGGTGGATAGGCTCGGCTCTCGAGTACTACGACTTCTTCATCTACGCCCAGGCTGCGGCGCTGATTTTCCCGCAGATCTTCTTCCCCTCAGTCGACCCGAAAATGGCCATCATCGCCTCGCTGGCGACCTACGGCGTCGGCTACCTGGCGCGCCCGGTGGGCGCCTTCGTGCTGGGTCACTGGGGTGATACCCGCGGGCGCAAAAACGTCTTGCTGTTGTGCATGTTCCTCATGGGCCTGTCGACCATGGCCGTGGGCCTGCTGCCGACTTACCACGACATTGGCATCCTGGCGCCGATCATCCTGGTGCTGCTGCGCCTGGTGCAGGGCTTTGCCGTCGCTGGAGAAATCTCCGGGGCCAGTTCGATGATCATGGAGCATGCGCCGTTCGGTCGACGTGGCTACTACGCCAGCTACACCCTGCAGGGCGTGCAAGCCGGCCAGGTGATGGCGGCGGCGGTATTCCTGCCACTGGCCTATTTCATGCCTAGCGAAGCCTTCAACGAATGGGGCTGGCGGATTCCGTTCCTGATGAGCGCACTGGTGCTGGTGGCCGGTTTCATCATCCGTAAGGAAGTGCACGAGACCCCCGCATTCGTCCAGGAAGAGAAGCAGGACAAGGTGGCCAAGTCGCCGATCAGCGAAGCCTTCCGCCACAGCTGGAAGCACATGGTGCTGGTGATGTTCATGGCCCTGATGAACGTGATCCCGGTAGTTGCCACCATCTTTGGCGCAGCCTATGCGGTACAGCCGGCCTATGGCATCGGCTTCGACAAGAGCGTGTACCTGTGGATTCCGGTGGTGGGCAATATCGTCGCGGTCTTGGTGATTCCGTTCATTGGCAACCTATCGGACAAGATCGGCCGCCGCCCGACCATGATTGCCGGGTGCCTGGGCTCGGGTCTGCTGGCGTTCGTCTATCTGTATGCGATCAGCATCCAGAACGTGCCATTGGCATTCGCCGCCTCGATCCTGATGTGGGGCATGGTCTACCAGGGTTACAACGCGGTGTTCCCAAGCTTCTACCCAGAGCTGTTCCATACCCGCTACCGGGTATCGGCCATGGCCATTGCGCAGAACGTCGGCACCATGCTCACCGCCATGCTGCCAGCGCTGTTCGCCGCCATCGCGCCACCGGGTTCGGACAACATCTGGCTGGTGGTCGGTAGCCTGGCGTTCTTTATCACCTGCATCTGCGCCTTTGCTGCGTACCTGGCGCCGGAGACCCATCGACTGGCGATGGAGGACCTGGGCAACCCCGAGGCCAAGCCAATGGAGAAAGCCGTATATGAGGCTAGCCGCAAGAGCAGCCTGAACGTAGCAACCCACTAACCGAGTATTGGGGCCGCTTTGCGGCCCCAGCACTTTTAGCCACGAACAACGTCCTGCAAGTTGGCCCACAACCGCTCCACATCCCCCCGCTCGGTCGGCAACGCTCCCACCGACACCCGTACCATCCACTGCCCTTCCAGCGTCGCAGGTGTCACATAAGCCTGCCCCGAAGCATTGAGCCGCTCTGCCCAGGCCCGGGTATGCGCATCCAGTGCCTGCTGCTCCAACCCACTAGGCCGATGGCGAATGCACAGCGTCTGCAATTGCACCGGCGCCAACACTTCCCACTCGGGCGCCTGCTGCACCTGCTCGGCCAGCCAACGGGCATTGTCCAGATCACGGCGCAGGCGCTGCTGCAAGGCCTCGACGCCTTCACTGCGCAGCATGAACCACAGTTTCAAGGCACGGAACCGCCGCCCCAACGGGATACCCCAATCGCGCAGGTTCTTCACTTCACCGTCGACCGCCGATTGCAGGTAGCTCGGGTTGGTGCTCATCACCCGGATCAGGTGCTGCGGATCACGCACGTAGTAGATCGAGCAGTCGAACGCTACACCCAGCCACTTGTGGGCGTTGACCACCACCGAATCGGCCAGCTCGATGCCGTCCCACATCCAGCGGCACTCCGGCAGGATCATTGCCGAGCCGGCCATCGCCGAATCCACGTGCAGCCACAAGCTGTGGGCTTGGGTAATGGCACCAATCGCGGCCAGCGGATCGAGCGCGGTGGTGGTCGTGGTGCCAGTGGTCGCGACTACGGCGCACGGCTGGTTACCGTCGGCAACGTCTTGCTCGATGGCCGCGCTGAGCGCCTCGGGCAGCATGGCGAAGCGCTCGTCGGTGGGGATCAGGCGGATATTCTCGCGACCAAAGCCTGCTAGCAGCGCCGCTTTATCCACCGAGCTGTGCGCATGGGCGCTGACGTAGATGATCAGTGGTTTGGCCTGGGCCTGCAGGCCACCGCGGGTCAGGGCGAAATCGCTGGCGCGCTCGCGGGCGCAGATCAACGCCACCAGGGTGCTGGTCGAGGCAGTGTCCTGGATCACCCCGCTCCACTGGTTCGACAGGCCCAGCAGCTGGCGCAGCCAGTCGAGGGTGGTCTCCTCCAGCTCGCTCAACGCAGGGCTCGATTGCCAGGACAGGCCCAGCACGCCAAGACCGGTGCTGAGGAAGTCGCCGAGTACTGACGACAGGGTGCCGTTGGAGGGGAAGTAGCCATAGAAGTCCGGGTGCTGCCAATGCGACAGGCCGGGCATGAGCAGTTGGTTGACGTCATCCAGGATCGCTTCGAACGGCTCGCCCTGTTGCGGCGCCGCGCTCGGCAAAGCGGCCTTGAGGTAGCCGGGCTCGACCTGGGCCATGACTGGGCGTTCGCCAACGGTTTGGCGGTAGTCGGCAATCAGGTCGATCAGTTGGTGGCCATACTGGCGAAATTGTTCCGGGGTCACGCGCGGTCTCCTTGGCAGGCTGAATTAGCGTTGTCAGTGCCGGCCCTATCGCGGGCAAGCCTGCTTCTACAGACATTGCGCACATCCTGTAGCAGCGGGCGTGCCCCGCGATAGGGCCTTCACTGACGCCACACTCAGCCCAGTCTAGGCCCCTGGCCGCACAGCAAGAACCCCACTTCGCGCATAGCTCCTATGGCAAAGGCGCATGCCCGCCCTGTACCCCGAACTGCGACTGACGCCACAACTCGAACACCCGGTTACGTAGCCAGCGGTGCTCGGCCGACGCCTGCAGGCGCTGATGCCAGACCACCCAGTAGCGCTGGGTGTGGTCAACAAAACCCAGCGGCCGCCAGGCCAGTTCATGCAACCGGCACAGCTGCCGGGCAATATGTTCGGGCACGGTGGCCAGTGCCTGGCTGTTGGCGATCACCTGCACGGTGGCGGAAAAGAACGGCACCTCCAGGCTGATCCGCCGCTGCAAGCCTTGGCCACGCAGGTGCCGGTCGATGAAGCTGTCCTTGTCACCGCCGCCGGAAATGCGCACATGCTTGAAGCTCAGGTAAGCGTCTTGATCGAGCACCTGCTGCGCCGCCAGTGGATGGTCGTGACGCATCAGGCACACCGCCCGGTCTTCGCCCAACAGGCGCCCATGCAGGTTGGCCGGCGACTCGTCGAACAAGGTCGTCGCCAGGTCGATCTCACCACTGGCGAGCAAGGCGTATTGCCCGGCCTGCCAGGTCCGGTACTCCAGCGACACGCCCGGCGCCTCGCGCTCCAGCGCCGCCACCAGCAGCGGCAGCATGTGCTCGGCGACGTAGTCCGAGGCGGCCAGGCAGAAGCGCCGCTCGCAGCGGGCCGGGTCGAAAGTGACCGGCTGGCGCAAGGCGTTGAGCTCTTCAAGCACCTGGCGCAGTGGCTCGACCAGTGCCTGGGCGTATTCGCTGAGCACGTAACCACGCCCCTGGCGTACCAGCAGGGGGTCATCGAAGGCTTCGCGCAGATGGGCGAGTTGGCGGCTCAGGGCCGATTGGCTACAGCCCAGGCGCTCGGCGGCGTGGCTGAGGTTTTTCAGCTGCAGCAGGCAATCGAGGGTGCGCAGGTGGGCCAGGCTGAGGGAGGCGAAGGTGGGGTTCATGAAGCAGCTCTGGGCGGTGTTCGCAAAAGTTCAATCGCGGGATAAGCCCGCTCCTACTGTAGGAGCGGGCTTGTCCCGCGATTGGGCCGCAACGCGGACCCGAGCACAGATCAGTCAGTCAGGCCGACATAGACGTTCTGCACGTCTTCGTTCTCGTCGATCGCCGCCAGGAACGCTTCGACCTCTTCCAGCGCCTCAGCACTCAGGCTAGCGGCGCTGACCGGGTTCTTCGGCGTGTAGCCGATCTTCGCCGAGGTCACGGTGAAGCCTTGCTCAGGCAGGGCCTTTTGCACGGCATCCAGGTCGGTGGTGTCGGTGATGAACAGGGTCGAGCCCTCTTCTTCGCCTTCCTCGAAGTCCTGGGCACCGGCTTCGATAGCGGCCATTTCCGGATCCGAATCAGGGTTGACCGGGGTCGCCTCGATCAGGCCGACATGGTTGAAGTCCCAGGCCACCGAACCGCTGGCACCCAACTGGCCTTTACGGAACAGCACGCGGATCTGGGCAACGGTGCGGTTGACGTTGTCGGTCAGGCACTCGACGATCAGCGGCACCTGATGCGGGGCAAAGCCTTCGTAGGTGACTGCGGTGTACTGCACCGCATCGCCATCCAGGCCTGCACCCTTGCGAATGGCCCGTTCCAGGGTCTCGCGGGTCATCGAGGCTTTCTTGGCCTGCTCCACTGCCAGGCGCAGGCGCGGGTTCATGTCTGGATCAGCGCCCGACTTGGCCGCGATCTGAATTTCCTTGGCCAGCTTGCCCATGATCTTGCCTTTGGCGTTGGCTGCGGCTTCTTTATGTTTGGCTTTCCACTGTGCGCCCATGTCGACTCTCTTTGTTTCAGGCGGCCGGTTCAGGAAGCGACCGGCCAAAGTGGGTGCAGTTTATACGCCCTCGCAGCGATGGGCGACAAGAGCTTGTTGTGCCAGCGCCATCAGGCTTTATCAGCCTTACCCGCCGCTGCGGCAAATCGCGCCAGGCGCACATCCAGATGGCGCGGGCGCAGGCCACGGTCCTCGGCGCGCTCTTTGCGGCGGATGGCGTTGCGCACCATCAGCGAGCCCAGGTAGCGGATGGGTTCGGGCGGGAACAAACCCAGCGGACCCTTGACCAGCGGTGAGCGGGTCCACGGGTTGTCCAGCCCCAACGCCAGCGACGACAAGATCTGCCCGCCCATGTGACAGGGGCCAACGCCGCTGCCGGAGTAGCCAAAGCCATAAAACACGTTGCCTTGCCCATCCAACCGGCCAAAGAACGGCAAGCCGGTCACCGAGCGATCCGACGGCCCGTTCCAGCTGGCCGCCAGTGGCACCTCGGCCAGGGCCGGGAAGAACTCGCTGAGGCTTTCGCGCAGCAATGGCAGGTAAGGCGACGGCTGGTCGAACACCGGCAGCATGCGCCCGCCATAGGCGAAGGTATTGCCACCCTTGCCAAGCATCAGCCGGCCATCGCTGGTGTTGTGGTAGTAGTGCACGAAGATCCGCGAGTCGAGCACGCTGATCCCGCTGTCCAGGCCAATCTCACGCAACAGTTCAGGGCACGGCTCGGTGATTACCATGTCGCTGGAAACAATCGCCACGCTGCGCTCGAACTGAGCAAATGCCCGGGCCATCCAGGCGTTCATGCCTAGCACTACCCGGTCGGCCTTGATCGTCCCGCGCTGGGTGCGCACCTGCACCGGTGCGCCATGTTCCAGGCCAGTCATGGCGGTACCTTCAAATATCCGCACACCGCGCTGCAGCGCGACCCGGCGCAAGCCGCGCACCAAGCGCCCCGGCTGAACGGTGGCCGCGGCTGGCGAGTACCAGCCCTCCAGGTGACGCGTCGAGCCAGCCAAGCGCTGCACCTGCTCCACTGCCAGGCGCTGGAACGAGTTGATGCCCTGCTGCGTCAGCGCAGCGATCACCGCATCGGTGCTGCCCATCTGCGCCAGGTTGCTGGCGGTGTAGAGGGTGCCGTCCATGCGGAAGTCGCACTGGATGCCATTGGCCGCGCAATACTCGCCGATGGCGGCGATACTGCGCTCGGACTCCTGCACCAGGCGCACCGCCTCGGCCGTGCCGAACAACCGCGCCAGGGTGAAGTACTTGGCCGACCAGGACAGCGCGCAGCCGCCATTGCGACCACTGGCGCCGGCGCCGCAGATGCCGGCCTCGATCAGCAGCACATCCAGTTGCGGCGCCTGCTCCTTGATCATCAGCGCAGTCCACAGCCCGGTATAACCGCCGCCGACAATGCACACATCGCAACGCTGATCGTCTGTCAGCGGCGGACACAGCGCCTCGCTTTCCTGCTCAAGGGCCTGTTGCAGCCAGAACGGTCTCATCTACTCGCTTTCCTTTAAGTACGCAGTGGCTTGATCGCCATGCTGGTATTGGGTGCCACGTCGCTGGCCTGTTCGGCGCTGGCCGGGCGGCTGTTCCAGTGCGGCAGCAGGACCAGGGCGGAGAACAATGCGCAGCCGGCGAAGACAATGAACACCGTGACGCTGTCAAAATACCCCGGCAGCAGACCGCCGAGCACCGCCCCGACCGAGCCGCAGCCATTGACGAAACCTGCGGCGGTGGCGCCGGCCTTGGCGCTGCCAAAATCGATGGCGGCGGCGCCGCTGATCATCGAGTCTGGCCCATACAGGGTCAGGCCCATGACGAACAGCAAGGCCACCACCAACACCACGCTGCCACTGGTCATCGCCGCCATGAACGCCGCCAGGGTGATAGTCAGCAGCAACAGGCTGATCACGCAGGCCGGCATGCGCCGGGCGCCGAACAGTTTGTCCGAGGCCAGGCCGATCATGATCGGCCCCAGCAACCCGGCCAGCTCAAAGGCGGTGGGAATGATCGCCGCGCCGACCTTGCCCACCGACGGCATCTGTTCGAAGACGATCACCGGCCCCCAGAGCAAAATGGCGTAGCGCGCAGGCTTCAACAAGAAATACGCCAGGCCCAGGGTCAGTACGGTGCGGTTGCGCAGGATCTCGCGCAGCGGCGCCCACACGCTGCACAGGTTCGAGCCCGGCGACATGCTTTGCGGCTCTGGCTCCACCGCAGGCAAGCCGACATCCTCAGGTTTGTTGCGCTGGAAGATGAAGAACAGCAGCGCCACTGCAGCCACCACCGCGGCACTGGAGAAGAACGCCGCATGCCAGCTACCAACCAGGGTATACGCCCACCAACCGGCGAATGGCGAGGCCACCAGGCCGCCGAAGGCGTAGCACGAGCTCCACAGCCCGAGCACCCGGCCGCGCTGGGAAGACGGGAAGAAACTACCGATGTTCTTGCACAGCCCCGCCCAGCCGGTGGACTGCGCCAGGCCTTGGATCAGCATGCAGGTGGCGAAGATCGGGAAGGTCGCGTAGCTGCCCATCACCACCGCCGCCGCCGCCGAAATCAGCAGCCCGCCGAGCACCACCACGCGCGGGCCGAAGCGGTCGGCGAGCATGCCCCAGGTGAACTGCCCCACCGCGTAGGCGGCCAGGTAGATTGCGTCGAGGTTGGCCATCGCGGCCTTGTCGAGCATGAAGCTTGGGTCTTCACCAATGCCAAGCTTGGCCACCGAGAAGGCCTTGCGGGTGAAGTAGAAGGCGGCGTAGGCCAGCCAGGTAATGGCGAAAATCTGGACACGCCAGCGTTTGATCGCCGCTAGGGATTGATTCATGTGAGTCTGACCTCTTGCTCAAGTGTGCCGGCAGAATGTGAAAAAACGCCTGTCTTGTTGTTGTGTTGCGCACTGCATGACGGTGGCCCGTCATGGGTCAGATGGCGCAGCAGTCTGGCGTGACCGCGTGCTGCCATGGCCGCTCAGGGCTGCTTGTGGCAGCGCCTTGAGGTTGAAGGGTATGGAAACAGGTGCTGACTGATAACAAAAATCGATTTATCGTATTTCACACATAAGCTCAGCTTGTTACTGGAGGCGGTATGTCGGTTTCCCAGGCTCAACTCAAGGCCTTTCACGCAGTCGCCGAGCACGGCAGCTTTACCCGCGCTGCGGAAAAACTGTTCCTGACCCAACCGGCGGTCTCCGATCAAGTGCGTAAACTGGAGGAGCGCTTCGGCGTGCTGCTGTTTCACCGCAACAAGCGTTCGGTACAACTGACTGACCTGGGCGAACGTTTGCTGGGCGTGACGCAACGGTTGTTCGCCTGCGAGGCCGAGGCGGTCGAGTTGCTGCAGGACTCTCGCGCCCTTCACACCGGCAGCCTGGTGCTGGCGGTGGATGCACCTGTGCACGTGCTGCCGCAGATTGCTCGTTTCTGCCAGCGTTATCCGGGGATCCAGGTAAAGATCGAGACGGGTAACACTGACGAATCCCTGGCCCGATTGTTCAGCTACCAGGCCGATCTCGCCCTGCTCGGTCGCGATGTCGACGACGAGCGCTTGTACTGCGTGCCGATGCGCCGCGACCCGATGGTGGCGTTCGTTTCGCACAACCATCCGTGGGCCAGCCGTGGCGCGATCAACCTGGCTGACCTGGATGACACACCGCTGGTGCTACGCGAGCCCGGCTCGGTGACTCGCCAGACGCTGGAAGAGGAAATGCAGCGAGCAGGCTTGCGTATCCGCCCGGCGATCCAGGTAGAAGGCCGCGAGGCAGCGCGCGAGGCGGTGGTGGTGGGGATTGGCGTGGGCGTGGTTTCGGCGGCGGAGTTTGGCGCGGATGCGCGGGTGTGCGCGTTGCCGATCATTGATTGTCAGCGGCATCTGACCGAAACGCTGGTGTGCTTGAGTGAACAGCGTACGCGGCGGGTGGTGGCGACTTTCCTGCAGATGGTTCAGGAAGATTTGTGATGAGCCTACCGGCCCCTTCGCGGCGGCTCGGCGCCCCGACAAGCCCGCGAAGAGGCATGACTGACCCAACACTGCCCGCTGCCACAACACCAACCCCTGTGACAGCGGGCTTGCCCGCAAACAGGCCATGACTGCCCCAACACAGCCCGCTGCCACAACGCCAATCCCTGTGGGAGCGGGCTTGCCCGCGAAGAGGCCGGTACAGGCGCTCTAGCAAACAGCCTATGCTAGGGATCCACTCGCCCACCAAGACCCCATATCATGCTCTATCGCTTAAGCGCTGACACCTTGGTCCTGCTGCATCTTGCCTTCATCCTGCTGGTGTTGTTCGGCGGCCTGCTGGTGCTCAAATGGCGCGCTGCCCTGCTGATCCACCTGCCCGCCGTAGCCTGGGGCCTGGCCGTGGAATGTCTGCACCTGGAATGCCCACTGACCGACTGGGAAAACCGCATGCGCGCCGCCGCAGGCGACGCCGGCTACCAGGGCGGCTTCATCGAGCACTACATCTGGCCACTGATCTACCCCGCCGGACTGACACCACAAATTCAGATCGGCCTCGGCCTGATCGTCCTGCTGCTCAACCTCGGCGTGTACGGCTACGTGATCTGGCGCTGGCGCCGCTAGCGGGTAGCGACCACGAACAAACGCGGGAACGCCAGCAGCACCTTGCCATCGGTCGCTGGCGGATAGTCCTTTTGCATGGCCTGTAGGTACAACTGCAAGAAGTCCTTCTGTTCAGCCTCGTCCAACCGCGCCAGGTACGGACGCAAGGCCGAGCCCTTGAACCACTCCACCACCGCTTCTGCACCGCCTGCCAGCGGGTGGTGATAGGTGGTGCGCCAGACATCCACCCGCGCGCACAGCGGGCTCAGCAAGTCGTAGTAGAAGCCGGCGTTGTGCCGCGGCGGCAGCGCGAAGTCGGCGAACTTGTCCGCCCACGGGCCACGGCTGGCGATCTCGCGCAACTGGCGATGGGCCGGTTCGTCGAGGTTGTCCGGGGTCTGCACGGCCAAGCTGCCACCTTGGCTTAGCTGCTCGATCAGGTGCGGATAGAGCGTGCCGTGGCTTGGCACCCACTGCAACGATGCGTTGGCGAGAATCAGCTCTTGAGGTTTGTGGGCAGTCCAATTGGCGATGTCGCCGATCTCGCAGCGCACTCGCGGCACGCCCAGGCGTGGGCGCTCCTTGGCCTTGGCGATCATGTCTGGATCACTGTCCAGCGCCAGGACCTGGGCATCGGGGTAGCGCTGCAACAACACTTCGGTGGAATTGCCCGGCCCGCAGCCCAAATCAGTGGCATGGTGAACCGAACAAGGAGGGACTGCGGCCAGCAAGTCGCGCACGGCGCGGGTACGTTCGTCTTCGAACAGGGAATATTGGTTGGCGGACCAGGCCATGGCGAACTCCTTAGGCGGACAATGCGTCTAGCATAAGCCATATACGCCCGCTTCGCGGGGCAGCCCACGTTAGCCCTGCCTCCTAGCCGACTGCGTGGGAGCGGGCTTGCCCCGCGATCAGGCCGGAACTGCCAGCGCCGCTCTCAGGTCATTGCAAAAAATAACCAGGATCACCGCCCACCATGATCAGCAAGCAACGCCTAGCCCTGCCCCTGGCCATCCTCGCCCTGATCGGCGCCGCCGCCCTGCTCGGCTCGCCATGGATGAACCAACCCTTCGAACTGGCCGACCTGCGTACCAGCAACGACCAGCAACTGACCCGCCAGCTGGAAGATGGCAGCCTGTTGCACCTGGCAGCGGACAGCGCGGTAGACGTCGAATTCGACCCGGTGCAACGCCGCGTGACACTGTTGCAAGGCAGCCTGTCACTGCACGTTTCTGCGACCGATAGCCGACCTTTCATGCTCGTCACCGAGCACGGCACCCTCGCCACCCAAGACGCTAACCTGAAGCTTGAGCGCGATGCCAAGCGTTCACACATCACCCTGCTCAACGGAAGCGCCGAACTCGACAGCGCTGGCCAACGCCTGCACCTGAACGCCGGCCAGCAACTGCGCTTCGACCAGGCAGGCCCTGAACACCCTCACAATTAGCGCCCACAAACAAACGCGGCCGGCCCCTTGCGGGAACCGGCCGACGTCAACCAACGAGTCGCTTAGTGCTTGTTGGCGGTGCGCATCTGATGCACCACACCCATCGCCACCACCACCGCAGCGGCGATACCGGTGGAGATCACCAGGATCTGGTAGTCAGGCATGAACGCCATGGTCACCAAGGCGGCAACGATGAAGGCGATCACCAGGTAGGTCAGCCACGGGAACAGCCACATCTGCAGGCGGATCTCCTTGCCTTCGGCAATCAGCTTGCGGCGCATGCGCAGCTGCGAGAAGGCAATCACCAGGTACACCAGCAAGGCGATCATGCCGGTGGTGTTCATCAGCGTTTCCAGCACGTCTTTCGGACGCAGGGTCTCGCTGAAGTTGATCAGCGCACAGACGACCGCCACTGCGCACGAGCCAATGATGGCAAAGACCGGCACACCGGTACCGGCGCGGGTGATCTTGAAGAACGACGGCGCATCGCCACGCTGGGCCAGGGAGAACAGCATGCGCGAGGCCGTGTAGTGACCGGAGATCAAGCAGCTGCTCACCGAGGTCAGCACCACGAAGTTCATCAGCAGCTCAGCGTAAGGCACGCCCAGCAGCTCCAGGGTCCGGCGGTAGGCGCCATAACCCGACTCCCCCAGGTGCGGGTCGTTCCACGGTACCAGGCAGACGATCAGGAAGATCGAACCTACGTAGAACAGGCACACACGCCATACCACCGAGTTGGTGGCCTTGACGATCTGCCCGGCTGGGTCCTTGGACTCGGAGGCGGCGATGGTGACGATTTCCGCACCGAGGAAGGCGAACATCACACCCAGCAACGCACCAATCACCGTGGTGATGCCATTGGGCATGAAGCCTTCGGCGGTCAGGTGGCTCATGCCGCGCACTTCACCGAACTGCCAGATGTTCAGCACTGCCGCGCCGCAGACGATCAGGAAGCAGACGATCGCGATCACCTTGATCAAGGCGAACCAGAACTCGAACTCACCGTAGTGCTTGACGTTGAAGAAGTTGACCGTGATCAGCACCAAGGTGGTGGCCAGGACGAACACGTTGACGCTCACACTCGGGAAGAAACCATGCAGGATCTTGCCCGCCACATAAGCTTCCCAGGCCATCAGGATGACCCAGTACCACCAATACAACCAGCCGATGGTGAAACCTGCCCAGCGACCAATGGCGCGGTCGGCATAGGTCGAGAACGAGCCGGTGTCCGGCGAGGACGTCGCCATCTCGCCGAGCATGCGCATGATCAGTACCACCAGGATGCCGCCGGCCAGATAGGCCAGGACAGCGGCGGGACCGGCGCTGTGGATCACGCTGCCGGAGCCGACGAACAGTGCGCCGCCGATAACCCCGGCGATCGACATCATCGTCAGGTGGCGCGACTTGAGCGAAGCATTGAGCTTGCTCTCCGGCGCCCCTTTGGCGGATGCGGTGGATGTGGATGTTGCGTCCATCAGTTGTGTACCCCGTGCTTCTTTTTATCCAAGGAAATCCGTGAAACCCCGATGGCTAGCGGTTTCACCTGTACATCAGTGCTAATGCGGGCAGGAGGTGTGCACACGGCACACGCAGGCCATCCATGGCGGCCTGCTTACGCGTTCGAGGGCTGGCCCCCGGACGAACTGAACCGGTTGATCACGCGTGCGCAAGCCGAACGGCGGCTAGACTCCAGCCCATTCGACTTGGCAAAAAGATGATGCGAGGCGGGCCTCGACGAAAAAGCAGCAAAATTATGATTGTTCATGACGCTGGTGTGCCTGCACTGCAAAAGGTGTCTGGCGATCTCAGACACCTAATGTAAAAATGTCGGACACAGAGAGCCATGCACAGTGGCATGAAAGTCGCACTGCACTGTACAGGCCGTCGATGCAATACACCCGCGACACCCTGCAGGCGCTTGGCGTTATGCACACCTGAAGGCAGCCCAATGCTCGTACTACATCCAGACTCCTCCACCCCGCTGGTCAACCAGATCATCGACGGGTTACGCGAGCTGATCGACAACCAGACCCTCAAGCCCGGCGCCAAGGTCCCGTCTATCCGCGCCTTTGCCGCGACCTACTCGGTGAGCACCTTTACCGTGGTCGAAGCCTATGACCGTCTGGTCGCCCAAGGGCTGCTGGTCAGCCGCGGCAACGCGGGGTTCTTCGTCAATCGCGCAGCAGGCGAGTTGCTGGATAGTCAGCATCAGGAAACCGACACCACTCGACCCTCGTTCAACTCCGAGTGGTACCTGCAACAGATCTTCGAAACCCGCCAATTGCCGTTCAAGCCCGGTTGCGGCTGGCTGCCCAACGACTGGATGTACGAAGACGGCCTGCGCCGCGGCATGCGCCAGGTCGCCGGCAGCCCCCTGGAGTTGTCCGGCTACGGCGACCCGATGGGCCTGCCGGAGCTGCGCGCACTAACCGCGCAGAACCTGCAACAGGAGCTGTCGATCGTCGCCAACCCGGCGCAACTGATGCTCACCCATGGCGCCAGCCAGGCGCTGGACCTGGCCGTGCGCACCCTGGTGCGCCCAGGTGACGTGGTGCTGGTGGACGACCCCGGCTACCCCAACCTGATGAGCATCCTGCGCTTTCAGGGCGCAACCCTGATCGGCGTGCCGCGAACCCCGGCCGGCTACGACCTCGACCAGCTCGAACGACTGCTGGCGCATCACCGCCCAACCGCCTTCTTCACCCAGCCGCACCTGCACAGCCCGACCTGCTCGCGCACCCCATTGCCACAGCTGCACCGCCTGTTGCAGTTGTCTTCCCAGCACGGTTTCCGCCTGGTGGAAAACAACCTGTACGCCGACATGGTCGCCGAACCGCAGCCCTGCCTGGCCAGCCTCGATCACCTGCAACAGGTGGTCTACGTGGGCAGTTACTCGAAAAGCATCTCGCCCAATGTGCGGGTCGGCTACCTGGTCGCCAACCCCGAGCTGATGCAGCAGTTGCTGCACCTGAAGATGCGCTCGGGCCTGACCACCTCGCAGGTGATGGAGCGCGTGGTCTATGCCGCGATCATCGACGGGCGCTGGCGCAAGCACCTCAAGCGCCTGCGCCAGCGCCTGGCCGAGGCGCACCAGGAAGTTGGCCGGCATCTGCACCGGCTGGGCTTTGAGTTGTTCATCGAGTCCGATGAAGGCATGTACGTCTGGACCCGCCACCCCGCCCTGCCCGACAGCGCCGCGCTGCTGGACGATGCCCTGGAGCAAGGCATCATGCTCGGGCCTGGGCAGCTATTCATGGTCGATGCCCAGGCGACCGGCTGGATGCGCTTCAACGTGGCGTTCAGTACCGATCCGGCGATGTGGGAGTTGCTGGAGAAGGTGCTGGTCAAGCATGTGCGCAGGAGCGGTCTGTAGTTTTTCAGTGCTGTTCTCATCGCGGGGCAAGCTCGCTCCTACAGGTCCTGCGCCGACTTTCAGCAACGGCGCAAGGCATGCAGGAACGGGCCCCGCGATGAGGTCGCCATTAGCAGCGCAAATTAACGCCAATCTTGCTTGTCAGCGAAGATCGCCTGCGCATTCGCCTCCAGGCTCTCCAGGTGATAGCCCCCCTCCTGCACGATCAGGCACGGCAGCCGCAGCGCACGGATACGCTCGCCCAATGCGGCGAACCCTTCACGGGTCACGGCCACCTTGCTCTGCGGGTCGAGTTCATAGATATCGAAGCCTAGCGACAGCACCAGCACCTCGGCAGCAAAGTCCCTCACGGCATCCAGGGCAATCTCCAGCTGGCTCATGAAGTCCGCTTCACTGGCCCCATGCGGCATCGGCAGGTTGAGGTTGTAGCCCTCCCCTGCACCGGCGCCGCGCTCATCGGCAAAGCCGGCCACGCCTGGGTAGAAGTTGGTGGGGTCGCCATGGGTGGAGACGTACAGCACATCATTGCGCGCGTAGAAGATCTCCTGAATGCCTTGGCCGTGGTGCATGTCGGTATCGACAATCGCCACACGGCTGTAGCGGCTGCGCAGCACCTGCGCAGCGACGGCGGCGTTGTTCACGTAGCAGAAACCGCCCGCGGCATCGTAGCGGGCGTGATGCCCCGGTGGACGGCACAGGGCATAGGCCGCTGGCTCGCCGTCGAGCAGGGCCTGGGCCGCTGCTACCGCGCTTTGCGCCGACCAGTAGGCCGAGCGCCAGGTGTGCTCGCCGACCGGGCAGCTGCCGTCGGCTAGATAACGGCCGGCCTGGGCGAGGATGCCGCGCAGGGCGTTGGGCTCGCGAACGAAGATGTTCGACATGACTTCATCGCCCCAATCCTCGGGCACCTCTTTCCAGCGCGCATGAGCTTCTTCAAGAAACGCCAGATAAGCCGTGCCATGCACCGCTTGCAACGGCGCCAGGCCGGCATCTGCAGGTTGGCGGATGTCGAAACCCAGGTCCTTGGCTGCCTGCAACAGGCGCTGGGCGCGCTCGGGGACTTCCTGCGGGGTGCGCATGGCGCCGCGTGAGTAGTAGCTGCGCGGATGGTGCAGCAGTTGCTCGGGATGGAAATAGCAGCGCATCAGAACTCTCCTGGTTCGACTTGACCGGCGCGGGCCAGCACGGCGTTGAGCAGTACATCGACGCCTTGGCGGGCATCGTCGGGCAATACATCTTCGGCTTCGTTGTGGCTCAGGCCGCCCACGCAAGGAATGAACACCATCGCCGTGGGGCAATAACGGGCCAGCAGGATGGCGTCATGGCCTGCGCCGCTAACAATGGATTGTTGGGCATAGCCCAGACCATCGACCGCGTGCTGTACCGCTGCCACACAGGCGCCGTCGAACGGCGTGGCGGGGCTGACCCAGTGGCGCTCGATACGCACGTTCAGGCCGCGCTGTGCGGCGATGGCCTGTAGCTGCTGGCCAAGGCTGCGCTCCATGGCTTCGATGGCTTCATCGCGGTGATGACGCAAATCGACGGTGAACTTGACCACGCCGGGAATGGTGTTGCGCGAGGACTTGGCAATGGCCAGTTCACCGACTGTGGTCAGGCCTTCAGGGGCGAAGTCGGCCGCCAATTGCTCGACCACCTGGATCATTCGTGCGGCGCCATAGAGGGCATCTTTGCGCAGCTTCATCGGCGTGGTGCCGGCATGTGCGGCCATGCCCTCGACGGTGACATCGAGCCAGCGAATGGCCTGGCCGCCGCTGACCACGCCGATGCTCTTGGCGTTGTCTTCAAGGATCGGCCCCTGTTCGATGTGCGCCTCGAAATAGGCATCGACCGCGCCGCCCAGCGGGCGTTGGCCGGCGTAGCCGGTGCGCTGCAGTTCGTCGGCGACGCTGATGCCATTGGCATCGCGAATGGCCAGGGCTTGTTCCAGCGCCAGGGTGCCGGTGAACACCGCCGAGCCGAACATCGCCGGGGTGAAGCGCGCGCCTTCCTCGTTGGTCCAGACCGCGATCTCCAAGGGCTTGCGGGTGCGGATGCCGAGGTCATTGAGGCGGCGCACCACCTCAAGCCCGGCCAGCACGCCGTAGACGCCATCGAAGCGGCCGCCCTCAGGTTGGGTATCCAGGTGGCTACCCATCATCACCGGCGCGGCCTCGGGGTCGCTACCAGGGCGGCGGGCGAACAGGTTGCCGATGGCGTCCACCGACAGGCTCAGGCCCGCCTCGCGGCACCAGGCCTGGAACAGTTCGCGGCCGGCTTTGTCTTCGTCGCTCAAGGCCAGGCGGCAGCTACCACCACGGGCGGTGGCGCCGACTTCGGCCATGGCCATCAGGCTCGCCCACAGGCGCTCGCCGTTGCTTTTCAACATGTGCGGTTACTCCAGCAATCCAGGGGGTGGGTCAGGCCAGCTCAAGCTGCTGGCTGCGGCTGTATTGGCGGGCAAGGGCCAGCACACAGACCAGGGAAATCGTCGCGATCAGGGTGTAGAACACCGCCATCGGCCACCACTGGCCGGTGAAACTGTGCGCCAGCCAGGTGCCGATCAGCGGGGTCAGGCCACCGGCGATAGCGCCGCAGACCTGATAAGCCATGGAGATCGCGGTGTAGCGCACGCGGGTCTCGAACATGCCACTGACGTAGCCGGCAATCACTGCGTAGAACGAGGCCATGCACGCCGCCGCCAAGGCGATACCGAGCACGATCAACGGCCCCTGGCCGGTGCTGACCAGCACGAACATCGGATACGGCGAGGCCATCGCCAGCAAGGCGACCAGGGCCAGGAATCGGGTAGCGCCGATCTTCTCCGACAGCCACGCTGCCAGCGGCTGGACACAGAACTGGATGACCGCAACGAAGAACAGGCATTCCAGGATCAGCGAGCGCTCCAGGTGCAGTTGCTGGGTGGTGTAGCTGATCATGAAGGTGTTGGTGAAATACACCCCGGCAATCCCCAGGGCATTGGCGCCAATGCACAGCAGCAGAGGCCGCCACGCGGTACGCAGCACTTCCAGCACTGGCGCCTGCTCCTTGCGGCGCGACTTCTCGGCCTGTTCGCGGCTGGCGAGAAACTCTGGCGACTCGTTCACCCCCAGGCGGATCGCCAGGCCAACCAGCAGCAGCAAGGCACTGGCCAGGAACGGCACGCGCCAGCCCCAGCTCATCAGTTCTTCTTCGGGCAAGCGGGTAACCGCGCCAAACGCCAGCAGCGAGAGGATCAAGCCCGCCGGGCTGCCCAGCTGGGCGAACGAGGCGAAGAACGTACGCCGGCCCTTGGGCGCATGCTCGCCGGCCATCAGCACCGCACCGCCCCACTCGCCTCCAACGGCGATGCCTTGGATCACCCGCAGCACAATCAGCAGCACTGGTGCGGCGGCGCCGATTTGCGCGTAGGTTGGCAGCAGGCCAATGCCCACGGTGACCACGCCCATCATCAGCAGGGTAATGACCAGGGATTTCTTGCGACCGATGCGGTCGCCGATATGGCCGAAGACGATGCCGCCCAAGGGCCTGGCGAAGAAGCCCACGGCGAAGGTGCCAAAGGCGGCCATGGTGCTGAACAGGCTGTTGTCGGAGGGGAAGAACAAGGCGCCGAACACCAGTGCGGCGGCGGTGGCGTAGATGTAGAAGTCGTACCACTCGATCATGGTGCCGATAAACGCGGCGGCCGCGGCCCGGCGCGGTTGGGGCGAAGCGGATGGCTTCATGGGTCAGGCTCCTTTGCTTGTTTTTTTGGCAGGAGTAAGGGGTCACGGGGCGCTCTGGGGGCGCTTGGATGGCGGCTCTATCGCGGGGCAAGCCCGCTCCCACGCTGATCAGACTATTCAGGCATGGGAGCCGGCTTGCCCGCCAATGACGGGCACTGGCCTTGACGTGATTTTTCGGCCGGGGGCTATGATTAGTCAATTTTCTATTTATTATTCGAACTATAACGCCCATTTATTATCGCGAGCCCGCCATGTCTGACCGCCTGCTCAACGATCGCCTCGACTGGAACCTGCTGCGCACCTTCCGGGTGATCGGCCAGGAACTGTCCATCAGCCGCGCCGCCGCGCGCCTGCACCTGACCCAGCCGGCCGTCAGCCAGGCGCTCAAGCGCCTTGAGGAGCAGCTCGGTCGCCAGCTGATCGCCCGCCGCGGGCCGCGCTTCGTGCTGACGGAAATGGGCGAGCAGCTGTTCCAGCTGGCTGGCGAGGTGTATGGGCAGATGTCGCAGATCGGCGGCCTGCTCGAGCAACCGGCCGATGAGTTGGTCGGCAAAGTGCGGCTATTGATGATCAGCCGGATCTGCTCGGAGCGCTTCGACGATTTTCTCGCAGGCTTTCATCGCCAGCATCCACGGGTGGACCTGGAGATCGACGTGATGCGCAGCTCGGACATCGTCGCCGCCCTGCAAGAGAAAACCGCCACCGCAGGCTTGAGCCTCAATCGCCGGCCGCAACCACGCCTGGAGCAGCGCTTGTTCCTGCGTCAGCGCTATGCCTTTTTCTGCGGCAAGCACCACGGCTTGTTCGGCAAGCAGGAAGGCGATCTGCAGCGGGAAAATTTCGTCAGTTTCACCAGCGACCAGATTGGCGGCATGCTCTCGCCGTTGACCATTTTTCGTGATCAGCAGGGGTTCAGCGGACGCATCGTGGCGTCATCGCCGAGCCTTGAGGAAGTGCGCCGGCTGGTGATTGCCGGGTTTGGCATTGGCTGTTTACCCGAGCACGTGGTGGCGCCTGATGTGCAGGCTGGATTGCTCTGGCGATTGCCGCCGCATGAGGGGATTGCGGATGTCGATATTCACCTGCTGTGGAATCGCGAGCAGCGTTTGAGTCGGGCGGAGCGGGTGTTTATCGAGGCATTGCAGGGGTGCCTGCAGGTGCAGTGATGCCTTCAGATCCTGGGGGCCGCTGTGCAGCCCCAAAAATCCAAAGCCTTACACCGTGGCGTCCAACCCCATCTGCCAGAAATCTGCCTCCAGCTTCGACGCCTGGCCAAAGATCGCCGCCAACTCGACAAAGCGCTGCTCGGTCATGCTCCGCGCCGCCAGTTCATCCAGATGCGTGCGCGCCGCAGCCGCCACCCCTTGGTAAGCCTCCCCGGCATACTCGCCGATCCATTCGCGATAGGGGTGATCGCGCAAATCGCCAATCTGCTCGGACAACGCCCGGCCAATCTCTGCATAGCCAATCACACAAGGCGCCAGCGCCGCGTGCAGTTCCAGCAGGTCACCTGCCGCACCGCAATCGAGTACATAGCGGGTGTAGGCCACTGTCGCCTGATGCTCAGGCGCGGCCTCGATATCGGCCTTGGACACCCCCCAGCGCGCGCAAAGGCGCAGGTGCAGTTCGGTCTCATCGAGGATCGCCGCCAGCCCCGCCTGGGCTGCCCGGATGTCGCTGGGCAAACGGCTCTTGTACGCGGCCAGGGCCCAGGCGCGGGCAAACTGGATGAGGAACAGGTAATCCTGCACCAGGTAAGTACGGAAGGCCTCCTCGCTCAGACTGCCCTCACCCATCTGCCGCACGAACGGATGATCGACATAGCTGGACCATTGGGCCGCGCACGCGCCCTTGAGGCGATCGAAGATATCCATGCTCACGCCTCCCCTGGGTAGATGGCATCGAAGAAGGCCAGCTCCAGCTGCACCGTGCGCAGGTAGAAGTCGCTGCTCAGTGCCGCCTGCTGTGGCCCGACCCGATCCAGTTCTGCTTGCAGGAAGGCGGCGAAGTCGCGGAAGAACGGGTTGTCATGCAGGGTGATCCACTCGGCGTGGACAAAGTTGGCCGGCAACGGTTGCGGTGCCTTGATCGCCCAGTCCAGGTACAGGCCCTCGGCGACATTCAGTACCGCCAGGGCGGCGGCATACGAACGGGTGGCCGCCGCTTCGCGCATGATCGCCTTGAACCCTGCGGTTGGTAGGGTGTCGGCAGGCTCGTCGCGCTGCGCCGGGCTGACGTCCAGGGCTTGGAAAGCGCGCAGGAAGTAGGTGTTCTCGTCGCTACTGATCATGCCGGCGAAGCGCCCCAGGCGCAGGCGTGCCTCGAAGGTGTCGGCCGTGGCGATGGCGGCCCCCAGCAGGGTCAGGAAGCTATCGAGAAAGCGGTGATCCTGGACCAGGTAGCGGACCATGACAGGGTCCGCCACGCTGCCGTCGCACAGCTCTTTGACGAAGCGGTGGCCGACCGCCGCAGACCAGGTCGGCTCGCTTTGGCGGCGCAGGGTTTGGGTGAAGCGTTCGGTCATGGTGCTGTCCTCTGTAGGGTGACAGCGAGACCGTGGCGGTGTGGCATGAAGCGGCCTCGCAGTGAGGCCGGCAAAAAGGCAGGTCGGCAGTCCCATCCCTTCGCCGGCATGATCCGGATCAGGTTCGAAGGGTCACCGCGCTGGTGATCTCAGCGGTTTCTCAGCCCGTTGCCGGGCTCCCCTTGGTGGCGAATAGGTATACAGGAGGGGGGGTGGCTTGTCATCAGCCGGGATGGCTAGCGCAGACACTCAACTGAAATAGCGCACATCCAAGCGCTCGACCAGAAAGTCGATAAACACCCTCACCCGCTGCGGCAACTGCCGACCAGGCCCAATGAACACCGCATGCAGGATATCTTCCTCGCCACTGTCGAATTCTTCCAGCAACGGCACCAGCCGCCCTGCCGCGATATCCGCCCCCACATGGAAATTGGCCAGGCGGGCAATCCCTGCGCCGCCGAGGGTCAGCTGGCGCATGCTCTCCCCGTCTTGCAGCAGCAGATTCCCTTGCGGCTCAACCTCGACCCGCTGGCCATCGGCGCCCTGATACACCCAGGCCTGCGAGTGCCGATGAAAGCCAAAGCCCAATCGATTGTGCTCAAGCAGCTCCTGTGGCGTACGCGGGGTGCCCCGGCGCGCCAAGTAGTCCGGGGCGGCCACGGTCAACAAACGGCTACGGCCCAAGTGCCGTTGCACCAGCCGTGAGGCCTTCAGCGGCCCCGAACGGATCGCCACATCGGCCCGCCGTTCGAGCAGATCGACCACCGTGTCGGTCAGCTCGATGTTCAAGGTGATCTGCGGATAAGCTTCCAGAAACGCCGGCACCAGCGGCACCAGGCAATGCAGGCCAAACGGCAGGTTGCTGTTGATATGGATGATCCCGCTGGGGCAGGCGGCATTGGCCACATCGCGCTCGGCGTTGTCGATCTGCTCAAGAATACGCAGGCTCTCGACATGGAAGCGCTCACCCTCGGCGGTCAGTTCCAGGCGCCGGGTCGAGCGCAGCAGCAGACGTGCGCCCAGGCGCTGCTCAAGGCGAGCGATCAGCTTGCTCACCGCCGATGGGGTCATGTCCAGGCGCCGCGCCGCTTCCGAGAAAGTACCGCAGGCGACCACTTCGGCAAACACTTCCATCTCGCCAGAGCGATTGATGTCCTTGGCTCGGATTTGCATGATTTGAATTCACAGCTGGTTGGAATTGCACGAGTCTACATCACAAACCGTGAGCCTCGTATCGTGTGCTGCATCTTTCACCTTGCGAGCATTTTTCATGACTACCCCCTCCTCCACACGCATTCACCCCGGGGTGTATGTGCTGGCCCTGACCGCCTTCGCCATTGGCGTGGCCGAGTTCATCGTGGTCGGCATTCTCCCGGCAATTTCCAACGACCTGGGCGTGACCCTGGCCACCGCTGGCGGCCTGGTCGGCCTGTACGCATTGGCGCTGGCGGTGTTCACCCCGTTCATCGTCTTGCTGCTGGGGCGCTTGCCACGCAAGCCGGTGTTGGCTGGCCTGGTGGCAATCTTCCTGGCTGGCAACCTGCTCTCAGCGTTGTCCAGTGACTACTCGACGCTGCTGATCGGGCGACTGATCACCGCCGTCGCCCATGGCAGCTTCTTCGCCATTGGCGCCACGGTCGCGGCGAGCCTGGCACCCAAGGGCCAGGCCAGCAAAGCCATCGCCATCATGTTCGCCGGGCTGACCCTGGCCATGGTCATCGGGGTGCCGCTGGGCAGCTTCCTGGGCAATGCCATGGGCTGGCGCCTGCCGTTCTACGCGGTGGCCGCGCTCAGCGCACTGGCCTTGCTCGCCACCCTGTTCTGGCTGCCGGCGCTGAAAACCGGGGAAGCCGGGAGCATCCGCACCCAGTTGGCTGCGCTCGGCCAACCGGCGATCTGGTCGATGATGCTGGTGACCATTCTGGGCTTTGGCGCAAGCTTTGCCGCATTCACCTTCATCACGCCGATCCTCACCGACATCACCGGTTTCTCCTCGGCCACGGCCAGCAGCCTGCTGGTGGTGTTCGGCATCGCCACGCTGATCGGCAACCTCGCCGGCGGCCGGCTGGCCGACCGCCTGGGCTGGCAACGGGCGCTGCGCGTGCTGTTCGTCTTGCTGGCGGCAGTGCTGGTGTTGCTGGGCTTTTCGTTGTCGTCGCCAGTGGCCATGGTGGTACTGCTGTTCGTCTGGGGCGTTCTGGCTTTTGGCATGACGCCGGGCTTTCAGGCCGGCATGCTCGACACCGCTGGGCGCTACACCCCTAAAGCGGTGGATTTCGCCTCTGGGCTGAACATCTCGGCGTTCAACTTGGGCATCACCCTGGGTGAGACCGCCGGCAGCTACCTGGTGACCCACGGCCAACTGGCCCTCACCCCCTGGGCAGGCGTGATCGCCGCGGTACTAGTGCACGTGCCGCTGGCGTGGCTGGTCTGGCGCGGCAAGCGCCCAGCGGTTGGCGCCGGTGCACAGGCAGGAGCGCAAGCGTGAGCGGCGCCCTGGCAAAACTCAGCGCTGGCGGCCTGAGCATCGGCCTGGAATTGCCGCTGGACAATGACTGGAGCACTCCGCGCGATCAGGCCCGGCAGCAGGTCGGCGGCCTGTTCGGGGTGCCGGACCTGGCCCAGCATGCACAGCTGGCGACCCTCGCCGACCGGCTAGGTTTTCGCGCCCTGTGGGTACGCGACGTGCCACTGTACGACCCGCAATTCGGCGATGCGGCGCAGGTGTTCGAGGTGTTTACCTACCTCGGGTTTCTCGCTGGGGTTACCCGCAATATCCTGCTTGGCACAGCGGCAGTGGTATTGCCGATCCGTGAGCCGCTGCTGACTCTCAAGGCCGCAGCCAGCGTCGACCTGCTCAGCGGCTCGCGCGTGTTGCTGGGCGTGGCCAGTGGCGACCGGCCAGTGGAATACCCACTGTTTGGCCGCGACTTCGACAGCCGCGGCGAACGCTTTCGTGAGCACATCGCGCTGCTACGCGACTGGCGTGGGGCGGGGTTGCCCGAACAGATCGAAGTCTTGCCGCGCCCTGCCCAACCGCTGCCGTTGCTGGTGGCCGGGCTGGCCCAGCAGAGCCCGGCGTGGGTGGGCGAGCATCTGGATGGCTGGTTGGCCTACCCCGGCACGCCGCAGGAGCACGTGCGGCGTGCGGCGTTGTGGCGCGAAGTGGCCGGGGCCAAGCCATACGTGTCGTTCCTGCACCTGGATCTGGACGACAACCCGCACACGCCGCTGCAGCGGCACCGCTTCGGCGCGATGGTTGGGCGCAATGGGCTGATTGCCGAGCTTGAGGCGATGCGGGAGGCGGGGGTGGCGCATATTGGCCTGCACCTGCGGCGCAATCGGCGGCCGCTGGATCAGACACTGGAGGAGCTGGCGGCGTTTGTCTTGCCGCATTTTCATGAGTCCGCCAGCAAGGGCCAGTGAAGCCCACTCGCGGGCAAACCCGCTCCCACAGGGTTCGCCTGGGAGCGGCGGTTTGGTCCCGTGTGCCAGGCGATAGGGCGGTACTGCTCAGGCCGGGCTCAGCGACTTGCGCTCCAGCCACTCCAACATCAATTCGCCCCAGGCGATATCTGCTTGCAAAGCCGCCTTGGCCTTGGCTGAATCACGCTTGCGCAAGGCCTCCAACACTTCGAAATGCTTGTGCTTGGCGCTGGCCAACTCCGCCTTGGGCACTTCGGCGTGGAAGGTGCTGAGCAGCGGCCCCATCATCACCCACATGTTCTCCAAGGTCTTGAAGATCACCGGCATGCGCGCTGCGGCAATCAGCCCAAAATGAAACTCGCGGTTAAGCAGCGAGGCCTTCTTGTAATCGACGCTGACCGCCGCCTGAAACGCCGCCTGCACCTGCTCCAGATGCTCCAGCTCAGCGGCAGAAATACGCTCGGCGGCCATCCCCGCCGCCTCGCCTTCGAGCAGGTGGCGAATCAATTGGATCTCGCGCAATTGGCTAACGGTCAGCTCTGGCACATAGATCGAGGTGGCCGCCTTCATGTCCAGGGCATGATCGCTGACCAGGCGGAAAATCGCCTCGCGCACCGGGGTGATCGACACCCCGAACTCCTCGGCCAAGGCACTGATGCGCAGGCGGTCACCCGGTTGGTACTGGCCGTCCATCAATGCCGTGCGGATGATGCTGTAGACCCGCTCGCTCAGGTTGCCTTTATCCAGGGGCTTGTGAACTGTCACGCTGGTTCTCTCTTGTCTGGTGAATGGCCCGGCGCCAGCTTCCAGTGATGGCGCCGCTGGGCGAGATGGCGAAAACGCATGATACATCATCATTCATACGCCGCCAGCACGCCCTCTGGTATCAGATGCGCGCGTCGCGCCTGCCCACACCTTGCAGCAACACCGCCACCACGATGATCGCGCCTTTGATGATCTGCTGTGGGTAAGCCGGGACACTGAGCAGGTTCATGATGTTACCGATCAGCCCCAGCACCAGCACTCCAACCACGGTATAGAACAAACTGCCCTTGCCGCCGGACAACAGCGCCCCGCCAATCACGCAGGCAGCAATGGCATCCAGTTCGAGGGCCATGCCGGCACTGGGCGTGGCGACCCCGGAGCGCGAGGCGATGACCACCCCGGCCAATGCACTCAACCCGCCGCAGATGGCATAGGCAGCAAGCTTGTAGCGCTCCACCGGGATCCCTGCCAGGCGCACTGCGGTTTCGTTGCTGCCGCTGGCGATGATCAGCCGGCCAAAGGCGTTGTAACGCAGGATAAGCGCGAACACTGCGATCACCAGCACCGCCAACCATACCGGCCAGGGCACGCCGAACAGGCCGTCCGCCTGGCGACCGAAGTCGCGCAACAGCCCAGCGGCGCTCTGGCTGTCGGCGAGGCGTTGCGGCTGGCCATTGGAGAGTATGAACGCCAGGCCCCGGGCCACCGTCATCATCGCCAGGGTGGCAATGAACGGCGCCATGCGAAAGTAGGCGACGAAGCTACCCGTCACCAGGCCCATCAACACCCCAGCCGCCACGGCGATGGCGACCGCCAAAAACAGCCCGGCGCCACCCTCCAGCGGCACCAGGTTCAGGCTCATCGCCACGACGATACCGCCGACCGCCGCCACCGACGCCACCGACAAGTCGATGCCGGCGGTGAGGATGACGATCAGCATGCCGATGCTCACCAGCATCAACGGCGTCGATTGGCGTAGCAGGTTGCCCAGGTTCTGCCAGGTGAAGAAGTCCGCCGACAGGCTGCTGGCAACCACCACCAGCACCAGCAGCATGACCAAGGCGTTGTGCTGCAAAAACAGACGCTGCAGCGAGCGCCCCCAGGCCTGCGGCTGGGCAGGCTCGCCCGGCAGGTTGCCGGCGGCCAGTTTGCTCAAGTTGTTATCCACGGTGTTCGACTCCCATCGCCAGACAGATCATTGCGTGTTCTTCGATCGCACTGCCGCCGAGCTCGCCAGCGATGGCGCCATCGCGCATCACCAGCACCCGGTCGCACATGCCGATCAGCTCAGTCATTTCCGAAGACACCAGGATGATCAATACCCCGGCTTCGGCCAGTTCATTGATGACCCGGTAGATCTCGGTCTTGGCGCCGACATCGACGCCACGGGTCGGCTCATCGAGAATCAACACCCGACAGCCGGCATCGACCCACTTCATCAGCGCGACCTTCTGCTGGTTACCGCCTGACAGGTCGCCCACTGCCTGCTCGATCGAGCCGGTCTTGAGCCGCAGTTGCTTGCGCAGCGCCTCGACCCCGGCGCGCTCGCGCCGGCCGTCGATCCAGCCGCAGCGGCCGGTGTAGGGCGAATTAGGCCGCAAGGCGGCGTTGATCCGGATCGACATCTCCAGCAGCACGCCTTGCTGTTTGCGGTCTTCGGGGAGCAAGCCAATGCCGTGGCCGATGGCTTCACGCGGGTTGCGATTGCGCAGCAGCTGGCCATCCAGGCGGATGCTGCCGGCACTGCTGCGCTCGGCGCCGAACAATGCGCGCATGGTTTCGGTGCGGCCCGAGCCGACCAAGCCGCTGAATCCCAACACTTCGCCGGCACGCGCCTGGAAGCTGATATCGCGCACCAGCGGCCCGGCGCACAAGCCCTCGACCTGCAAGCGCACCTCACCCAAACTGGCCTTGCGCGGCGGAAACAGATCGCTCAGCTCACGACCGATCATCATCTGCACCAGGCCGCGTTCATCGATGGCCGACAGCGGCAAGGTGCCCACCGTGCGGCCATCCTTGAGCACCGTGGCGCGGTCACAGATCCGGAAGATTTCGTCCATGCGGTGCGAGACGTAGATGATGCATACGCCCTTGCGCCGCAGCTCATCGAGGATGCGAAACAGCTGCTCGGTCTCATGCGAGGTGAGCACCGCCGTCGGCTCGTCGAACACCAGCACCGACGCGTTGCGTGACAGCGCCTTGGCGATTTCCACCGCCTGCTGGTGGGCTACCGGCAACGCGCCGACTGCGCGGCGCTCGTCGATATTGGCAAAACCCAACTCGTCGAGAATGCGCCGCGCCTTGGCCCGCAGCGTGGCCCACTGCACCAGGCCCTTGCGCGCGCCGAGGTCATCGATGCAGATGTTCTCGGCCACTGACAGGTGTGGCGCCAAGGCGAACTCCTGGTAGATCACCGATACCCCCAGGCGCAGGGCGTCGGCCGGCTTGGCGATGCTCGCCGGTTGCTGGTGCAACAGCACCTCGCCGGCATCGCGCAGGTAAGCGCCAGCGAGGATTTTCATCAAGGTCGATTTACCCGCGCCGTTCTCGCCCATCAGTGCGTGAATCTCACCGGCCTGGGCGCTGAAACTGGCGCCACTCAGCGCGCTGATGCCACCGAAAGCCTTGTGGATGTCGCGCAGTTGCACCGCGGTAGTGTTTGCTGCATTCATAGGTCATGCCTCTGCAAGCGGCGCGCTGCCTGGGCAGGCGCCGCATCCGCGGGAGTCAGCGCATGGCTGCCTTGAGCTGGTCGATGGAACGGAACGCCGGCAACCGCTCGACACTGGCCGGGGCCTGTTCGAGCTGGATGAACTGCTCGACATTGGCCGGGGTGATCAGCTCGACCGGAAAGTACGAGGCCAACGGCAAGTTGTTGGCGGCAAGCCGGCCATCGAGGATCTGATGGATCAGCTCGATAGCCGCCACGCCAGTTTGCGAACCACTGTTGCTGGCGGTGACCAGCAGCTTGCCCTGCTTGATCAGCTCCAGCGCGACCTTGAAGCTGCCAGCTGCGGCAGCGACTCGCACCTGTCCCGCCTTGCCGGCGTTGTCGACGGCGTTGATCGCACCGATGGCGATGAAGTCGTTCTCCGCCAGGATCAGGTTGAGGCGTTCGCCGTGGGCACTGAGGATGTCTTCGCTGGCAGCCAGGCCGCCCTCCTCGGTCCAATCGCCACGCCCCCAGGCAAGCACATTGAAGCCCCCTTCAGGCCAGCTAAAACTGCCCTTGGCCTTGACTTGCTGGAACAGCTCGAACCCCTTGAGCAGGGCATCCTCCCTGGACAAGCCGAGCTTGCGCTGTTCGGCGCGGGCCTGAACGATCCCGGAGATCATGCCGTTGAGACGGCTCTCGGAAGTGGAGTTGCCCATCACCCCGATGACCATGGCCGCGTTGATCTCGCTGGCCGGATCGCTGTGCTCGACCACGTAGCGCCCCGCCTCGACACCGCTGCCGTAGGGGTTACCGGTACTGGTGGTGATCACCGGCGCTCGGGCGTCCGGCGCGGTACCGACGGTAATTACCGGGATCCCTGCCGCCACTGCCCGCTCGACATCGGCCACCGAGCCGAGGATGTCGGTGGGGTCGATGACGATCACATCGACGCCAAGGGTGATGAAGTTATCGACCTGGGCGCTCTGGCGCGCGACATCGCTGTCGGCGACCTGCACCTGCATGTCATAGCCATAGCGTTCGGCCAGGCTACGGGCGTCGTCGATCATCGACACGAACCACGGGTTGCCGAGGGTGATCTCGGTCCAACCGATACGCAGGCGCTCGCCCTTCTGTTTCAGCGGCAGGGCCTTGTCGACCTGGCTACGATCAGCCATTTGCGGATCGACCAGGCCCGACAGCGCGGTATTGGGGATCAGTTGGTACAGCGGGTGGCGCGCCTCGGCGGCGGCTGGGCCGGCCAGCAGCGCAGTCATGGCCAGGGTGGCAAAAGTACGGGCAACGGTTTTGTTCATCTTATTGTTCTCCAAAGTTGCCGGGCGAAGGCTCACAGCTCGATCCAGGTGGACTTGAGCTCGGAGTACTTGTCCAGGGCGTGCAGCGAGCGGTCGCGGCCGTTGCCCGATTGCTTGAAACCACCGAACGGCATGCTGATGTCGCCACCGTCGAAGCAATTGACCCACACGCTGCCGGCACGCAGGCCACGGGCCATCTGGTGGGCGCGGGACAGATCGGCGGTCCACAGGCTGGCGGCCAGGCCATAGGGGGTGTCGTTGGCGATGCGCAAGGCCTCGAGATGATCGCGGGCAGTGATCACCGACAGCACCGGGCCGAAGATCTCTTCGCGGGCGATGGTCATGTCATTGCTGACGTTGTCGAAAATGGTTGGCGGGATGTAGTAGCCCTCGGCGCCCAGGCCATGCTTGACCCGCTCGCCGCCAAGGATCAGCTGGGCGCCCTCCTGCACGCCCTTGTCGATGTAGCCCAGTACCCGCTGCAATTGACTGGCATCGACCATCGCGCCCAGCTCGGTGGTTGGGTCCAGCGGGTCGCCAACATTGATTGCCCGGGCCACCTTGAGCACCTCGGCAACGAACTCGGCGCGGATACCCGCCTCGACGATCAGCCGCGACGGCGCCACGCAAACTTCGCCCTGATTGAAGAACATCGATCGCGCTGCGGTGGTCGCGGCTTTTTCCAGGTCGCGGCAGTCATTGAGGATGATGTTCGGCGTCTTGCCGCCACACTCGAGCCAGACGCGCTTCATGTTCGACTGGCCGGAGTACTGCAGAAACAACTTGCCGACTTCGCCGGAGCCGGTGAATACCAGGGTGTCGACATCCATGTGCAGACCGAGGGCCTTGCCGGCGGTGGGACCAAAGCCGGGCAAGACGTTGAACACCCCCGCCGGAATGCCTGCCTCTGCGGCCAGCTGGGCGATGCGCAGGGCCGTCAACGGCGACTGCTCGGCAGGCTTGAGGATCACTGAGTTGCCCATGGCCAGAGCCGGCGCGACCTTCCACATGGCCATCAGCATGGGGAAGTTCCACGGCGTTACCGCCGCCACCACGCCAATCGCTTCGCGGGTCACCAGGCCCAATGCTGCAGGGCCCGAGGGGGCGACTTCGTCGTAGAGCTTGTCGCAGCTTTCGGCGTACCACTGCAGGCAATCGAGCACAGCGTGAACGTCGAAACCTGCGCTTTCGCTGATCGGTTTGCCCATGTCGAGGGTTTCCAGCAGCGCCAGCTCATCCATGTGCTGCTCGAACAGTGCAGCAAAGCGCAGCAGGACTTTCTTGCGTTCCCTGGGGGTGCGCTGCGCCCAGACGCCGCTGTCGAAAGCACGCCGCGCGGCCTTGACGGCAAGGTCGACGTCTGCGGCCTGGCACGAGGCGACTTGGTTGAGCACCCGGCCATCGCGGGGCGAAATGTTGGCGAAGGTTTCGCCACTCTGGGCATCGACAAAGCGGCCGTCGATAAATGCTTGGCCCAGCAGCGTGAGCTGGCTGGCACGTTGCTGGACGCTGGTGAGGTCAACGAAATTGGCAAGGCTCATGATTCACTCCATTCATACATGATGCATCATTAAAAAAGCGACACGGCGCCGTGTGGCAGCATCGCCCTAGAAGCTCACTTCGGTTTTCAGGCCCCAGACCACCACGCTGCGGTCATGCTCGAAGCCGCCGGGGTTGCGTACGTACTGCACATTAGGTCTGAGGGTCAGCGCCGGGCTCAGGCTCAGGCCGTAATACAGCTCAAGTGGGTACTCGACATCGGCGCGCTGCGGTTGCCCACTGGCTTGCTGCACACGCCGGGCCGAACGCGGGTTGACCTCCAGGCGGCCCAAGGCAACGCCAATCTCGTCCTGCGGGCGCTGGGCCAATGGCCCACTGATGAAGGCGCCCACATGCCAAACCCGTTCGATGCTGGAAACATCCCGGTCAGACTGGATGAAGTTGGCGAACAGGGTCAGGCCGCGCGCGGGGTTGCGCGTACTCTGGTAGACGCGCTGTTCGGCCATGGCGTAATAGCCGTTGGCCTGATCGTGCTGCTTGGCTTGCGCGCCAGTCAGGCCGATGGGCTGGCCGTCGACATCGCGGTAGATATCGGCGTAGTCGCCCGTGTTGCGCCACAGCCCGAGCCGATAGCTGCCCGGCAAGCCATTGAAGCTCGGCTTCCAGGCCAGCTCACCTACAGCCAGGTAGCCGCTGGTGCCTGACGGGCTGGCGAAATTCAACCCTTGGCTGTTCTCGGTAAAACGTGGGTTGACCTGATAAATCGCGGTATTGAGCCACCAGTCATCGGCCAACTGCGCAGCCAGGGTGGCGCCCCATTGGCTGACCGGCCAGGTGAACCAGTTGGGGGTGATGTAGCCCGGAACGGCGCCGCAAAAGGTGAGGTTCTGAAACTTGCAGGAAAACGGGAACACATCGCCGCTCATCGGCAGCCGCCCGACTTTGAGCAGCAGGCGTTCATCGAGCAGCGCCTGCTGGTAATACATCTGCACCAAGCGGGTGACGCTGCCGTAGCCGTAGATTTCCTGGGCGGCCAACAACGTACCGGTGTTGGCCTCTTGGGTCAGGCTCTCGCCATTGCGGTTGCTCAGGGTCAGGCGAAACGCCGCGCCCTGCCAGCCCAGCAGGCGCTGTAGGTCGAAGCGCGCATCGGCCATCAGCTGATCGCTGTAAGTGCCCTTGTGCTGCTCGCCGCCCTGGGTGTTGTAGGCCAGCTCGTTGACATAGGTGAACTGCAGGTCCACGCCCTGCTCATGCAGGCGGGTACGCTGGCCTTGCCAGTCGCCGAAGAGAAAGTTGGCCGGTGAATAGCTGTCGGCCTGGGCCAGGGGCAAGGCGCACGCGCCCAGTAGCCCGACCCCGATCAAGGTGGATCTTGCCATTGCGTTGAATTCCCGAAACTGGTTGTTGTGGTTGTTGTTCAGCGGTTCGAGTGTGCAAAGGTGGTGCGTGGTATTGAATGCAGTGGTGCACGCGTCGCGGCGTTAGCCGCGACGCGAAATGTTCAGCCGATCCGATCTAGAGGCACTGCCTGACGATCTCGGCCACCTCCCGCTGATCACGAATCGGTTTCGGGTGGCACGCCAGGTCCTGGTTGAAACTGGTCCAAACCACTTGGGCAAACTCATCGACCTGCTCGGGCTTGAGGCCATAGCTGCCGAAAGTGTCGCGCACGCCCAGGCGAGCGAAGTGAGCGCTGACAATCTCCGGCAACCGAGCGGCACGCTGGCCCTCGGCCAGGGTATGGGTGCTGGGGTCAAGAATTTCGGCCACGCGGGCGAACTTGTCGGCGGCCACCGGCAAGGTCCAGCGGATCACCTGCGCGGTGCTGGCTGCTACCGTGCCGCCATGCGGGGCATCGGTCATCGCCCCCAGTGGCTGGCCGAGCGCGTGCGACACGGTAACCCCAGCGCCAGCGATGGCCATGCCGCCCAAGGTCGAGGCAAAGGCCATGCGCGCCCGCGCCTCCAGATCATCACCCTGTTCGACACAGCGCAGAGCATTGGCCGCGAACAGGCGAATCGCCTCCAGCGCGACCATCTCCACCCAGGGCGTGGCGTGGATGCTGATATAGGCCTCAAGGGCATGGCAGAAGGTATCGACCGCGGTCAGCGCGGTTAGCCGCGGCGGCTTGGAAACCAGAATCTGCGGATCGATCAAGGCCACATCCGGATAGATGTGCGGATTGACGATGGCACACTTGAGGCCCAGCGCTGGGTTGTTGATGACGGCAAACGGCGTTGCCTCGGTGCCGGTGCCGGAAGTCGTCGGCACTACCAGCAACGGCAGGCCGCGTGTCTGCGGACGGGTCACCGGCTCACCGAGGCGCTCGGTGTAGTCCCAGCAACTGCCGCCATGCACGGCGACGAAAGCCACCGCCTTGGCCGAGTCGATCGCACTGCCGCCGCCAATCGCCACCACCACTTGGCAGCCACTGTCACGCACCAACGTCACTGCACGATCGATGGTGGTATGCCGTGGGTTGGGCACAATGTCGTAGAACTCCACTGCGCTGATGCCGCGCTCGGCAAAACTGCCCAGCACCTGGGCGACCAGCTCGCTGCCTTGCAGGAACGGGTCGACCATCAGCAGTACCTTGTTGCCATAGGGGGCTACCTTTTCGCCCATGCGGCGGATCGCCCCGACCTCAAAATCCAGTTTGACCGGCAGGCTTGCCTGAAATGCTTTCATCTACTCACCTCTGCTAATGGCCGATGGCAGATCCCGAGCACCCGATGTGCTCAGGATCGATCCGCCTTTTTTGTAGAATTCGCCCAGGTCGCTGGCGGCGATCAGCGCCGCGCGCATTTCCCAGGCGGTGACTTCGAACGGCTCTACCCGGCTGGTCTGCTGCGGCGATGCGGCGATTTGGACCACTTGCTGCAACTCCTCTTCGCTGAGGTCGGCCAGGCCCAGATCGGCAAAACACACCGGCAGGCCGATCGCCAGGCACAGCCCCAGCAATTGATCCAACTCGCTGGCCGGTGCGCCTTCCAGAAGCAGCATCACCAGGGTGCCGAAGGCGACGTACTCCCCGTGGTAGGCCGTGGCGCGCGCACCCAGCACGCTGAATCCGCAATACACCGCATGGGCAGTAGCCACGCCGTTGCTCTCAAAGCCGATGCCGCTCATCAACGCATTGGCCTCGATCACCCGATTGAGCGCCTTGGTGACGATCTGCCGGGAACAGGCCATGACCGCTTGCACGGCGTCGGCCTGGAGTACCTGGTGGCACAGCTGGGCAATCGCCATCGAGGTGAGGGTGGGTTTGCCGCCGCCCTCGCTCGACTGCAATCCGCCACCGGCCAGGCCGAGGAAGTTGTCGTTGTCACCTTGCACGCAGGTACGCGCTTCGTAATAGGTAGCCAAGGCGTCGCCGATGCCAGCAACCAACAAGCGCACCGGCGCCTGCGCGATCACCCAGGTGTCGACCACCACTACGTCCGGGCTGCGCTCATGAAACAGCACGTCATCGAAACTGCCATCTGGGTGATACAGCACCGACAAGGCGCTGGTCGGGGCGTCGTTGGAGACCACGGTGGGCACGATGCACAGCGGCAGGCGCGCTTGCTGTGCCACTGCCTTGGCGGCGTCGAGCACCTTGCCGCCGCCCACGCCAATCACCCCATCGCAGCCCAGGCTGTGCTGCACCGCAACCAAGCGCTGGACCTCGGCGCGGGTGACTTCGCCATCGAAGACGGCGTAGTGAAGGCTCAGGTCGGGTTGATCGAAGCTGATGGCCAGGGTCTGTTTGAGGCTATCCAGACGGCCCTGGCTGGTGATGATCAGAAAGCGTTGGCCAAACCAGGCGATGTGCCGGTAGAGGCGCTCAAGCTCTTTGTAGCCCTGAATGTAGCGGCCGGGTGCGGCGAAGATCTGGGTCATTCGCACCTCCCGCCACGTTCGAGCGGCAACGCACAACGCACTGCTTGCATGGGTTCATCCTCGCCTTTTCTTAGGCTTTTGTTGTTCTTGCTATCAGGACGCTCACCGGCTGGGGGCCAAGTGAAAACATGATATATCATATTTATTTTTTACGTGCCAAGCGCGATCCTTTGACTTCAAGGCAAAACACTTTTGCTTGAGACGCTATGCTAAACAAAAGATATATGATGCATTAATAGACGTGTATTCCCTGAACCTGTCCGCAAAAGGAAGCAGCCATGCCAATCACCGGCACCACCCGAGTCGTGGTCCACCTGACCTACCCGGCCAAGCATTTGCGCACGCCGTCCTTCTTCAACCCGCTGCTTGAACGCCTGGGCCATGACGGCGTGCTGGTGCCTTGGGAGGTTTCACCCGCCAACCTGGCCTTAGCCTGGCAAGGCCTGCGCGGGATCGAGAACCTCGCCGGGGTGATCGTCACCGTGCCGCACAAGATCGAAGTCGCTCACCTGTGTGATGAACTCCAGGGCACAGCGCAGTTGCTCAAGGTGTGCAACGTCGCCCGCCGTTTAGCCGATGGGCGCTTCACTGGGCGGATGTTCGATGGCGAAGGGTTTGTCCGTGGCCTGAAAAACCAAGGCCACAGCCTGGCCGGCAAACGCGTGCTGCTGCTTGGCGCCGGTGGCGCCGCCACGGGGATAGCCCACGCCCTGCTGGCCGAGCCGTTGGCGCAGTTGGTGATCAGCAATCGCTCCGCGGCCAAGGCCCAGGAGCTGGCGATCCAGCTGCAAGGCCTGGTGCCTGGTCGTCAGGTGGCAGCCGGTGCCGCCGATGGGCGTGGCTTCGATGTGGTGATCAATGCCACCGCCTTGGGGCTGAAGGCCAATGACCCGTTGCCGCTGCCGGTGGAAACGCTCGATCCGGGCACGCTGGTCGGCGAAGTGGTGATGAACCCTGATGTCAGCGCGTTGCTCGAGGCCGCTCAGGTGCGTGGCTGCCAGATTCACAAGGGCGTGCACATGCTCACCGGGCAGGTTGAGTTGTTGGCTGATTTTCTGTTCGGCCACTAATGCCCGGTCGAAACCCGCTGTCTTGCCCCTACACAAAAACCTCTATAACGGAGCACTACATGACCAAGATCGCAATCATCACCGGTGGCGGCTCAGGCATCGGCCTGGCCACTGCCCAGCGCCTGCTCGCCGACGGTTACCAGGTGCATACCCTGGGCCTGGGCGAACCTGAGCAATCGATTGCAGGTATTCACTATCAGGAGCTGGATGTCACCAGCGACGCCGCCGTCAACGATTTCTTCAGCCGTTTCGAACGTATCGATGCGCTGATCAATGCCGCCGGCGTCATCGACCACAGCCGTGAATGGCAACTGGACGGTTTCAGCCGCGTACTCGAGGTCAACCTCACCGCCGTCATGCGCATCAGCAACGCCGCCCTGCCCGCGCTCAAGCTGGCCCGCGGTGCGGTGGTCAATTTCGCCTCGATGTGGGGCATCTTCGGCTCAGCCAAGACTCCGGCCTATGCCTCGAGCAAAGCGGCCATTGCTGAACTCACCCGCTGCCAGGCCGTGGCCTGGGCGGGCGACGGAGTGCGCTCGAATGCCGTGGCACCAGGCTGGATTGTGACCCAGCTATCACGCCGCGCCTACGAAGACCCGAGCCGCTCAGCCAGCATCCTGTCACGCATTCCAATGCAGGCCTGGGGCCAGCCTGAAGACGTGGCCAACGCCATCGCCTTCCTGGTCTCGGCCAACGCTCGCTACATCACCGGCACCACCCTGGCCGTCGACGGTGGTTATTCGATCGCCTGATTCATCACCGGACTGACCTACGGCCGTCACTGCCAGCTGAAGTCGCTTGACGGCCAAAACGCATGATATATGATGCATCACACATGACCGAGATCCTCGCGGGTCTCGCATAACAACAACAAGCAGTCACAAAGAGGTGCCGTATGAATCTGGTATTCGGATCGCCCGGGCGCTACGTGCAAGGCCCTGGTGTACTTGATGAGGCAGGCCAATACCTGGCCCATTGCGGCCGCAGCGCCGTGGTGGTCATCGACAGTTTCGTCATCGGCCTGGTCAAGGAGCGTCTGGACGCCACCTGCGCCCGCGCCGACGTCCAACTGCACTACATCACCTTCGATGGTGAGATCACCGCCCAGGGCATCGCCGCCCTGCGCCAGTCCGCCGCACGGTTTGCCTTCGACATGATCCTGGCAGTCGGTGGCGGCAAGTCGATCGACGCCGGCAAAGCCCTGGCTCACTCCTCTGGCGCCGCCCTGATCAGCATGCCCACCGTGGCCTCCAACGATGCGCCGACCTCGAAGAACTTCGTCGTCTACGACGAGCATCATCAGCTCAGCGAAGTCGGCCACCTGCTGAGCAGCCCACGCTATGTGCTGGTCGATACCCGCCTGATCGCCCAAGCCCCCCGCCCGTTCCTGCTGGCGGGCATCGCCGATGCCCTGACCAAGAAGTTCGAAGCCGAACAGTGCCTTAAGGCTGGCGGCGTCAATATGTTCGGCGCCCGCCCTTCGCTGGCTGGCGTAACCCTGGCCCGCGAGTGCTACCAGGTGCTGCGCGCGCACGCTGAAGACGGCCTGGCGCTGGCTGGCAGCGGCGAAGTCAACGAATCGTTCGAACGCCTGATCGAGGCCGTGCTGCTGATGAGCGGCCTGGGCTTTGAGAGTGGCGGCCTGTCGATCGCCCACGCAATGACTCGCGGCCTGTCGAAGATCCCTGGCGCGCGCGACCAGGTGCACGGCTGGCAGGTTGCCTACGGCCTGCTGGTGCAACTGGTGCTTGAGGACCGCGAAGCGGCGTTCATGGCTGAGCTGCTGGCCTTCTACCGACGCATCGGCCTGCCCTGCAACTTGGTCGATTTGGGCGTCGATGTGCTCGATCAAGCGACCCTGCTGCAGGTTGCCGAGCCGACCCTGCAAGCGCCCCACGCGCGCAATTTCCTGCGCGCCAACGGCCACCCCCTAACCCGTGATGAACTGATCGAGGCCATGCGCGCGCTCGAATCTTTGACCCGCTGAATTTCCCCGGCAACACCCACCCTGCGATGCCTGCATTTGGAGGTAGAGATGGCTACACCCCGTAAAACCCTCGAGGCCTGGAAAGCCAGCGATTTCGTGCCCAGCGCCGAGACCGTCGCCCACCTGCGCGACCGGGCGAAATTCGTCCGTCTGGAAACCATCCGCCTGATCGAGATCGCCAAGACTGGCCACTACACCTCGGTGTTCTCCGCCGCCGAGCTGTTCTCCGCCCTTTACTACGACGTACTGAACTTGCGCCCAGAAGAGCCGAACTGGGCTGGCCGTGACCGCTTCCTGATGGGCAAGGGCCATGCTGCCGTCGGCCAATTTCCGATTCTGGCCGACCTCGGCATCTTCCCCAAGCAATGGCTGGATGACTACACACGCCTGGGTAGCCCTCTGGGCGATCACCCTGATATGCGCAAAGTACCCGGTATCGACTTCTCGTCCGGCTCCATCGGCCATGCCCTGTCCGGCGGCTTGGGCATGTGCCTGGCCCAGCGCTTCACCGGCCATGAATATGACGTATTCGTCATGCTCGGCGACGGCGAAATGCAGGAAGGCCAGGTCTGGGAAGCGGCCATGGGCGCAGCCCATCACAAGGCCAGCCGACTGATCGCGATTGTCGATCGCAACGGCTTCCAGCTCGACGGCAGCGTGGACGATGTCATCGGCGTCGAGCCGCTGGATGAGAAATGGCGCGCCTTCGGCTGGGAGGTGCACGTGATCGACGGCCACGACATCACCGAGGTGACCACCACCCTGCGCAAGGTAAAGGCCGACGAAAACCGCGACAAACCGGTCTGCATCATCGCCAAGACCGTCAAGGGCAAAGGGGTTTCTTACATGGAAACCGAGCCGGGCTGGCACCTGGGTTACCTGGACCCTGAAGACGCCAAACGCGCCATCGCTGAAATCGAAGCCAAGGAGATCTGAACCATGAGCGCCCCCCTGTCCCCCAACTCCTGGCAATACCGTGGCCTGAACGCCATGAACCCAGGGCTTTCCTACCTATCCGATGCCCTGATCGAGTTGACCCGCGAGGGTCATCCGGTGATGGCAGGCTCCGCCGACCTGCAGTATTCCAACGGCCTGAACAAGTTCGCCACGGCGTTCCCGGATCGCTACATCCAGTTCGGCATTTCCGAGCAGAACATGGTCACCGCCGCCGCCGGCCTGGCCACCTGTGGGGTGATGCCGTTCGTGGCGACCTTCGCCTCGTTCCTCGGCCTGCTGTGCTGCGAACAGATCCGCATGGACGTCGCCTACTCGGCGCAGCCGGTGCGCCTGATCGGCCACCACACCGGGATCTCGCTGGGCTTCTACGGCACCTCGCACCACGCCACCGAAGACATCGCGACCATGCGCTCGATCGCCGACCTGGCGGTGGTTTCGCCCTCCGACGGGCCGCAACTGGCCGCAGCGATCAAGGCCTCGGCCAGCTACGACAAACCGGTGTACTTCCGTATCGGTCGTGGCCGCGACCCGATCATCTACGAGAACGGCGCCAGCTTCGAATTCGGCAAGGCCACCGAGCTTGTGCAGGGCGAAGAGCTGACCATCATTGCCTGCGGCATCACCGTGCATCCGGCGTTGGCCGCTGCGCGCAAGCTCAATGCCGAGGGCCGTTCGGTGGGTGTGATCGACATGGCGTCGATCAAGCCGATCGACCGTGAGGCGATCTTGCAGGCCGCCGCGCGCAGCAAGCGGATGATGACGGTCGAGGAGCACAACGTGCTCGGCGGCCTGGGCGCGGCCGTGGCCGAGGTGCTGGCCGACGAAGGTGTCGGGATCAAGCTCAAGCGCCATGGGATCTATGACGAGTACAGCCTGATCGCACCACCGACCCACCTCTACCAGCACTACAAGCTCGACGCCGCTGGCATCGAGGAAGTGGCGCTCGCGCACCTGGCGAGCTGACGTCCGCCGCTGTACGGGCAGCGCCAGCCCTGGCGCTGCCCGCCCCTTTCGCTCGGAGCCAACAATGAACAATATGACCGAGACCCTGCCCGGCAGCGTGGCCCAGGCCACGCCAGGCGCTGTCAACCTGCGCCGCAAATCCTTGCTCGCCACTGGCGTCGGCAACCTGCTGGAGTGGTTCGACTGGACCCTCTACACCGTCGCCTCGGTGTACATCGCCGCCGCCCTGTTCGACAAGAGCAACCCCACCTCCGCGCTACTGGCCACCCTTGCCGTGTTCGCCGCAGGCTTTTTGCTGCGCCCCTTGGGCGGCATCGTCTTCGGCATCCTCGCCGACCGCCTCGGCCGGCGCACCGTGCTGCTCAGCACCATGCTGCTGATGGCCGGCGCCAGCCTGCTGATCGCCTTTATCCCCTCCTATGAAGCCATTGGCAGCTGGGCCTCGGCCTTGCTGCTGGGTGCGCGGCTGATCCAGGGCTTCGCCCATGGCGGCGAGACCACCACCTCCTACGCCTATATCGCCGAAATTGCCCCGCCGAAACGCCGTGGGCTATGGTCGAGCACGGTGTTTTTCGCCGTCGGCAGCGGCTCGTTGCTGGCGACCTTCTACATGGCCCTGCTGACCTCGGTGCTCAGCGTCGAAGAAATGCAGCAATGGGGCTGGCGTATCCCGTTCGCCACAGGAGGTGTGCTGGCCGTGGTCGCCCTGTGGCTACGGCGCAACATGATGGAGAGCGAGCACAGCCCAAGTGCCAGCCACCATTCGCTGCAGGCGCCTTGGAGCCGCGGCCAGGTCGTGCAACATGGCGTGCGCTTGTTCCTCTATGAAGCCGGAGCGACCCTGACCTACTACACCTGGGTGACCTCGGCGTCGATCTACGCCATGACCGTCAAGGGCATGGATCCGCACAGTGCGTTCATGATGAGTTGCGTTGCCCAGGTGATCTACCTGGCCTTCCTGCCGGTGTGTGGCTGGCTGTCGGACCACTGGGGGCGCAAGGTCTGCGCGCTGATCTCGCTGCTGGGCATTGCCGCGACGCTGTTCCCGCTGTGGGGGATGATTTCTAGCGAGCCATGGACACTGATGGTGGCGCAGACAGCCGGGTTGATGCTGGTGGCGTTCATCACCGGCTGCAAGCCGGCATCGATCTCCGAGCAGATTCCGACGCGCTATCGCACGCGGATGTTTGGGGTGTGCATTTCCTTGGGGGTGGCCGTGTTTGGCGGGACCGCCTCATACCTGACCACCTGGTTGTATTCGCAGCAAATCGGCTGGATGTTCAATGTCTACCTGATTGTGGTGGCGGTGATTGCCAGTGGAGTGGTGCTGATGTGGAAGAACAACCACGGGGTGCCGATCGATCAAGTTTAAAGCAACCGTTTGCTCTGTACTTACTGGCCTCTTCGCGGGCAAGCCCACTCCCACAGGGTCCGAGTCGTTCGCAGTATCTGCGTTGAGTGAGTGCTGACTCAACACTGGCCTGAAGTCAACGCGACACCTGTAGGAGCGGGCTTGCCCGCGAAGCATTCACCGCTGTCCTGAAGCCTTACCCACCCAGCGCACTTACCAACAATGCCTGGTTCTGCCACTGCGCGGTGCGCACCATTGCCAGCGCACTCTGTGCGCTGAGCTGACTACGCTGGGCCTCCAGCACATCGAGCAATGGCGCCTCGCCTGCCTGCCAAGACCGGCGAATCTGCTCCAGCGCCGAGCCCGCCTGCTCGGCTGAGCGTGCGAGCAACACCTGACGCTCAGCATTGCGCTGCGCCGCCGCCAACGCCGACTCCACCTGCGCCACTGCCACCAGTACCGTGCGCCGATACGCCAGCAACGCCTCGCGCGCCTCGGCATCCCGCAACGCCACCTGAGCTTTGCGCCGACCGCCATCGAACAACGGCGCACTGGCATTCACCCCTGCCAGCCAGAAGGTCGAACTGGCCAGGTTGGCAGCACTCATGCCGTTGATCAAAGACCCTATTGCCGCCGACAGGCTCAAGCGCGGCATCAGCTCGGCTTTGGCCACGCCCACTCGGGCATAGGCGGCAATTAGCCGGGCCTCCGCCGCTTTCACATCCGGTCGCTGGCGCAGCAGATCGGCCGGGGTACCGGCGTCTTGCACGGCCACTTCGCGCACGCTGACCGGGCTTTGCTGCATCTGCCCATACAACTCGGCACTGGGCATGGCCAGCAGTACCGAAAGCCGATGCACAGCACGCTGCCACTCCAGTTGCAACGCCGGCACCCGCGCCGCAGTGCTATCAGCCTGGGCCCGCGCGCGCAGCACATCAGCTTGCGGGCTGCTGCCGGCTGCATACAACTGCTCACTCAACTGCGAGGTCTCAGCCTGGCTCTGCGCGCTCTGTCGAACGATGGCCAGGCGTTGCTCCAAGCCACGCGCCTGGGCATAGGCCTGGACCACATCGCCCACCAAGGCGACGCGCACCGCGCGCGCCTGCTCCTCGCTGGCAAGCATTTCGGCATCGGCAGCCCGCACACCTTCGCGGATGCGTCCAAACAGGTCGAGTTCCCAACTGGCGCCCACCCCCAGCGACACCGGCTCATCGATCACCGCGTCGCTAAAACCAGTCTGGTAGGCCGAGGTGCGCTGGCGAGCCGCGCTGGCGCCGAGGTCCAGATTCGGGCTACCAGCCGAGGCGCTGACCTGACGCAAGGCGCGCGCCGCATCGATGCGCGCCAAGGCAATCTGCACATCGAGGTTGTCGTCCATAGCGCGCTGCACCAAGCGGTCGAGTAGCGGGTCATGGTAGCCACGCCACCACTGTGTGCTGATCGTCAGCGGCGCCGTGGACGGGGCATTGATGTACTGCGCGGGCGGCGCGGCGCTGTCCGGCGGCAAGCTCGGCGCGGCACAGGCGCCAAGCAGCGCCGCAGTGAAAGCCAGCAGGGGAAAACGAAAACGAGTATTCATGGCTGGATGTCCTGTTCAGCAGCCGCAGGCTGCGCCGAAAGCCGCTGCTCGCCACCGGCCAGGCGGCGAATCAGCACATAGAAGACTGGGGTGAACAGCAGGCCGAACAAGGTCACGCCGATCATCCCGAAGAACACCGCCGAGCCCACCGCCAGACGCATTTCAGAACCGGCGCCTTCAGACAGCACCAGCGGCAGCACACCGAGGATGAACGCCAGCGAGGTCATCAGGATTGGCCGCAAGCGCAAGCGACAGGCCTCGACCACGGCGGTAACGATGGCCTGCCCTTGCTGCTCCAACTGGCGGGCGACTTCGACGATGAGGATGGCGTTCTTCGCTGCCAAGCCCACCAGCACGATGAAGCCGATCTGGGTGAGGATGTTGATATCCAGGCCCATCAGGCGCACGCCACCGGCCGCCGCCAACAGACACATCGGCACGATCAACAGGATGGCCAGGGGCAGGCTCCAGCTGCCGTACTGCGCCGCCAACACCAGATAAACGAACACCACACACAGCGGGAAGACCAAAAGGCCCATGTTGCCAGCGGTGGTCTGCTGGTAGCTGAGGTCGGTCCATTGATAGCTGATACCCGCCGGCAGATGCTCGCCTGCCAACCGTTGCATGGTCTGGATAGCGTAGTCCGAGCCCAGGCCCGGCAAGGTGTCGCCGTTGATCTCAGCAGTCGGGAACAGGTTGTAACGCGGGAAGCGCTCGACGCCGAGGGCTTCGTGCAGTTGGGTTACGCTGGCCAACGGCACCATCTGCCCAGCCTCGTTGCGCACCTTGACCCGCGCCAGGTCCTCAGGGCTGACCCGATACGGCAAGTCAGCCTGGGCAGTGACCCGATAGGTACGCCCGACCAGGTTGAAGTCATTGATGTAGGTCGAGCCAAAGTAGGTCTCGATGGCCTGGTTGATCTGGCTGCTCGGCACCCCCAGCATCTCGGCGCGCTCGCGGTCGAGTTCGACGAACACCTGCGGCGTGCTGGCCGAGAACGGCGAGTACACCCCGGTCATGCCCGGCGTAGCGTTGGCCGCAGCGATCAGCTCAACGGTGGCCTTGGCCAGCGCCTCGCTGCCCAGCCCAGCGCGGTCTTGCAGACGCAGGGAGAACCCGCCGGTGCTGCCCAGCCCTTGTACCGGCGGCGGCGTGGCGACAATCACCGAGGCACCACTGACGGCCTTGAGCCGCTCGCGCAGGTCGACGGCGATCTTGTCTGCAGTCAGCCCGTGCAGCTTGCGCTGGGACCAAGGCTCGAACACCGGCGCCAGGCCCGCCGAATTCGACGAATTGGTCCCGGTGACCATCGAGAAACCGGAGAAGGTCGGCACCCGGTCGACACCCGGCACCTGCAGGGCAATCGCTTCGATCTGTTGAGAAATGGCGTTGGTGCGCTCCAGCGAGGCGCCATCGGGCAGTTGCACGATCACCACCAGGTAGCCTCGGTCCTGCGCCGGGATGAAGCCCTTGGGCGTGCTCACCAGCAGGTAGCCGGTGGCGGCGATCAGTGCCGCGTACAGCGCCAGCATCAACGGCGTCTTCGCCACCAGGCCGCGTACACTGCGGGCATAGCCATCAGACAACCGGGCAAAGCCACGGTTGAACGCCTCGGCAGCGCGCTGCGGCACGCCAAGCACACCACGGCGCAGCGGCGCATGGCCGCCATGGCGACGCAGGATCATCGCTGCCAATGCCGGCGACAGGGTCAGCGAGTTGAACAGCGAGATCGCCGTGGCCACCGCGATGGTCACCCCGAACTGGCGGAAGAACTCACCGGAGATCCCCGGGATGAACGCGGTGGGGATGAACACCGCACACAGCACCAGGGTGATCGCCACCAGCGCGCCGCCGATTTCCTGCATGGTCAGGATAGTCGCCTCACGCGGGCCCTTGCCCTCGGCCAGATGCCGCTCGACGTTCTCCACCACGACGATGGCGTTGTCGACCACGATCCCCACCGCCAGTACCAGGCCGAACAGGGTAAGGTTGTTGATCGAATAGCCAAACATGGCCATGACCGCAAAAGTGCCCACCAGCGATACCGGGATTGCCAGGATCGGGATGATCGATGGCCGCCAGCCTTGGAGGAACAACAGCACCACCAGCACTACCAGGATCACCGCCTCATAGATGGTCTTGCCCAACTCGCCAATGCTGTCGGCGATGAACGCGGTGGGGTTGTAACCGATGCTGTACTCGATGCCTTCAGGGAACTCCTGGCTCAGCTGCGCCATGGTCTGCTCGACCACGTGCATGGTCGCCAGGGCGTTGGCGCCGGGGCGCTGCAACACTTGCAAGCCAATCGCAGGATGGCGCAGGTAGTAGGTGTTGTTGACGTAGGCAAGACCGGCGATTTCAGTGCGGGCAACATCTTTGAGGCGCACCAGACGTCCCGCCTCACCCGACTTGAGCACGATGTTGTCAAAGTCTGCCGGCTCTTTGAGACGACCTTCGAAGATCAAGTTCGGCTGGAACGCCTGGGACGCTACCGGAGGTTGAGCGATCACCCCACCGGCCACCTGAGTGTTTTGTGCGCGTACCGCCGCAATGATGTCACCTGGGGTCAGGTTGAACGCAGCGACCCGCTCCGGATCCAGCCAGATGCGCATCGAATATTCGCGGGCGCCCAGCGGGTTGATGTCCCCTACCCCATCGATACGCTTGAGCGTGTCGGCCACTGTACGAATGGCGAAGTTCGACACGTACAGCTGATCGTGGGTGCCCTTGGGGGAAGAGATGAAGATGGTCGACAGCTGGGTCGGCGACGACTTGCGCACCGAAACGCCGCTGCGCTGCACCGGTTCTGGAAGCCGTGGCGTGGCCAGGGCAACGCGGTTTTGCACCAGCACCTGGGCCTTGTCGACATCGGTGCCGCTCTTGAAGGTCACGGTCAGGTTGAGGCTGCCATCGGAGGTCGCCTGGCTGTACATGTAGAGCATGTCCTCGACACCGTTGACCTCCTGCTCCAACGGGATCGCCAGGGTCTGGGCCACGGTCTGCGCCGAGGCGCCCGGATAGGTCGCCTGGACCACCACCGTCGGCGGTGCGATGTCGGGGTACTCGGAGGTCGGCAACACCAGGTAAGCCAAGCCACCCACGATCAGCATCACCACCGAAAGGACGATGGCCAGCACCGGCTGGTCGATCGACGTGCGTCCCAGGTTCATAGCGGCGCCTCCCCCGTTGGGTTGGCACTGGCCACCCGGCTCAGGCTGCGCGGCTCGCCAACGGCGCTGTCACCTGCGCGTACCCGCTGCAGGCCATCGACGATGACCCGCTCCTGCGCCTGCAAACCGCTGACCACTTCGCGCAAGCCGTCATGCAGCTTGCCCAGCTGCACCGGGCGCAGCTCGACCCGGTTCTGCGCATTGAGCACGTGCAGCACCTTGCGCGTGGCATCCACGCCGACTGCAGTGTCCGGCACCAGCAACGCCTCATAGGCAGGGCGTGCGGAAAACTGCACGCGGCCGAACTGGCCCGGGCTCAAGGCCAGCTCGGGATTGCTCACCCGCGCCCGCTGACGCAGGGTGCCGGTGGAAGGGTCGAGGCGGTTGTCGATGAAGTCCATGCGCCCGCTCAGCGAGGGCTGGGCCTCATCCGGCAAGGCGATACGTACCTGGCTGCCGGTGAGGTTGCCGGAGGACTGGCGGCGGTACTTGAGGTAGCTCTGCTCGTCGATGTCGAAATAGATATCGATCGGGTCGAGCGAGACGATGGTGGTCAGCAAGGTCGCGCCACTGCTGCCGCCATTGACCAGGTTGCCTTCGCTGATCAGCTTGCGGCTGATGCGCCCGCTCATGGGCGCAGTGATGCGCGTGAACTCCAGCTCCAGGCGCGCATTGGCCAACACCCCTTCGGCGCTGAGCAGTTCGGCCTTGGCCGCGTCGCGCGCTTGCAGGCGTTGGTCGTAAAGGCTCTGGGCGATGGTCTTGGAATTGATCAGCAGCCTGGCCCGGGCATACTCCTGCTCGGCCAGCGACAACCGCGAACGGGCCTGGGCCAGTTGGCCCTGCGCTTGGGTGACGGCAGCCTGAAAGCTGCGCGAGTCGATGACGAACAGCAGGTCGCCCTTCTTGACGATCGCGCCATCGGTAAAGGCTACCTTTTCCAGGTAGCCACTGACCCGCGAGCGCACCTCGACCGAATCGGTGGCTTCGAAGCGGCCGGTGAAGCTGTCCCAGTCACTGACGGTGGATTTCAAGGGCTGGCTGATCACTACGCTTGGCAGGGCCGGTGCGCTGTGCTCGGCCTGCGGGCCGCAGCCGACCAGCACGGCGGCCAGGGTCAAGGCGAAAGTTGCGGCTGCGCCACTGGAGAGTTTCATGTGGATGGATTCCATGCAGAACAGCGTCAGTTTTTCAGGGCGCGGGCGCTGAGCGTTTGCGTGCGCTCGACGAACGCTGACGACTCTTCGGCCTGGACAGCCAGGGCCGACGACAGGTTGGCCAGGGTGGCGAGCAGGAGCAGGGCGTGCTTGATGACGGTCATGGAAGATGCCTCGGTGAGCGGAAAGTGAGGCGGATTCTTGGCAAATGGCTGCCGGAGAAAAATAGCGGCGCGCAGAAATCAATTTTGTGCGCCGAGCACGAATGGCTCGCGCAACTGCATAAGCGACACCGCGCGCCCACTCGTGCCGTGGCGGCAAAAGTGATTGTCCTCACGGCGGCTGTTTCCCTGCTGCGCTGCTACCGAGAATCACCCCATCGACTTTCCCCGGAGACCGCCATGCGCAACGACCCGCTGTTCCAACCCCTGCCACTGGGTGGCCTGCAGTTGCCCAACCGCATTCTTATGCCGCCGATGACCCGCTCACGCGCCGCGCAACCGGGTGACGTGCCCACGGCGCTGATGGCCGAGTACTACGCCCAGCGCGCCAGCGCCGGTTTGATCGTCAGCGAAGGCACCTGGATCTCGCCATTGGGCAAGGGCTATGCGCGCACGCCAGGCATCTACAGCCAGCAGCAGATCGACGGCTGGCGGCTGGTTACCGAAGCAGTGCATGGCGCAGGCGGGCGGATCTTTGCCCAGCTGTGGCATGTCGGTCGCTTGAGCCACAGCAGCTTGCTCGGCGGCCAGGCGCCAGTGTCGTCCTCGGCGGTGCAGGCGGTCGGGGTCAATGTGTTCATCGACAACCCCGATGGCAGCCCAGGCTTTGTCCAGGCATCGCAGCCGCGAGCACTGGCTGAAGAGGAGATCGGGCAAATTGTCGAGCAGTATCGCCAGGCCGCGCGCAATGCCATGGCAGCTGGCTTCGATGGCGTCGAGCTGCATGCCGCCAATGGCTACCTGGTCAACCAGTTCCTCGACTCTGAGGCCAACAACCGCACCGATGGCTACGGCGGTTCGCTGGAAAACCGCCTGCGCTTTCTCGATCAAGTGACCCGCGCGTTGGTCGATGGCACTGGCGAGCGCAGCCGGGTCGGCGTACGCCTGGCGCCGCTGACGACCCTCAATGGCTGTATCGATGCAGATCCGGTCACCACGTACACCGCTGCCGCCAAGCGGCTGGGCGAGATCGGTATTGGTTACCTACATATCGCCGAAGCTGATTGGGATGATGCGCCAGACATGCCAGTGTCCTTTAAGCAACAACTGCGCGAGGTGTTCCCAGGGGTGATGGTGTATGCCGGCAAATACACTGGCGAGCGTGCGCGTGAGGCGCTGCAAGCGGGCTGGGCTGACTTGATCGGTTTTGGCCGGCCGTTCGTGGCCAACCCCGACCTGCCCGAGCGCCTGCGCCAGCATGCGCCGCTGGCCGAGCATGAACGCGCCACCCTGTTTGGGGGTGATGCCCAAGGGCTGACTGATTACCCAACGTTGCAGACAGCCTGATAGTGACTCGGGACAGATCCGCCCTCTTCGCGGGCAAGCCCGCTCCCACAGGTGGGTGCAGTACCTGTGGGAGCGGGCTTGCCCGCGAAGAGGCCAGCACTACCCAACACAACCACACGCCCTAAACCCGAGGACTCCCTCATGTCCAACACCTACCAAGCCTGGGGCTGGACCCCAGGCGCTGGCCTCGATGGCCTGCAACTGATCAGCAAACCCTTGGCGCAACCTGGCCCCGGCGAAGTGCTGGTGGCCAACCGCGCCATCGGCCTCAACCCGGTGGACTGGAAGATCTGCGAATGGGGCCACCCCGACTGGCACCAGGGCACCGTGCCCGGGGTTGACGGGGTTGGCGTCGTCGCAGCCGTCGGCGCTGGCGTAGACATCCCGCGCGGCACCCGCGTCGCCTATCACCAGTCGCTCTCACGCGATGGCAGCTTCGCCGAGTACTGCCTGGTCGACGCCTACTTGCTCATGCAATTGCCAGCCACTATTGATGACAGCGTCGCTGCCGCCGTACCCTGCCCCGCCATCACTGCCTGGCAGGCGCTGGGCAAAGTCCCCCAAGGCGCTGCAACCGATGTGCTGGTGATCGGCGCCGGTGGCGCGGTGGGTTTCTACCTCGCGCAACTGGCCGTACAACGCGGCTTGCGCGTATGGGCCACGGCTGGCCCGCAGCACCATGCAGCGCTCAAGGCCCTAGGGGTGATCGATGTGTTCGACTACCACAACGCTCAGTGGCAGGCACAGTTGCAAAGCGCCTTGGGCGAGCGCCCTCTGCATGCGCTGTTCGACACCGTCAGCGGCGCCCACGCTGCCAGCCTCGCCCCTCTGCTCGGCTACAACGGCCACTTGGTATGCATTCAGGACCGCCAGGAAACCGCGCCACTGCCCGCCTTCAGCAGCGCGATTTCACTGCATGAAGTCGCCCTGAACAGCATTCACGCCTACGGCCGCCTACTCGATCATCAGGCACTGCGGGCCGCAGCGCAGCAGTTGCTGCAACACGTCGCCGACGGCCAACTGCTCACCCCGCAACGCCGGCTGTTCGACTTCGCTGAGCTGCCCCAGGCTCTGCGCCAGCTCAAAGAGGGCAATAGCGTGGGCAAATGGGTGGCGCAGTTGAGCCGGCCTGCAAGCAGGTAAGGCCTAGCTGCACACCTGGCATTTTTGCCAGTAGACCTGATCCACTGTCCATTGCAGGCTAGGTGATGCCCCCGGCTATGGAGCGCATCACCTGATGGACAAGGACACGCTGTTCTGCAGAACCACCGATGGCCAGCATTCGTTGCCTCACGCTGCCAGCCTGCTCGGCTGGCAGCTGATCTTGTATCACAAGGTCAAGCGCCAGGCCGAGGTGCTGTTCACGGCTACGTCATCCCTGACCAACGAACAGGGCTTTATCCACGCCGGTATGCTCTCGGCGATGATCGAGGAATGCATGGGGCCGGCAGTCTTCGCCATGCTCGCCAGTAACCAAGTGGCCCGCTGTACTGGGCTGGATATCCAACTGCGGGTGCCTGTCACTCCTGGGCGCTTCGTCGGCGTCGGTACCCAATACATGTCCAGAGGACATAGGCGTTATGCCAGAGGTGAGCTCTGGGATGAGCAAGGCACGCTGGTCGTCAAAGGAACTGCAATATACGAAGTCATCCGGCAACCCTTGCGCGAAAGCGCTAACTAAATTTGGATCCCATCCTGTGCCAAGGTATGCTGCGCAGCAATAGCCAATTGCCACTAGCTAGGCGAGCCACCCGCTGCGCCAAGGATCCGTGTTTTGCCCAGCAATCCCACTCGCCACACCATCGCCCGTCAGTGGCAGTTGCTCAAGCTGCTGCCCGACCATCATCCGGGCTTGAGCTCCACCCAATTGCAACAGGCGTTGGCCAAGATAGGTCACTCGACCAGCAAGCGCACGGTGGAACGTGATCTGAATGAGCTGGCCGGGTTGTTCCCCTTGCACTGCAACAGCAAGGGCATGCCCTACGGTTGGTACTGGCAACCGGGCTTGAGCCTGGGCGAGGCGCAGCTGCTGCAACCGAACGATATCGACCGACCACAGCAGGTGGCGTTACGCGCCTGGGTCAACCCGGCACTGGCCCAGCGCCTGCAACAACAGCCGCTTTCTGCGGATATGCGCCTGGACTATCAGGAAGACGGCAGCGCTCACCTTGAGGCTACCGTCGAAGACAATCGCCCCTTGCTGGGCTGGCTGCTGGCCCACGCCGGGGCGATTCAGCTGCACGCGCCCGCGCAGCTACGCACGGCAATGCTTGCGCAACTGCGCCAGAGCCTGGCGCTGCACGACGGCGAGTGAGTTATCTGGACGCGCTCGAGGCGCTGCGCTCTCGGCGCAGGCAGGTGTAGCCCAGGCCAAGCACTGTCAGGGTCAGTACCACCAGCAGTGCTATTAGCAGCTGGCTGTACTTGGCCACCGTTGCGGGCAAGCCTATGTATTCGCGGTAGGTGCTGATCTGTGCCAGCCCATCGGCATGGCGGATGCTCAGGCCACCCTGGCGAATCTGCGAGTAATCGGAATCAAAATAGATCCACACCTTGCACGCCGCACGCCCGGCGATGCTCGGAATGTCGATGATATTGGTCGCCGCCTGGGGAATCGCATCGTTGCCGGCATCGTCACGCACCTGCACCAGGCCTTTGGCCGGCAGGCGGATCTGCACGTCCTTGAGTGCCCTATCGCTGGTATTTTCCAGCTCGATCTGCAAGCCGGTGCGATGGTCGACCAGCCCTGCTTCGAACGGCTTGGCGAACAGCTGCAGGTAGGGTTCCTGGGCGACGTCGACCAGTTTGTCGAGCTGCTGGTGGCCGAGCAGGCCTTTGCTGATATCGCTCATCTGCTCATGCAGGCGCTCGTACTTGAGCAAGTCATTGGCCTTGCTGATGCGCTCGTTGAACTGGCTCGGGTAGGTCAGGTAGGCGTAGGTCAGGCGTGCCTGCAGGGTTGGTTCTTCCTTGAAGGCGGTATACAGCCCTGCTGCGCAGGCGCCGACGACCAACAGGCCCACGAGGGACTTCCCGACTTTTTCCCAACTCACCTTGGCGGTTCCTTATTGTTCGCAGTGTGGGTGATGCAAAAGCGCCGGCAAAGCCTGCCACCGATCGGCCTGTGGGGCAATTGTGAATTGAAGCCGCGCAACGCCGATGAGTGAAATTTTTGGGGCTGCTTTGCAGCCCCAGCCTCTACACCTCAAGCAAACCGCTGAACCTGCGCTGGCGTGCGGCGCATCAATACCTTGCCAGCACGCACCGACACCAACGCATGCCCTTGGCTGCGAACCATCTCGTAATCATCCGGCGCCGACAACAACAGCAGATTCGCCGGCCGCCCCACCTCGATGCCATAGCGCTCACCCAGGTTGAGGGTGCGGGCACTGTTATCGGTAATCAGGTCCAGCCCACGCTGCAAATCTTCATAACCGAGCATGTGGCAGATGTGCAGCCCCGCCTCAAGAATGCGCAAGATGTTGCCATTGCCCAGCGGATACCACGGGTCGACGATCGAGTCCTGGCCAAAGCACACATTCATCCCCGCCCGGTCGATTTCGGCCACCCGGGTCAGGCCACGGCGCTTGGGATAGGTATCGAAACGCCCCTGCAGGTGGATGCTCTCGGTCGGACAGGAAACAAAGTTGATCCCACTCATCTTCAACAGACGGAACAGCTTGGAGCAGTAGGCATTGTCGTAGGAGCCCATGGCCGTGGTATGGCTGGCAGTGACCCGCGCGCCCATGCCACGCACCCGCGCTTCCTCGGCCAATACTTCGAGAAAGCGCGACTGCGGGTCATCGGTCTCGTCGCAGTGCACATCCACCAGGCAGCCGCTGCGCTCGGCCAGGTCCATCAGAAACTTGATCGACGACACGCCCTGGTCACGGGTGTTCTCAAAGTGCGGAATACCACCGACCACATCGGCACCCATCGCCACCGCCTCGCTCATCAGCGCCCGGCCATTGGCGTACGACTCGATGCCCTCCTGCGGGAAAGCCACGATCTGCAGATCGATCAGGTGACGAACTTCTTCGCGCACCTCGATCATCGCCTTAAGCGCCGTCAGCTTGGGGTCAGTCACGTCGACGTGGGTACGCACATGCTGGATGCCGTGATCGACCAGCATGCCGATGGTCTTGGTGGCGCGGGTCTTGGTGTCTTCGTGGGTATTGAGTTCTTTGCGCTCGGCCCAGCGCTCGATGCCCTCGAACAACGTACCGCTCATGTTCCAATTCGGCTCGCCGGCGGTGAGCGTGGCGTCGAGGTGGATATGCGGCTCGATGAACGGCGCTACCACCAGGTTCTGCTGGGCGTCCAGGTCATCGGCATTGCTCAGCGCCAGCGCCGCGTTTTGCGGCTCGATGGCGGCGATGCGCTCGCCGTTGAGTTCGATCCGAAACAGGCCGGGTTTGCCACGCAGGCGTGCGTTGATGATGTTCATGGGGTTACTCCTTGCCTTGGGTTTCGGTCATGCGCCATATCAGCATAGCGACCGAAGCATTCATACGGAAAAGCGGGTCGTCCAGCGACTGCCCGCTCAATTGCTCGATACGTTGCATACGTTGGTTGATGGTGTTGCGGTGCAAACCCAGACGCTGCGCGGCCTTCAGGCCATTGCCGTTTTCCTTGAGCAGCGCGTCGAGGGTGTGCACCAGCGAATACGGGTTTTTGCGCCCAGGCGTGATCAACGGGCCGAGGGTCTGGCCGACGAAGTCGTCGATCAGCGAGCGGTCGACGATGCCTTGCAGCAAGCGCAATACACCTAGCTCGCTGAAGTCGCACAGGCCCGTGGCTGGTCGCAGGTTTTGCGCCACCTCCAGGGCCTGGCGCGCCTGATTTAGGGCCTGGCGGTAATGCGCGCAGTCCTCGGCGAGGCTCGACAGGCCCATGAACAGGCCCATCTCCCCCGCCACTTCCAGCAGCTGCCGATGCAACTCGGCCAAGGCCATGCGCAGGTCGCCATCCTCGGCCAACAACAGCACCAACAGATCGCCCGGCAACTGCGCCATCACCGCGCCTGGGCGATTACGGCACCAGGCGTGAAGATGATCTTCCAGCGCTTGGCGGGTGCTTTGCCAGAGACGCTCACCGTGCGCCGGACCATGGCGCTCGAACAACTCATCGACCGCCGACAGGCGTAGCGCCACCAAACGCCGCGGCCTATCCAGCGCCAGTTCCAGGTGCGCTGCGCGCTGGCGGGCGATGGCCAGGCTTGGGTAATCCCCAGTCAGCAATTGGCCCAGGATATCGTTGCGCGAGCGCCGTACCTGGCTCATCTGCACCAGCGCCGTACCGATCAAATGAGTGACCACCACCATCTTCAGCGCATAGGGCTGCTCGATCAGCGGCAGGCCCAACTGCTCGGCGCGCGCGATCACCGCGGTCGGAATACCCTGGATGAACGTGCCGCCGGTGAGGATCACCATCCCGGCAATGCCAACCGCCTCGCCGTCTTCGACCAGGCTCAACAGATTGGCCTCGCCGCGCGGATGGTTGATGCCGGTGACGAACACCAGCTCGCCGCCCATCACCCACTCGGCGATGCCCTCGTTCTCTGCCACATAAGGCCAGCGCACGCGCCGCTGCAGGTTGCGCGCCCCAGCGCGAACAGCCATGTCCTGCAGCCCAGGCAGACAGAGGATCTCTTCCAGCGCCAGGCTCACGGCTCGACCTGCGCCAGGGTGCGCCGCCGGCCACTGAGTTCAAGCAGCAGGATGTAGCACAGCGCCGAGGCGCCAATCCCCACCAGTGGCGCAACCCACGGCGAGCAATAGGCCAACAACGCGCCTACCGCGTAGGCTGACAAGCCCTTGAGGTTGTAGCGCGGCAGGCTTACCGACGCCAAGGCCGGATACTGACCACGGTGGCGATACCAGAAGTCGGCCATGATCACTCCGCCCACAGGCGGAATGATCGAGCCCAACAGCACCAGGAACGGGATCAGCAACTCGTACATACCGCCAATCGCCAGCACGATGCCTACCGCCGCCGCGACCAGGGTCGCCGTGCGCCGACGCTCGCTGCGCAGCAAATGGCAGGCCGCCGCCGAAACGTTGTAGATGGTCGGCCCCTGGATAGTCCACAGGTTCAGGCAGAGCATCACCACCGCCGCGAACGACAGGCCCTGGAGGATCATCACCTCGACGATATCCGCCTGCTGGTAGACCATCGCACACCAGGCCCCCGCGACCACCATCAGCCCGTTACCCAGCAGAAAACTCACCACACTCGCAGTCACTGCCACCCGCCCGCTGCGCGACAGCCGCGTCCAGTTGGTGGCCTGGGTGGCGCCGCTGGCGAAGGTCCCAAAGACCATGGTCACCGCCGCGGAAAAGCTCATCGCCTCATGCGGTATGACCGCCGCCAGCCCGGCAAAGCCCCCGGCATCGCGGGTAGCGATGACCATCGACACCACCAGCAAGACGAACATCAATGGCACCGACACCCGCGACAGCAGGTCCAGGCCCTTGAAACCGATGATTGCGGTGATGCTAAAGCCCAGGCCAAACAACACCATCAGCGGGATGGTAAAACCATCGGCCAGGCCAAGAAGCTTGACCAGCACGATCGCCACCGTCGCCGTGCCCCAGGCGTACCAGCCCAGTTCGGCAAAGCCCAGGAGAAAATCCGAAAGCCGGCTGCCTGCCTCGCCAAAGCAGAAGCGCCCCATCAGCACCGTGTTCAAACCGCTGCGCGAGGCGATGAAGGCCAAGGTGGCGGCGTACAACGCCAGCAAGCTGTTGCCGATGGTCGCGATCCACAGCATGTCGACGAAGTTGAAGGCCATGCCCAGCTTGCCGCCGGCGAACATCGTGCCGGTGAAGAAGGTGAAGCTGAACAGCACCATGGCAATCGGTAGCAGGCCCTTGCGGGCTGATTGGGGGGCTTCTGAGAGGGGGAATTCGCTGGGCGCGCTCATGGCTGGGGCTCCGGGTTGTCGATGGCAGCAGCTAGAGCAATATGTGGGCCGCTTAGGCGGCACGAGGAGCAGGTGGAAAAAGTCAGCAATTCGAATATCGATTTATATGCAACATGCATAGCTAAAACCAACTAAAGGCAAAATTATTGTGCTTGGAGACTCATTTTAAAGCATGCCTGCACTGTTTGGGGACGTGCTGAGTAGTTCAGAAACGAAGGCAACCGAGCTGGGCTTGACCGCTATTTACCCTGGACCGCATGCTCAGCCCCTTCCATCGGCGTTTTGCTTAACACTTCCCACTACCAAGCTTCTGCATCACGTCAGACGCTTCCGAAATGCCTTCCTTAGGGATGCATCTCTCTGCCATGGCCTGCACAATCGCAACCCGCGCCACGTGCGCACTGCACCCATGGACGCCGCGCCGGTCGCCAGCTCGACCGGCGGGCAAGAGAGATCAAACAAGGAAAGGCAATGCTTGAGGTACTGCTCTGCGTCACCCTGTTCATCATCGCCCCGGCGTTATCGGGCTATAGCGCCAATGTCTATGCCACACCACGCAAACGGGTCTGGTGCTATCGCCGCTACCTGATCGTCAAGGACTGGTCGTTGACGCGGCATGTGATGATGATCTTCGGCTTCTTTGCTGTCGTTCTTTACGCCACTGGCGCCCTGGCCAAGCTGGGCATGCCGCTCAACCCTCTCTTCGGCCGATCACTGCTGGGTTTGACCTGGTTGTCTGGAATGGCCTTCCTGTACTGCTACTTCGAGATCAGCAAACTGCGCGACCGCCTGCCGTGGAAATCCCTGGCAGGTCTGCTGGCGATCGGGGTGGCGACACTCTCGAAGGTTCTCGCCGATCACGTCATTGCCGAGCTGACCCACTTGCCACCACGCGAGTTGGTCGGCGCACAACTTCTGCTGAGTGTGATCATGACTGTGTCACTGTGGTCGGCGGGCGTGGCGATAGCGCTGGGGGCGGTGGTGTTCGGCTCGTTGTTCCTGATGCTGCGCTCTATGGTGCGCGACTACTTCAGCATGCGCAAAAAACAGAAATATGACGCGTTGCCTGACTTGGCTGCGGTGGTGGCGATCTACCTATGTGCGTTGATAGCGCTGACTGCGATGGCCGAACTCTCACGCAAATCGACGTATGAAAAACCAGCACGCGAGGCAATTGCCTTCGCTGCCTTCACGTTGCCGGCTTCCTACTGCGGCCTTTCGGACAAGCGTGGTGCCATGATTGCCCCACTTGCGAACGATACTGCTGCCATCGCTATCGCTGACGACAAGCTTGGCTATCGTTTCGAACCGATCACCTGTGTGCCGGCGAAGAAGAGCTTGACTGAGATCGAGGCATTGCTGGGTACCTCGGCTCGATAATGAGGCGAACGGGCGAATCACTGCGCTTTCGCAGAACAGGACCAATGCAAGCCCGGTGATGGCGCAAATCATTAGCAGCGGCGGTGCGCCGCTGCTACTTGTCCCCCGATTACGGCCGATGTCCGCAAAACTTAATGCGCTGTCGCTCCCGACTCGCCATGCAAGCCCAGCAACAGATCCTCTACCAACGCCTTGGCCATGCCATTGAGGTAGTAACCCGACCGCATCAACACTTCCACATCGTCCGGCCGGGCCATGGCGCGGCGGGTGAGCTCGGTCATACAGCTCAACATTTTCACCACGTCCTGCAGCACCTCTTCGGCTGCCAGCCCTGGCATCACCCGCAACAGCTCGACTTTGCCCTTGGGCGTATCGCAGGCAAACGTGGCCACACCTGTGGTCTTCAATTTCATAATCTGGTTCAACAGCGCTTGGTCGTCCATTGTGCTGCCCTTCTCTTGTCCATGATCGATAGGACCTCTCGCGCAACACCCCAGCACCTGCCAGACCGATTCAACGCAACCCTACGCGAATCTCTGCCCGTGGGACTGGTGGATGCTGGAGTGAAGCGCGACAGGCACGGCGAGACTAGACGTGCCGCCGGGGCGTCACAATGGGCTGAGCAGGGAAACGACGCCCTTGGGAATTGGACTACAAGAATTGAGGAAGAAAAGCGCGCTTTCCTACAAATTACCGACTTGCTTGAGATCACTGCCGGCAAGAACGGTTCTACAAAGCGTCCCGCGCTTTTCCTCGATACACCCGTAATACGTCCGCCATGACCGCCAGCGCGATCTCTGCCGGCGACTTGCTTCCCAGGTCCAGGCCGATTGGCATGTGCAAGCGTCTGATCTGCGCCTCGGTCAATCCACCGATACGCCGCAGGCGCTCAGCACGCTTGGCGGAAGTTGCCAGCGACCCCATGGCGCCGATGTAGAACGCCTGGGTATCGACCGCCTCCAGCAAGGCCAAGTCATCGATCTTCGGATCGTGCGTCAGTGCGACCACGGCCGTAGCGCCATGGCAGCCACCCTCGGCAATGAACAACGAGGGCAGCACGCGATGCATCTGCACGCCTTCAAGCTGCACATGCGCCATCTCTTCACGCGGATCACAGGCGATGACCTCGCAACCGAGCGTGCGGGCGATAGCAGCGCAGGCCTCGGCCACCGGAGATAACCCAGCCAGCAGCAAGCGCAGTGCCGGACCGATGCCGATCTCGACCACTTCCTCGGCCAGGCGCACGGCAACGCTGCTGTCGGCATAAACCTCGAAGCTGCCGCTTGCCAGCGCGATCCTGCGCGTTACCCGCTGCTGGCCCAGGAGCGCACTGCGCAGCGCCTGCAAATGCGCCAGCCAGCGAGCATTCGACTCACGACGTTCGACCAACACCACCAGCACGCCGCCGCACGGCAAACGCAAACGGCGGCTCTGCGCCTGCCCATCGCCATAGCGCACCACCTGCGCCGCGCGGGTAAAGGCTCCGCGCCCAAGGCTTGCGAGAAACTCCTCCTCGACGCAGCCACCCGACAACGAGCCCACGGATTCCAGCCCACCATTGCTGACCAGCATCGCGCCCGGGGAGCGTGGGGCCGAGCCATAGGTGGACAGTACCGTGCAAAGCCAGATCGTCTCGCCGGCCCGCGCCCATTGCAGGGCCTTGTCGATGACCTGCAGATCAAGATGCTGCATGTTCGCTTACCTCATTGGCATCGTTAACCGTTCTGCTAAAAAAGCCGCGCAAAGGCCCTAGGGTCTATGGCAGTGTTAGCGCTCTTGCCAGCCGCACAGTGATCCCCCATGCAGACTCGCAAAACCGGCGTTCGCGCCCAGCAGGCCGACCGCACCAAACACAACATCCTCCAGGCCGCGGTGAAGGTGTTCAGCAAGGAAGGCTTCACCGGTGGGCGCATCGAGCAGATCTCCTCGTTGGCCAAATCCAATGACCGCATGATCTATTACTACTTCGGCAACAAGGAGCAGCTGTTCATCAGCGTGCTGGAGCATATCTACGCAAGCTTCAACCAAGCCGAAGCCAAGCTGCGCCTGGACCTCTGCGACCCTGAAAACGCCCTGCGCGAACTGGTGGCGTTCATCTGGAACTACTACGTGCGCCACCCGGAATTCGTCACCATCCTGGCCACAGAAAACCTTCATCAGGGCAAGCACGCCAAGAAGTCGCAGAACCTCAAGGCGCTGTCCGGCGAGGCGGTCGGCGTATTGCGGCCAATCATCGAGGCGGGCCAGGCCCAGGGCCTGTTCCGCGCCGATATCGACATCAAGCACACCTACTTGATGATCGCCTCGCTGTGCTACTTCTATAACTCCAACCGCTACACCCTCAGCTCCTTCCTTGCCGTGGACCTGGCCGACAAGCAGGCCAAGTCCGACTGGCTGGCGTTCATCAGCGACCTGGCCCTGCGCGGCCTGCGCCGCTGAGCTTCAGTGGCTGCCAGGATTGGCACGCACCTGAGCACTCTTGGCCTGCAGCCCCTCCCAGGCCGGCTGGCTGCCAGCAAAACGCTGGCGCAGGTAAGCGGCAAGGTCGGCTACCTGGCGGTCCGACAAGCTGTCCTTGAACCCTGGCATGTAGCCCAGGTCGGGGGTTGCTGGATGGGCAATGCCATGTAGCACCACGCGCAGCAGGTTGTCTGGCAGCGCGCTATGGACGTTGCTATTGACTGCCATCGACGGGCTGACGCCGAACAGTTTCGGCCCAAGCCCATCGCTGTGACAGGCCAGGCAGGCGCCCTTGAATAGGCGCTCACCGTTACTCAACGAAACCTGCGAATCGACTTGTGGCGCGGGCTTGGCTGCAACCTGCTGCGGTGTGCCGTCGAGGGATGTCAGGTAATGGGCGATCGCCCGCACATCGCTCTGCGGCAAGCTGGCCAGCTCGCTGACCACCGGCCCCATGGGGCCTGCGGCAACGCCGTGCGTATCGGAAAAGCCAGTGCTCAGATACGTGAACAACTCACTCTCGCTCCACGGCGTCGCAGACTTGCCTAGCGCGTTCAGCGCTGGCGCTTCCCAGCCATCGACCATACCGCCGGCCAAATAGCTGGAACCGCCCTTTTCCGCGCCCATCAGGTTGCGCGGCGAATGACAGGCAGTGCAGTGCCCCAGACCATCGACCAGATAGGCACCACGATTCCACTGTGCGCTGCGCTGCGGGTCGGGCTGGTATTCGCCGCGCTTGAGAAACAGCGCGTTCCAACCCGCCATCAGCGGGCGCTGGTTGAACGGGAAACGCATCTGGTTGGCCGGCGCCTCCTGGCGGACCGGGGTCTGCGACATCAGGTAGGCGTACAGCGCCTGCATGTCTGCGTCGGTGATAGTGCGAAACGAGGTGTAGGGAAACGCCGGATACAGGTGGCGGCCATCGCGGCTGATGCCCTCGCGCATGGCCCGTTCGAACGCGGCGAATGACCAGCGACCAATGCCGGTTTCCGGGTCGGGGGTGATGTTGGTGCTGTACAGCGTGCCGAACGGCGTATCCATCGCCAGGCCGCCGACATTGACCTTGCCACCGCTGACCGTATGACACACCGCACAATCACCGGCCGCCGCCACTTGGCGCCCACGTTCGAGCATCGAGGCCGACCAGCTACCAGCGGCCGGTGGCGTTACCGGGGCGATCTCGGCGCGCCAGGGCAACGCCGTGGCCGCCATGCCCAACGCCGCGCCGATTACCCCGGCGAGCGAGCCGAACCACCATTTCGAGCGTTTGCTCGCGGGCTGCGCTGGCGGCTCAGGGGCCTGGTTTTCAGCGTTCAGCGCCGCGCGCACCCGTTCGGCGGTGATCGGCAGTTCGCGAAAGCGGATACCCGTGGCATCGAAGATCGCGTTGGCGATGGCCGCCGCGCTCGGCACCGAAGCCGACTCACCGCTGCCCATCGGTGGTTCATGTTGGCGCGGCAGCATCATCACATCGATCGCCGGCACCTCGGGGAAGGTCAGGATTGGGTAGCCACCCCACTCCTTGCTCGCCACTGTGGACTCCTCGAAGCTCACCTGTTCCTTGAGCACGCGGCTGGTCGACTGGATCACATTCCCGTGAATCTGATGCCGCACCCCTTCGGGGTTGACCATCATCCCGGCGTCATGACCGATCACCACGCGGGTCACGGCCACCTCGCCGGTGCGCCGGTCAACCGCAACATCGGCCACCCAAGCAGCCCACGCAGCACCAAAACCTGGGAACTTGCTGTGGATGTAGCGCGCGTAAGCGAAGCCCCGACCACGCAACACATCACCTTCGGCCGGGGTTTGCATGGGTTCGCTGCGCGGCTGCCAGTCGGCCCGTTCGGCGGTGGCTTTGACCAAGTCGATGGCGCGCGGATCGGACAGATGCTTGAGGCGGTACTCGACCGGATCGACGCCTGCGGCAAAAGCCAGCTCGTCGATGTATGACTCGTGGGCGAAGCTGTTGGGCATCGCCGACACACCGCGCATCCACGACGCGCGCACCAGCGGCGTCATGTCGTTGATGGTCACGCGCATGTGCTCATAGTCATACGGCGGGATCGAGGTCCGGTCGCCCATCTCGAACAGCGCCGGCACCGGTTCTACCGCGCCGGTCAGCAGCAAGGCCAAGGTGGGTGCGCCGTTGGAGGGATAGCTGGTCTGGAAATCGTAGGCGGCCACTGTGCCATCGGCATTCAGGCCGCCGTCGATTTCCATCAACTGTGCGGTGCCCTTGGGCTCCCAGGCATGCTCCTGCTCACGGGTCAGCTGCACCCGCACCGGGCGGCCGACCGCACGGGACAACAGCACCGCGTCAGCGCAGACATCGTCAGCGCAGTTGCGGCCATAGCAGCCAGCGGCTTCCATGCGGATGATCTCGATGCGCTGTTCGTCGCACGCCAACAACCAAGCCAGGTCTGCGCGCAGCAGGTGCGGGTTCTGCGTGCCGGACCAGACGCGGATCTGCCCCTCGGTAAAATCGGCCAAGGCGCACGACGGGCCAATCGAGCCATGCAGCTGATAGGGCCACAGATAACTGCGGCTCAGGCGCTGACTGGCATTGGCGATGCCGCCGTCGACATCGCCCTGATCCAGCACGGTACGCTGCACGCGGGGGTTGTCGCGGATCGCCTGGGCGATATCGCTCAGATCCGGCAGCTTGCCAGTGTGCGGTTTCCAGCTGATCTTCAGCGCTTGGGCGGCGCGAATCGCCTGCTCCTCACGCTCGGCGACGACACCGACGAAGTCGCGGATCACCACCACCGCGATCACTCCGGGGAGATGGGCGATGGAGTCATGGTCCACCGCCAGCAAGCTGTTGCCGACAAAGTCGCCGCTGTCGTGGCCGGCGTAGGGTGGGCGGACCACCCGGCCATGGAGCATGTCGGGCAGGCGCATGTCGTGGACGTAGGTCAGCTCGCCAGTGGCTTTGCCAGGGATGTCTACCCGCGCCGCACTGCGACCGACCAGGCGATAGTCGTCGACCGCCTTGAGCGGCGCATCCTCGGCAATCGGTAGTTGCTGGTTGTCGCCCTGAACCAGCTCGGCAAAACGCAGGCTACGGCCGTCGCTGCTGATCACTGCGCCCTCCTCCATGCGCAGCGCATCTGGCGCACAGCCCAAGCGCTGGGCAGCCTGTTGCAGGAGGAAGCGCCGCGCCGTGGCCGCGGCCTTGCGCAGCGGCACGGCGGAAATCTGCAAGGTGGCGCTGGCGATGGTCGCGCCCTGGTTGGGAGCGCGCTCGGTGTCGCCCAGTACCATGTGCACCTGATCCATGCGCAGGTCGAGCTCTTCGGCAACGATTTGCGCCAGCGAGGTGCGAATGCCAGTGCCCAGGTCGACGTGGCCGTTGAAGGCGTAGACCATGCCGTCGTCACTGACCGCAAGAAACAGCGCCAGCTCGCGCGCCTTGAGCGTGGGCGTCACGCCCTTGGCCACCGGCCCGGAGGGCGGCGTGATCTGGTCGACGATCAGCAATACGTTGCTTTTGCCCAGCAGTTGCTCGCGGCTGGGAACGTGTTGTGAGTGGTTCATGTTCAGCTCCGGATCTCAGGCCAGGCGGCCGGCAGCGCGGCGCACGGCGCGCAGGATTTCGACGTGGGTGCCGCAACGGCAGAGGTTGCCGGACAGCTCGTTGCGGATCTGCTCGTCGCTGGCATCGGGGATGCGGTCAAGCAGGGCCTTGGCGGTCATGATCATGCCGTTCATGCAGTAGCCGCATTGGGCCGCCTGCTCATCGATGAACGCCTGCTGTACCGGATGCGGCGCGGCCTTGCTGCCCAGCCCTTCGAGGGTGGTGATGTCGCGGTTGGCGGCGCCGGACAGCGGGATCACGCAGGAGCGTGCGGCGACGCCGTCGATGATCACCGTGCAGGCTCCGCATTCGCCTAGGCCGCAGCCGTACTTGGGGCCGTTCAGGCACAGGTCGTTGCGCAGGATCAGCAGCAAGGGGGTGTCGGCCATGGCGCTGACTTCGACGGGCTGACCGTTGATTCGCAGGGAGATGGTTGTTTGCATTGTTGGCTCATCTCTGGTGGTTGCATGCCGTTCAGGGCGAGTACCTGGGCGCTACCAAACAACTCAAATGGTGCGCTTGTTTAGGTAAGTACTCACTACATGAAATGATCAGGCAAGAAGCAGGCCAGGGATGATTCTGGGGG